>JAVXWN010000055.1:0-5435 GCA_032230645.1 Acidobacteriota bacterium | reverse complement strand
CTTCGGCCGTGTTGGCAGTCATCCGCAGGCACAGCGAGTAGACACGCCGAGAGTGGCGCGAGTACAACTCCTCGAACGAGGCCATGTCTCCGCCGGACGCCGCTCGCGTCAACTCGTAATCCGTGGCGGGCTTGGCCGCCGCCGCCGCGTCGCTCGGCTTTCCGACCTGCCATAGAGGGATTGTTGCTTCTGTCATCTGAAGACTCCAAGGGTGGAGAACCTCGCCACCGCCACCGCATTCCTTTGTCCGAGCCCGCCGTTGGATGCCTGACATCCTTGCATGGTTCGGGCGAACCATTAAGAGCAAGTGTGATGCCACGCCGGAGTCTGCTAAACGTTCCTAAATTTTGGCTTTTAAAGAAGTTTTGGGCACTGCCTCAACCAAATAGGTCGCCAACAGCCGAAAGCGTGTAGCCTGCTGCGCTGCCCTATTTGAGATGTCATTCGCTTGAAGAGAAGGGCGTGCGTATCCGACTTGGACGGTCAAAGTGAATCTTGACAGATGAGCCGTTCGGGCTTAAACTCCGAGGTACTTGGATAACCCTTTCAGGAGGCTGTACACGCACAATCCCGCTACACTGGGTTTGGAAGCGTGAGAAGAATCAAACACGTGATTCTCTACAGTATACGGTAGCTTAGGCACCGTCTCCGCCAAATTGGGTACGGGCTTCCGACCCAGCGAAGCGCCCCGCACAAGCTTTAGCGACTGCGGGGCGATTTTGTGTCTGTACGAAAGAGAATCTGCTTTCAGTCCTCTTCAATATCGACAGTAGTTCTCTTCAATCACGACGACTCAACAGCTTCAGCGCACGAAGATCGGGTTTGAGATGATCCACGGCTTCCCCTTCACAATGCTGCCGAGCTGATTCAGATAGACCTCCACGCGGTAGACGCCACGCTCGCCGACTGACAATTCGGCCTGCGCCGAGTCGTTCACTTCACGCACGACCTGCCCATTGCGGAAGAAGACCATCCGGCACCGGACGGGCGCGCGCGCCGACAGGGTGACCGCGCCGCCCGCCGCAGTAAGTTCTATCTCGTCACCCATCACGCGCACGCCCGCGTCGCCCCCGGCCATGAAGCGGAAGCCCGACGCGTCGCCGAACACGTCGAAGGCAACGTAGCTATGCCCCGCGCGTAGCGCCGCGAGCAGACTCTCCGCGTCGAGCGGCGTGCCCTTTTCAACGAGGACGTGCGTGCGCACGAGACGAAAGCTGCGCTCGTAGGGGTCGAGCTTGATGTCGAAGATTTTCTCGCCGGTCTGCTCTTGCAAAGAGATGCCGACGTTCGCATGCGCGTCGTTACCGGCGTAGGCGTAGACGCGCTGCGTGCCGGAGGCGTTGATCTCATCCCACCTCTTGAGGTTCGCGTCGGGTCGTTCATAGAACCTCGCGAAGAGTAGCTCTGTGCGTCCCCAGTAAGACCAGAGGCCGTCGAAGAAGAGCGTTGCGTAATTGATTCGCTTCGCGTTGGTGTAGAGGTTGTAGACCTCCATGCCGTCATAGACGCCCACGGCGAGGTCGCCGACCTGCTCGGGGTAGCCGACGACGGCGAGGCGTCCTTCGGTCTTCGCGTGCGCGACGAGGTCTCGGAGAGGTGGATTCGGTGTGACGGCCTCGACGCCGGGGAGGACGAAGAGGCGACCTCCATCCGACGCGGCCAGCTCGCTGCCGCCGACGAAGAGGACGCCCTCGTGCGTTCCCTTAAGCGTCGCTTCGGCCGTGTTGACGAAGGGCGAAGGGTGCTCGGTCATCAGGACGAATGCGAGGCCCGTCTGCTTCGCCGCGCGGACTATATCTTCGAGCCGCCCCGTGCTGTGCCCGCCGAGCGAGGAGTGTACGTGAAAGACGCCCGCGTAATCTTCGTAACGCTCTTCGGGCGGCGCCCCCACGCGCACGGAGTTGACCGCGTCAACCGCCGCACCCAACCGCCCGAGCCTGTAACGCCTGCATGCAAACGGCACCTGCGAGAGCAGCAGCAAGGCGAACAACGCGAGCGCGATCTTCTTCCAACGCTTCATCGGTTTGGTGAAGTGATGAATGACGAGCGATGAATGATGAATACAACGACGTGACATTATTCATCGCTCATCACTCATCATTCATCACTCTTCTTCAAAGTCCACGGAGGCAACATGCTCGCTGATGGTGCGGCCGAGGTCTGCGACCGCAACGTGGTCGGGGTGTATGGTGTAGGCATCGAGCCCTGCGCGGTCTTGAAAGACTGCGACGAGGCCGGTGTCGTAGGAGCGCGGAAGGCCGAGCACGTCCGCGCCGACGGCGAGGCTTTGTAACTCGGGGATGATCTCCTTCAGACGGCGCAGGCGTTCGATGTGCTCGCGGCGCTCGTTAGCGCCTGCTTCCGTTTTGTATTTCCAGATGACGATGTGCGTCAGCATTTTTTCAACCTCGGTCTCTGATGGAAGTCTCTCGTCTTAAACGTCGCTTGAGAATTCGTTGAGCTTCTCGTTGAGCAGTTGCCACGCGCGGCCGACGTGCTCCTCGGTCGTGCGTATGTTGCCGACGGCGAGGCGAAGCGTGAAGACGCCGTTGAGCTTCGTGTGCGAGAGGAAAGCTTTGCCGGTCGCGTTGACGGCGTTCATAAGTCGCTCGTTCAAGGCGTCAAGCCGCGCCGCGCGGGCCCCGTCCGTCTCACCCTCGACGCCCGGTTGCGCGCGGAAACAGACGACGCTGAATGGTGTGGGCGCAAGCATCTCCCAACCTGTAGACTCTTCGACCCAAGAGGCAAAGAGTTGCGCGAGTCGGCAGTGCTCGCGTATGCGCGCGACGAGCCCTTCGCGCCCGAAGTAGCGCAGTATCATCCAGAGCTTGAGCGCGCGAAAGCGTCGTCCAAGCTGCACGCCGTAATCCGACCCGTTGCGCACCTCCGCCTGCTCGGGCGTGCGCAGGTACTCGGGCGTGAGCGTGAAGGCGCGGCGCAGCACGTCGAGACGGCGGCTGTATAGCGCCGATAGATCGAACGGCGTGAAGAGCCACTTGTGCGGATTCGTCACCAGCGAATCCGCGCGCTCGCAACCCCCGAGTATGTGCTGCATCTCGGGCACGACCGCGGCCGAGCCCGCGTATGCGGCATCGACGTGAAGCCAGAGTCCTTCGCGCTCGCACACGTCCGCGATTGCGGGCACCGGGTCAATGCTCGTCGTCGAAGTCGTGCCCACGGTGGCGACGACGCAGAAGGGAAGCACGCCCGCTCGATGATCCTCTTCAACTAAAGTCGCCAGCGCGTCGGCGTCCATGCGGAACTCGGAGTCGGCTGGAACTTTGCGGAGCGAACGCTGCCCGAGGCCGAGCGCGATGAGCGCCTTCTCAACCGATGAATGCGCCTGCTCGGAAGCATAGAGACGCAGTAGCGGAAGGTCAGCGCGCCCGCTCATGCCGTCCTCGCGTATACTGATGTCGAGCGCCTCGCGCGCGGCGGCGACGGCGTGCATCGTGGCGACAGAGGCCGTGTCGTAGATGATGCCGCCAAAACCTTCAGGCAGCCCCATCAACTGTCGCAGCCAGTCGAGCGCGACCTCTTCAAGCTCAGTCGAGGCGGGCGAGGTGCGCCACAGCATCGCCTTTGCGTCGAAGGCCGCCGAGAGCAGTTCGCCAAGTATCCCGGGCGCGGAGGCCGTCGTGGCGAAGTACGCGAAGAACGAGGGATGGTTCCAGTGCGTCAGCGCGGGCACGACCAGTCGCTCGAAGTCGGAGAGAATCTGCGGCATCGGCTCGCTCTGCTCGGGCGGCTCGGCGGGAAGTTGAGAGCGAAGCTGTCCGGGCTCGACTTGCGCGAGCACGGGATAACGCTCGGGGTGCGAGAAGTAGTCGGCTATCCAATCAACGACCTCATGACCGTAGCGGCGGAAGTCTTCGGCGCTCATGTCGCCCGACTCGGGCGCGAAGCCCACTGCGCCGCCCTCGATGTCGGAGGAGCCGTCTTGTGCGAAGCTCATCTTCTTTCAGCCTCCCAAGAGTTTCAGGCGGCAAGCTCTTCGAGCGGGGGGAACTTGTGCTGCTTGCGGCCGGGCGGGCCGTCGAACTGCTTCGAAGTTTTATAAAGCTCGAAGCGACCGTCGGCCGCCGCCTCAGCGCAGCGTTCGCGGAGTGACTGCATCTCGGCGGCGGTGTAGGGCTCGAAGCCGCGCGCGATGCGAAGGTTCTGGCGAAGCACCTTGAGCGAGTCAATGCCGCTGATGGTCGCGCCGACGGGCAGGCTCATCGCGTAGCGCAGAGCCTCTTCGGGTTTGACCGCGCGCTTCTTGATGGGCGTGCCCTCGCCGCACATGCTCTTCATGCCGAGCGGCGCTATCCGGCGCTTGAGAAGCTCGGGCAGCACACGCTGCTCGAAGCTGCGGAAGGTGGCGTCGAAGACGTTCAGAGGCATCTGGCAAGTGTCGAAGGGGAAGTCGTGCGCGAGCATCTTGAGATGTATCGAAGGGTCTTTGTGTCCCGTGAAGCCGACGAAGCGCACCTTGCCGTCGCGCTTTGCCTGCTCCAACGCTTCGACCGCGCCGCCGGGCGCGAAGTGCAAGTCGGGGTCGTTGTCGTAGACGACTTCGTGAATCTGCCAGAGGTCGAGATGGTCGGTCTTCAAACGTCGAAGCGACTCTTCAAGCTGCCTGAGCGCGGTGCGCTTGTCGCGGCCGTGCGAGCAGACCTTCGTCATCAGGAACACGCTCGCGCGTCGGCCTTCGAGCGCCTTGCCCATCAACTCCTCGCTGCGCCCGTCGTGGTACTCCCACGCGTTGTCCATGAAGTCGAGCCCGGCGTCCAACGCCTCGTGCACGATGCGCGAGACCTCTCGCTGGCCGCCCTTCACCAGCCCGAGATGATAGCCGCCCAACGCCAACGCCGAGACCTCAACGCCCGTGCGCCCCAAAGTCCGACGCGGTATCTCGCCCGAATCGCTCTGACCCATATGCACCCTCCGGTTCCTGAAAAGTTTTGCGAAGTATGACACAGAGCAGCCGGGTTACAGAAGGATGAAGGATGAAGGATGAAGGATAAAGTGACTAAGTTATCTGTTCATCGGCTCATTGATTCAATGAACAAATGAATCAATGAATCAATCACTTCATCCCGCATCCTTTCACTAGACTCCGGAGTTGAAAGCTGTATAATGCGCCAACGCTCAAGCGACATCTCGGCGGGCGTTGTTCGGACGACCTGTTGGTATGGGGCGGCGCAATCTCCTCGCGCCGCGTCAGTTCAGTAATCTGCAATCTGTACAGCAAGAGTTCGGAGCGTGCGGCCGTAGTGGCCTTGCACGCGTGGCCGGAGTTCTACGTCGGCCCGGAAACCCTAAGGCTCGGAGAGGGAAGCTATGGCGGAAGCTGAAGACAGGCGGACGGGATTCATCCGGGGCTTGGGGCTCTGGGATTCGACGATGATCGTGGCGGGCTCGATGATCGGCTCGGGCATCTTCATCGTCTC
>JAVXWN010000027.1:0-4371 GCA_032230645.1 Acidobacteriota bacterium | reverse complement strand
GCCGAGTAGCGTTCGAGCAGAGGCATCAACTGCCCCATCAACGCGCCCGTCAGGCCCAGCACCGCGCCGAGAAGCGCGAGCACCATCTCGCCGCGCGTCCGCCGCGTCTTCATCAACGCGCCGATGCCCACCGACAAAAGCTTCGAGAACGAAAGTCCGAACGCGACCGCGCACGCCGAGACCGCGAGCCCCGCCGCGAGGCTCCCCCGCCCGAGCCCGACCCCGACGCCCACGGCTACTAGCGACGGCACGATGAAGACCGACGTGAGGCTCGTCAGGTCGCTCACGAAGTCGAACGCGAAGAGCTTGCCCAAAGAGACCGGGTAGAGCAGCATCTTCGACGGCTCGAACCGGTTGCCGCCGCCGAGCGCAAGCGGCATCAGCGCCCACATCACGAAGGCAATCGTGAAGACGAAGAGCAACACGACGAAGCCCGCGCGCGCCTGCAACTCGCCCGCGCCCTCGACGCCCGCCGGAGGATGCGCCGAAAGGAAGTACGCGCCGATGCCGATGCTCACCGCAACGATGAGCGACAGCGTGAGACCCGCGAGCATCCCCAGCCCCGCCGCCACGCGCCCCGCCACGGCCCTGCGCGAACGCATCGAGTTGCGGAACAGCGTCCACTTCAACCACACCAGCGCCATGAGTTGTGACATCGGTTGGGGCCCTCTCACGCGAGTCTTCAACGCCGCCACACGGCGCGGCTCGGACAAGTTATACCACCGCTGCCCCGTCGCGCGACTCTCACGGCCTGAGGCTGACGACGACGCTGCCTTTGGATTAGAATCAGCGTCGCGCATCGCTTACTTTCGACAAGCCGCGCTCGCGCCCGTCTACTTTAAGGAGAAGATGAAGCATGACCGACACGCTCGCCCAACACTATCTTGAAAATGCCTTGGAGGAGTTCCGCGATTTGAAGAAGCTTGCCGACCTCGCGGCCGCGCAGGTGAGCGACGAAGAGTTCTTTCGCACGCCTGACCCCGAGTCGAACAGCATCGCTCTCATCATGAAGCACATGGCGGGCAACATGCGCTCGCGCTGGACGGACTTTCTGACGACCGACGGCGAGAAGGCAGACCGTCGGCGCGACTCGGAGTTCGTCTCGGAGGGTGAAGACCGGCGCGCGATAGAGGAGCGTTGGGAGGCGGGCTGGCGCACGGTCTTCGACACGCTCGCTTCGCTTCACGGCGAGGACTTGATGCGCACCGTCACGATCAGGCGCGAGCCGCACACCATCGTCGAGGCCGTCAACCGGCAGCTCGCTCATTACGGCCAGCACACGGGGCAGATCGTCTTTCTCGCCAAGCACCTCAAGTCCGCCCAGTGGAAGACGCTCAGCGTCCCGCGCGGCCAGTCGGAAGCCTTCAATAAGAAGATGGAAGGCGAACATGCTTGAGCCTTCTCCGGCCGTTCGCCGCTCTACTATCAAGCCGCAAATAAGATGTCATCGACGCATGAAGGCAAAGCGGTGCGAGCATACATCGCGATGGGCTCGAACCTCGGCGACCGCGCGGGGAACCTCTTGCTCGGCGTGCGCGGGATGATGTCGGCGGGCTTGCGTGTGCTGCGCTTCTCATCCGTTTACGAGACCGAGCCGGTCGGGGTCGAAGACGAGCAGCCCGCCTATCTCAACATGGCGGCCGAACTCGACGCGCCGCTCCCATCGCCCGAAGAGTTGCTCGCGCTCCTGCTCCGCATCGAGCGCGACACGGGCCGCCGACGCGTGAGCCCACATGCCGCGCGCACGCTCGACCTCGACCTCCTGCTCTACGGCGACGAACGGCGTGCGACCGACGCGCTCACGCTTCCGCACCCGCGCCTGCACCTGCGCCGCTTCGTCCTCGCTCCGCTCGCCGAACTCGCACCCCATGCGCGCCACTCGTCACTCCACATGACAATCGCCGAACTCCTCGCCACGACCGAAGACGATTCGCGCGTCGAACTCTGGAAGCCCGGCGGAAGGATGAAGGATGAAGGATGAGGGATGAGGGATGAGGGATGAAGGATGAGGGATGAAGCGATTGATTCAATGAGTCATCGGCTCATGATTCAACGAACCAATCACTCAATCTTATTCATCCTTCATCCTCATCCTTTTTCCCTTGCCCCTTCGGGCGAGGCTGCCTATAATTCGGCGCTCTCAAATTTGCCGACCGAGTAGCGCGAGCGTAGAATATCGCCAACATGCGTCGCCGAACATTTCTGCTGGCCGCCGGGCTCTTAGCTTTCTTTACCGGAGCGTCACTTGATTACCAACTGCGAAAGCCCGGCGACTTTTCCGAGTGCTTTCACACGAGCGGGAGGCACGCGGTCGTCCTCATCTTAGATCACCCTTTGACTTCGTTATCCCACCCACCTGGAACAATCGAGTTTCTTCGTATGGCCGACTGGCTCGACTGACTTCAGCGCGAGCCGAAAGGTTGTGAGCATCAAATGGTCTATCTCAAACAGCAGCGCCCCGAGAAAGTGACCGTGCCCGCCGTGCGCGCGAGCAAGGAGCGCGGCGAGAAGCTGGTCTGCTTGACCGCCTACGACTACCCGACCGCGCGCATCGTTGACGAGGCGGGCACCGACATCGTTCTCGTCGGCGACTCTTTGGGTAACGTCGTGCTCGGCTACGACTCGACGGTGCCCGTCACGCTCGAAGAGATGCTCCACCACACGCGCGCCGTCCGTCGCGGCGTCGAGCGCGCGCTGCTCGTCGCCGACATGCCCTACGGCACCTATCACACTGGCGCGGACGACGCCGTGCGCTGTGCGCTCCGTCTCGTCAAAGAGGGCGGTGCCGAGGCCGTCAAGCTCGAAGGTGGAAGGAGTCGCGTGGAAATCATCCGCCGACTCGTCGCCGAAGAGATTCCCGTGATGGGGCACATCGGGCTGACGCCGCAGTCTCTGAACAAGCTCGGCAGCTATCGCTTGCAGGCGAAGACGGCCGACGCGGCGCGCGCTCTGGTCGAGGAGGCTCGGATGCTTGAGGAGGCTGGTGCCTTCGCCGTCGTCCTCGAAGTCGTCCCGCGCGAGATTGCGCGCGAGGTGACCGAAGCCTTGCACGTGCCGACCATCGGCATCGGCGCAGGCCCCGACTGCGACGCGCAAATCCTCGTCACGCACGACCTGCTTGGCCTCTCTTTCAGCAAGACGAGCCCGCGCTTCGTGCGCCAGTACGCGAACCTGCGCGAAGCGATGGGCGAAGCCATTCAAACTTACGCCGAAGACGTGCGCGCAGGCTCCTTCCCTTCCGACTCGGAATCTTACCCGCTTCCCGCCGACGCCGCCGCCGAACTGGGGCTGTCGCGCGGCGCAAGCGACGAGGAGACAAGAAAGCAGTGAATGGTGAATAGTGAATGGTAAATAGCGGCCCCGCGAGTTCCCGTGCCCGAGCCTTAAATGCACGGACTACCGACCGCCATTCATCATTCACCATTCGCCATTTACCATTTACCAAAAATGGAAATCATTAACCGCCGCCAGCGTATGGCATCGGTCGCGCGCAAGCTCCGGCGCGAAGAGGACAAGACCATCGGGCTCGTGCCGACGATGGGCGCGCTGCACGACGGCCACCTTTCGCTGGTGCGCGAAGCACGCCGGATGTGCGACGTGGTCATCGTCTCGGTCTTCGTCAACCCGACGCAGTTCGCCCCTTCGGAGGACTTCAACCGCTACCCGCGCGATCTGACGGGTGACACGACGAAGCTCGCCGACTACAACGTTGACTACATCTTCGCGCCGCCCGTCGAAGAGATTTATCCGAAGGGCTTCTCAACCTACATCACCGTCGAGAGCATTTCGGAGGCGATGGAGGGCAGCGCGCGACCCGGACACTTTCGCGGCGTCGCCACCGTCCTCACAGTTCTCTTCAACTCCATCCGCCCCGACTTCGCCTTCTTCGGACAGAAGGACGCCCAACAGACCATCGTCGTCAAACGCCTCGTGCGCGACCTCGCCTTCGACATCGAGGTCGTCGTCCTCCCGACGGTGCGCGAGGCGACGGGGCTTGCACTCTCGTCGCGCAACGCATACCTGAGCGAAGAGCAGCACAGGGCGGCCTCGGTGCTCTACCGCGCGCTCGCGCAGGCGCGCGAGGTCTATCTCGAAGGCGAGCGCAACCCGCGTCGTCTGGCCGAGGCCGTGCGCGCGCAGGTCGAGTCGGAGCCGCTCGCGCGTCTTGAATACGTCGGGGTCGTTGACGCCGAGACGATGGAGAAGTTCGACCGCATCCCCGACGACCGCTCCGTGCTCATCGCTCTCGCCGCGCACGTCGGCCGGACGCGCCTCATAGACAACATCCTCCTCCGGCCCGCGCGCCAGAAGGCGCGCACCACGTCCGAAGGCTGAGGTTGAGCGCGCGACGGCCCGGGCAATTTTCAGGAG
>JAVXWN010000220.1:0-7615 GCA_032230645.1 Acidobacteriota bacterium | reverse complement strand
CCCGGACTGTCACCGTCGGCGGGCAGCAGTTCCTCGTCCCCACGTTCGATGACAGGCGCAGGAACTATTTCTCGATGGACGTGGGCGGCGTGCTTGAGTTCTATCCCACGAGCCGCATCCTCACGCGCTTCGACCTCGGCGACACAATCATCCGCTACGGCGAGCGTGACAACGCGACCTTCATCACCACGACCACGTCCCCGCGCATACCCGCCGAGACGCGACACAATCTACAGTTCAACGCGGGCATCGGGCTGCGCTTTTAATGAAAGCACAAAGGCGGAAAGGCTCAAGGCTCGAAGTTGTTGACGAGATCAACTTCGAGCCTTGAGCCTTTGTGCTCTCTTCTTATCCTACTTTTCCAGCTTCGCCCGCGCGCGTTTGAGAAAGGATTGGAGCATTTCGGTGACGCCCTTCTGAAGAGCGGCGCTGAGGCGGCCTTCGCCCGCGAGACCGGCGAGCGTGTGCAGCTCGCGCGCTGAGTTGCGTCGCAGTTCGACCCGCTGCTCGATTCGTATCCGCGTCGTCTCGCCGCGCGTCTCGAAGCTGGCCGTGTAGCGCAGGAAGTTCTTGCGCTCGCCGACGACCGGAGACCACTCGATGCGCGACGGCTCGTCCACCGACTGCGAGACAGCGAACGCCTGCCGGATAGCCCCGACCACTGGCACCTCGGCGCGTATCAGCCAGCGCGCGATGCCTTCGGCGTCGGCCGTGATGCGCTCGACGCCCGGCATCAACTCGACGAAGTTCCTCAAGTCGTTGAAGAAAGCGTGCGCCGCCTCAACGCTCGTCCTCCACTCTACCTGCTCGCTAAAAGCCGCCCTGAGTTGAAACATAAGAGCCGTGAATCGTAATCGAAAATCGTGAATCGTTCGCGCGCCTCATCTGTTTACGATTTACGGTTCACGATTTACTAAAGGATTGGTTGAAAAAGAAACGCGTTGAAGAAAAGCCGCGTCGTCGAGCGCCAGATGGCGCGGAAGTTCGGGTCTTCAGCGAAGAGGACGATATGCCCTCTGCCGGTCGGCTCGTCAATGACGTAGGCCGTGCCGCGCAGCAGTGATTCGGTCGTCGGCCAGATGAACCCGGCGACATGGAGCGGCTGCGCCGCTTCGCCCGCGAAGACGACGGCGTTCGTGCCCTCCTTCGACGGGCGGAAGAAGTATCCCGAGTCCACGAGCACGGGCAAGGTCGCCTGTTCATAGCCGTATGTGAGCGGCGTGCGGCGGTCGAGCGTGGCGCGCATGATTGCGCCGGGCACGGCCTCGGGCACGCGGCCGGGTCGCGCCGAGGGCGATGCAATCGGCGGCAGGTCGGGCGCGGCTCCCTCCATCTTCTCGGTCTGCGCCGAAGAGACTTCCTGTTGCTCGGGCGTCGAAGTTGCCGCTTGCGTCTGTCGGCGTCCGCGTCGCTGCGCGGACTGCGCGGCGGTGTTCGCGCCGCCCGCGTCTTCGGGCGAAGGGGAAGGTGTTGGCGTCGGTTTCGCTTCGCCGCCGCCCGCTGCCGCCGCTTCGCCCTTCTGGTCGTCGTCATCGCTGCCGACGAGTCGCGCGGAGGTGAAGTTGACATCCTTGAGTGCGCCGAAGACGGCCGCGCCCTTGACGAGAACGAGCGTGCCGCCGCGCTCGACCCAACCGCGCAGAGCCTCGACGCCGCCCTTGCCGAAGCGAGAGAAGTATCCGGCGGCGCTTCCGTCGGGCAGGATGATGACGTTGTAGCTGTCGAGCCGCGTGTTCTTGATAGCGTCAATCGTCATCGGCGTGAAGTCAACGCCCATGCGGTCGAACGTCCACCACATCGCGCCGTAGCCCGTTGTGCTCACGGGCTCGTCCGCCGCGACGATGATCTTTGGTCTGCGAAGACTGACGACCGCCTCCGAGCCGACACCAGTCTCGCCCGTCTCGGGGAAGCCCGAGCTAACGGCCACGACCGTTACGCCAGACTCCTGCGCGAGTTGTGCGATGCGTTCGTGAAGCGCGTCAGGGTTGCGCGAGATGCGCGCGACCACAGTGCCGCGCGGCCAATCGCGCCCGCCCGCGTTTAGAGGCTTCGTCGAGACCGCGAGTTTGAAACCCTCACGCAGCAGACGGAAGATGAGCGAGGCCGCGCCGTTCGACTCATAAGGGATGATGTAAGCAGTCTGCGCGCGCCCCGTCACACCGCCGCGCGGCGCATTTGAAATCATCCCGAACCTCGAACGCGTGCCGCCGTCCTGTATGCCTCCGCCGCCGCCCGTCGCTGTTCCGGTCGCGGATGATGAACCCGCCGCCGGGACTCCCAAGTTCGGGCCGATGTAGTCCTCGTTGTTGACGAGCGACATCATACGCGGCTCGTCGAGGCGCACGGGCGCGGACTGAACCTGCGCGTCGTCTTCAGTCCAGAAGGCTTCGACGCCGAAGGAGATTGGCAGAGACCATGCAGTGATGTCGTAGAAGCCGTAATCCTCCTTCGCGCCGCTGCGACCGCGCCGTTCGTTGCGCGCGAAGCGTGCAAGCTGCTCGCGCTGGAATGGCTCGTCCTGCGGCGTGTGAACTTCTAAGAGAGCTTTGGCGATGCGCTTGGCGGGCTGCGCGAGGTCTACGACGTATGCGCCCGCGGGGAAGTCGTGTGCGGCCGACGGCGAGTCCTTGCCCGAATAGTCGTGCGCTCGCGCCGAGCGGAACGGCGCGCTCGTCTGCTGGACTTCGACGCCCGCGCGCAGAAGGTTCTCTATTAGCTCGGCGGCGCGGCCGGGGTCTCTGCCGGGGAGGATGACGAAGCGGCGCACGCGTCCCGTTCGTCCTTCTTCAATCGCTGTGCGCTTGAACTCGTAGAAGTCGCGCAGCCGCGCTTCGCGGTTCGAGGCGGCGGTGGCGATGGTCGTCAAACTCGCGACGAAGTGCTTGGCTATTCCTGAGCGCAAGGTGACGATGGTATCGTCGTCGCGCTTCCAACGTAAGCCCTTCCAGCCGCCACCGTCCGTCTCGTAGGTCATCCCCGTCGCGCCTTGCAAGCTGGGCCACGAATCCCAGTAGCCGGGGTAGAAGAGATCGAAGATGTCGCGGACGTAGAAGTCCCAGTTGCGCTGGTCGAACTGCGCGGCGTTGGCGCGTCCAAAGGTCGTCAGCCAGCGCTCGGTCTGCTCGGGCGGCAGGTTCGGATTGACGGGCAGCGCCGCAGGCGGAAAGAAGAACTGCGCGGGCTGGCCGTGATGGTCAACCGCAACCTGTGGGTTCCATTCGAGGAAGGCACGCTGCATGTTGCGTGTCTCGACCTGCGAGGTGGCGATGTTGTCGCGGTTGAGATCGAAGCGGTAACGGTTCACGCGCCCGTAGACCGACCACGGCTCGTCGTGCTCGGCGGCCGAAGGCTCGGGGTCGCCGACGCCGAAGGAGTTGTACCAGGTGACGAAGCGCTCGTGCCCGTCCGGGTTGGCGCAGACGTTGATGAGAGTGACGCTGTTCTTAAGGATGTCGAGCGTCGCGGGCTCGTTTGAAGCGGCGAGTTGATAGAGCACCTGCATCATCGCCTCGAACGAAGCGGACTCGTTGCCGTGGATGGTGTACTGCATCCAGAGCGCGACGGGAGTCGTCGAGATAAGCCTCTGCGCCTCGGCGTCGGAGAGCCCGCGCGGGTCGCTCAAGCGTTTGAGGTTGCCCCGAATCTCGTCGAGCCGCGCGATGTTCTCGGGCGACGAGACGGCGACGACGTGCTGCATGCGGTACTCGTTCGTCAAGCCGATGTCGAAGACACGCACGCGGTCGGGCGCGGCCTGCGCTATCGCCTGCATGACGCGCTCCATCATCGCGTAGTTGGTGTGGAACGCGCCCACGTCATAGCGCAAAAGCGCCTGCGGACGCGGCACCTGCTCGCGGTAGGGGCCGCGCGCGTAGAAGTCAAAGCGTTCGCCACGATCCTGCGCGGGGACGGCTGCGCAGCAGAGGGTAAGCAGCAGGAGCAAGAGGGCCGCGTGCGTGCGTGCATTCTTCATCATGGCTTCGGAAGGCTTTCTCTTTCGGCTGCGGGTGTGCTAAAGACGGTGGCGATATTAACCCGTCGCCCGCGCCTTTCTCAAATCCGTGAGCGGCGAGACTACTCTCGCAAAGGAGCGCGACCGATGAGCGACGCGAACTACACGACGAGTACGCAGGGCGAGGGGCGCTGCCCGCGCTGCGGCGAGGGACGGCTGAAAGCATGGTACGAGTTGAGCGAGGAGGAGCGCGAAGTGGCGCTGCGCCTGCCCGGCTCCGCTGACTTCTCCGCGAGCGAGCGCGCCGCGCGCCACCTCTTCTGCACGCGCTGCTGGTTCGAGCAGACCGTGGGCGCGACGCGGAACGCCTGAACCCGGTGGCTTCAGCCGTGAGGCTGAGAAGGAGTGAGATAGTTATGTCTTCTCAACGCAAAACCTTATTGACTCAGGAAGAGTATCTTGTGCTTGAGCGCGGGTCTGAGGTCAAAAGCGAGTATCTGGCCGGAGAGATATTCGCGATGGTAGGAGCGAGCAAGCGGCACAATTTAATCACGTCGAACATCATCCGCATTTTGGGCAATCAATTGCTTGACCGCCCGTGCAATGTCTATCCGAGCGACATGCGTGTGAAAGTGAGCCCGATAGGGAAATACGTCTACCCGGATGTCGTCGTGGCTTGCGAAGAAGAAAATTTCGACGACGCGGAGAAAGACACTCTGCTGAACCCTGTAGTCATCATCGAAGTCTTATCGGAATCTACGGAAGCCTACGACCGGGGCAGAAAATTCGAGCACTATCAATACATCGAATCACTCACCGAGTATCTGCTTGTATCTCAAGACCCGTCTCGGATTGAGCAATACGTTAGACAGAGTAAACATGAGTGGAGATATTCCGCATATCGTACCGCCGAAGACATTCTGAAGATCAGCATTATTGGCTGCGAGCTTATTCTGAAAGATGTATACGCGAAGGTTGTCTAGACGCGCGACCTTCAACGCCTCGTTAAAGGAGTCCCGCTTTATGTGGCGCTTCCCGGTGCGGATGCTTGACGATGTGAGCGCGGAGGCGTGGGAAATAATCGTCGCGCTCGTCCTGTGCGTCATCTTTCCCGCGCTGACGGCGCTGCTGCTCTGGCACGTGGGAAGGGGCGCGACGGCGTTTCGTCTGGCGAAGGGTTACTGCATCCTCTGGCTCGCGCTCCTCGTCGCATACGCGTTGGCGACCTTCATTCAGAAACGTTTCCGCGTTGACTTATACACGCACCCCGACGCCTTCCTGGCCTCGAACATTCTGGTCGGCGGCACACTCGTGACCGGGTGGTCTGCGTTCGCCGCGCTCATTGTTCACGCCTCTGCCTCGGACGCGGCGACGTGGCTTGCCGTCGCGCTCTACATCGCCGGGACGCTTTCGTGCTTCGTGGCCTGCATGGTGGTGGGCTCGTTCTACCGGGGTCACATCTATAAATTGTTCAATCTGGCTGTGGCGTGCGCGGGCTTCCTCATCTTCTCGGTATGGCCTGCGGCGGGGCGCGGGGTCTTCGGCCGCTTCTTCGACATTTTTTGAGCAGGCCACGCGGAGAGCGACGGCGCGGCCCGCTCACAAATGAGTCTTGATTAATCTCGGATTGCGAGTATCATGCAAGTCCCTTCCCCGAGGTTGGAAGAAAAGTCTTCCAAGCTGTGAAGAACTGAATCCTCGCGTCCCGCAACTGTAAATCGTCCTTTACCCGAAGGAGTTCACTGATGAAGAGGATGCTCTGTGGCTTCGCTTTCCTGCTCTTGACCGCCTCGCTGTTTGCGCCGACGACGACGGCCGACGACCCGCTGGCCGCCGTCTTAAAGCAGGAGGGTTACACCGTCTCGCTCGACCTGCGGTTCGATAAGAAGAACCGGAACTCGCTGCAACACGTCATCTCTTTTCTCGACTACGGGGTGAACGGCTATGCCACGGGGTTTATCGTCGGCGACCGTCTGGTGATGACGGCCTACCACGTCGTCTCGGGAAACCTAAGCGCCTCGAAGAAGATGCAACTCGGCTTCGGCTCGAAGGATCAACTTGAAGTTAAGGCTTACGTCAACGGCTGTCAGGCAAAGGTCGTCGAAGTGGACGAGGAGGCAGACCTCGCGCTGTTGAGAGTCTGCCGCACGCCGAAGCAGGCGCTTGCGCCCGCCTTTCAAGCGAGCATGAGTCAGGACGAGAAGCTGCTGCTGATTGCGCGACCCAACGGCGAGAAATTGGTGCGGCGCGGGATGTTCTCCGGCCCCTACACGTTCCGCGGCAAGCAGTATTGGTCGGCCCGGATTGACGGGCACGACGGCTTCTCCGGCAGTCCCGTCTATAACGACCGCGCGCAGATCATCGGCGTCTTCAGCGGCTACGACTGGGAGCGCAAGCTTGGCGTCATCAGCCCCGGCGCGCGCGCGCAGAAGTTACTCGAAGACTACACCTCAGCCAACAAGCCTTGAGACGCGCCCGCTCACGCCGTCGTGATTCTTTCATATGCGGCGCGCACGGCCGCCATGCGCGCGGCAAGCTCCGCCCGTAGCGCCGCGACCGTCTCGTACCGGGCGCGGCGCGCGAGATCGCACAGCACCGGATGGTCTTCCGCCGTGGGCAGACGCGTTGAGCGTCCCGCGATGAGGCGCAGATCGTGGTCGAGCCCGCGCAGCAGCGCGTAGCCTTCGCATAGCGCCTCGAAGTCGCCTTCAGAAATCGAGCCCGCTTCGCGCAGGCGCACGAGCGTGGCGCGCGTCGAGCGGTCGTCGCCCTCGTCAGGTTGCCGGTCACGCAGTTGCGCGTAGCGCACCGCGAAGTAAACATCGAGCATGCCGCCCGGCCCGTACTTGATGTCGGTTCCGCGTGAGATGCCGCGCTCACGCTCCAGACGCTCACGCACGCGGCGCGTCTCGGCGGCGAGCGCCGAAGGGTCGGCGCACACGGCGGCTTCATGTACGGCCGCGCGCGCGCGCGACTCCAACGCGCGCCCGAACTCAAGATCGCCCGCCACCGCACGCAGCTTCACATGCGCCAACCATTCCCAGACCTCCGCGCGACCGCGCATGTACTCGATGAAAGCGCGAGACGAAGATGCGAGCGGCCCGTTCTTGCCGTCGGGTCGCAGCCGAAGGTCTACGCGATAGAGGTGTCCGTCGCGCGTGAAGCTCGATAACGCGTTGACGAGCAGTTCGACCATGCGCGCATAAGCCTGCTCGCAGGTGAGACCGCTCAAGGGCGAGGGCACGTCCTCGTCGTAGACCACGACGAGGTCGAGGTCTGAGCCGTAGTCCATGCCGCCGCTTGCGAGCCGTCCCAAAGCCAGCACGGCGAGTCGCGGCCCTGCTGCAAGTCGGCCGTAGCGCCTCGCCATCTCGCGCCGCGCAACGAGCAGCGCGACGTTGATGCTCGACGCGGCAAGCGAAGTCTGAAGAGCGTTCGACTCCGCTTGCGTCAACTCGCCCGCCACGTCGCGCGCGCCAATCTCGACCGAGAGGTGCGTCCACGCGCGCCTGAACGCGGCCAACTCGCCACCGAAGGTTCGCTCGCCATCAACGGCCGCGCGCAACAGAGCGCGCTGGTCGCGCGCGGCGACCACGGCGACAGGGGTCGTGACCGAAGTAATAAGCAAAGGGTTCGCCGTCAGCATCTCGCCGAAGAACTCCGACG
>JAVXWN010000190.1:0-31602 GCA_032230645.1 Acidobacteriota bacterium | reverse complement strand
GGACTGCCCCCGTGTCCCGCGCGGCTTCCTAGCGAAAGTGACATTTACAATGCCCGAGATACTTACCCAAGAGGCTTTCACACAGCACTTGAACACGAAGTTCCGCGTGCGGCTCGGAGAGGATAGCGCGACGGTGCTCGAACTCGAAGAGGTCAAGCCCTTCCCCACTCTGCCGCACTCGCGCAGCGATGTGGAGCGCTTCTCGCTCTACTTCAACGGCCCGGGCGACATCTACCTGCCGCAGAAAATCTACCGCCTTGAGCACGAGCAGATGGGCGAGCTGGACATCTTCCTCGTCCCCATCGAGCATGACGAGCGAGGCTATCGCTACGAGGCCGTCTTCAGTTACTTCAAAGAGAGTGATGCGTGAGTAGTGATAAATGATGAGTGATGAATGATGAATATACCTTCATAGCGATGTTCATCATTCATCACTCATCATTTATCACTTACGGGACGCCACTCCATGTGCAGGTAGCCGCCTACGTCCTCGAAGACTTGAAAGCCGTGCCGCTCGTAGAAGCGTCTTGCGCCCGTGTTCTCAGCCCAGACCATGTGGCGCAGTCGCTTGCCTGAGGCGCGCGCCTCTTCGATGAGCGCGCCGACGAGCGCAGCGCCGACGCCCTGTCGCTGCGCCTCGGGCAGCAGCGCGATGTCGAGCAGACGTATCTCATCCGCGTCGCGTCCAACCCAGAGGCGTCCCGCCGTGCGCCCTTCGAGCAGGATGAGGCTGTAGTCGGCATGGGGGAAGCGCGCATCATACTCCGTCTTCTGCGCGTCGTACTGCGAGCGACAGAAGGCGAGCTTCTGCTCGTCGTCCCACCATATGACCTGCGCCAGTTCGGCCGCGCGCGTGCTGGCATAGACGCGCAGCAGCTCCTCGTAATTCTCGGGCGTGGCGGGGCGCAGCGTGACCTTGCGACCGCCGCCCGTCTCAACCTCGACTCCACCGCTCAACATCGAAAACCGTCCTCCACTCGTGTCGTTCAAACGGGCGAGTCGCCGCCACACACTGCGGCTATGCCGCGGCGACGCACTCGCCCGTTTGGCGGCGTGGATACTAACCCGTGAGAGTTTGAAATTAAACCGGCGAGGGGTTTAGAGGGCGTGGTTGAAGACCGCCTCGTAGAAGTACGTGCCGCGAGGCCCGTCGCGGCGGGTCATGAACAGGACGAACTTGCCGAGCGCGCCGTGTTCGATGTCGTAGATGGTGGTCAGGTCGGTCAGCTTGTCCGTGGAGCTGAACTCAAGCGCGAAGCAGTCGGACGTGCGCGCCTTCTTCGTGACCTTGCTGCTCGCTGCCGTGGGTGTGCAATCGCGCACGCCCGTGAGCGTCATGTTGATTGAGTGCGCCCCGGCGCTCACGTGGAAGAGGCCGCCGACATAGGGCTGGAACGTTTCGCGCTTGAAGTAGAACAGCGGACTCTGCTGCGCCTGAAAGGGGATTTTGAAGTCAAGCGCGGGATTGGGCTTCTGCCTGTCCTGCCCAAAGGCGAGCGCACCGGAATTGACGGCGATGCTCGTCGTCAGGACAGTAATTGCCCCCGACTTCAGAAAACTGCGTCGTGTAACTGGCATTCTTTTTTTTCTGCTCCTAGACCGAAGGGGTTGGAGGCGGAGAAAAACCCTTCTTCCCCGCCTGCGAGCAGTGTATGTTAACAAGGCTACAGCTGACAACCTCTTTGTACAACAATCTCTTTCTTGCAAATTCTTTAACGCGAGGTTAAAATCTTGTTGCTTCGCTTTTCGGACACCGCTGTAAAAAGTCCTCGCGAGCAAGCTTTCCGTAAGAAGTTACCACCAGGCATACAGGTCGCACCCAAGTCTGAACTTTCCGGCTCTTCAAAAACTCGAACCCGTCCGGCGACCACGCCGGGACGCATGACCTCGACAAGCAGTTTCATCCGACGCTCTCTGAAGCTCATACCGCCAAGGAGTGAACCATGTCCGAACCATTTATGATGGAGATCAAGATAATCTCCTTCAACTTTGCCCCCCAGGGCTGGGCCTTTTGCAACGGCCAGCTTCTACCCATCAACCAGAACCAGGCGCTCTTCAGCTTGGCCGGAACTACCTACGGCGGTAACGGTCAGACAACGTTTGGGCTGCCGAACCTGCAAGGGCGGCTTCCCATACACAAAGGCAACGGCCACACCCTCGGCGAAGTGGGGGGCCAGACCGCCCACACCGTGACCACGCAGGAGATGCCGACGCACATCCATATGCTGACCGCCTCGGACGCGAATGGAACGCAGCCCATCCCGACCGGCAACGTTCTGGCTCAGGTCAACAACCTCTACACACAGCCTGCGAACCTGATCGCGCTCGACCCTTCCACGGTCAGCAACATCGGCGGCAGCCAGCCACACAACAACATGATGCCGTACCTGGTGCTGAACTTCATCATTGCGCTCCAGGGCATCTTCCCGTCGCAGAACTAGAGGAGGACACTGATGCCAGAACCAATGATAGGTGAAATCAGGATGTTCGGGGGTAACTTCGCCCCGGCCGGATGGGCGCTCTGCCAGGGGCAGTTAATCCCCATCTCCGAGAACGACACGCTCTTTAATCTTATCGGCACGACCTACGGCGGCGACGGGCAGGAGACCTTCGCGCTGCCGAACCTCCAGAGTCGCATCCCCATCCACGCGGGCACGAGCGGCGGCACGACCTATACCCTCGGAGAGATGGCCGGCACCGAGCAGGAGACGCTGACCGTCCAGCAGATACCGATTCACAGCCACCCGATGCTGGCTTCGCAGAACACGGCGGGCGGGCTCAGCCCAAACAACGCCGTGACGGGCGAGTCAAACTCGGTCACGCTCTACAGGGCGGGCACGGCCAGCGTAGCCTTCAATGCACAGGCGGTCACGCCTGTCGGCGGAAGTCAGCCGCACGAGAATGTGCAGCCGTTCCTCTGCATCAACTTTATTATCTCGCTCTTCGGGGTCTTCCCCCACCAATAAGGAGAAGAGAATGTCTGATCCCTTTGTCGCTGAAATCCGCATCTTTTCCTTCAACTTCCCCCCGAAGGGCTGGGCCTTCTGCGACGGGCAGCTTTTGCCGCTCTCGCAGAACACAGCGCTCTTCTCGTTGCTCGGGACGTTCTATGGCGGGGACGGTAAAACAACCTTCGCGCTGCCCAACATGCAGGGCAGCGTGCCCATGCAGGAAGGCCAAGGAGGTGGACTCTCGCAGCGCTTCCTCGGCGAGATGTCGGGCACCGAGTTCGTCACGCTGCTCACTTCGGAGATACCCATCCACACGCACAACGTCATGGCGCAGAACACGCCCGCGAACGTGAACTCGCCCGGGCCGAACACGGTCTCGCTCGCGAGGTCGAGCGGCGGCGGCACGGCCTACGGCCCGCTGGCGAGCAACGTGCCCATGGCGTTCCAGACGCTGTCCCCCGCAGGCGGCAGCCTCCCGCACAACAACATGCAACCGTACCTGACCCTTAACTTCTGCATCGCGATGCAGGGCGTCTTCCCGGCGCGGCCCTGAGTTGCACAGGACAAGTCGGTAACCGCGCCGGTCAAGCTTTATGACCGGCGCGGTTGCCGAATGAACACACGCACGTCCCAAAGTGTTATCCTCTCACCTCAAATAGAGTCCGCCCGCGCCCGCCGCGGCCGAAGTTTTTTTTCAAGGAGAGTTATGAATCATGTGACCCCGTTCCCCCGCCGCCGAAACGTCCGAGCTTTCGTATCCGCAATTATTTCTTACATGATGCTCGCGGGACAGATTGCACCGCTCGCGCTCGGGGCAAACGCGCTGACGGCGCGCACCACGCGGGGCTCAAACACGCCCGCAGTGACGACGACAACAACACGAGCGGCAATGCCCGCACCCGCACCGCTCTTCGCGACGGGGCCGGTCATCACGACCACGAAGATTGACTCATGGGACGACACGCTCACACCGGACGGCAAGGCCGAGCCGGGGCAGGTTGTCACCTACACGGTGAATATTCAGAACACGGGCGATGCCCCTGCCACGGGTGTCACCTTCAACGACTCGGTTGACACAAACTCGACGCTCATCGCCGGCTCGGTCAACACGCAGCCCGTTGCCAGTAACGACACCTTCAACGTCGTCGGCAACGTCCGCATCGCGCCGAACGCCGCGCAGGGACTTCTCGCCAACGACCGCAACCCCGATGCCGGAAACAACACGGGGCTCACGGCCTCCGGCCCGACGACAGGCCCGACGAACGGGCAGGCGACCGTCAGCGCGGACGGCTCTTTCACTTACAACCCGAACCCCGGCTTCACCGGCACCGACTCTTTCACTTACACGATTAAGAACAACGGTCAGGACGGCATCGCGGGCAACGCCGACGATAAGTCAGACACGGCGACTGCGACCCTTGAGGTCGGGCTCGCCACTCACGACAAGCTCATCTGGTTTATTGACGCCTCTAAGCCCCCGGGCGGCGACGGGCGCTTGACCAATCCTTACAACTGTCTCGTCGGCGCGGGCTGCTTCTTCCCCGCGGCGGCCGATGACCCCGGCGACGTGATCTTCCTCGCCGCGGGCGCTTACACGGGCGGCGTGACGCTGCTCAACAACGAGAAGTTCATCGGGCAGGGCGCGACCGACACGCTCTCCAACATCTCGGGCATCGTGCCCGAAGCCTACAGCGACGCGCTGCCCTCGACCGGCGGCGCGAGCCCGACCATCACGACCAGCGCCGCCACGACCAACGCTTTCACGATAGCGCAAGGCAATCTCCTGCGCGGCTTCACGGTCGGCAACACGACGGGCGCTAAGATTTCCGGCACCGGCTTTCTCACGCTCACGGTCGGCAACAACACCTCGCCCGACGTGACCTTGAACGGCACAGGTCAGGCGCTCAACCTCACGAACGGCACGTTCGCCGTCACGTCCGCCTTCAACGGCGTGGCGACGACGAGCAGCAGCACACAGGGCATCTTCTTGAGCCAAGTCGCGGGCACGGTCGCCTTCGGTTCGACGACCGTCTCGGGCTCGACCTCGGAGGGTATACTCACTCAGTCGTCCACCGCCAACATCAACTTCGGCAACACCTCGGTTACTGGCGGCACCAACGCCATCTCGCTGTCGAGCAACTCCGCTGGCACGCGCACCTTCGGCACAATCGGCGTCACGACGCCGAGCGCCGTTGGCTTCCTGCACGGCACGGGCGGCGGCCTGGTCACAGCGGGCGCGACGACCATCACCAACCCGACGGGCACGGGCATCGACATCCAGAACTCGACGACGCAGGTGACGTTCGGCGCGACGACGGTCAACAAGGGCTCGACGGCGGGCACGGGCGTCAACCTCGCCACCAACAGCGGCGGGACGACGTTCGGCTCGCTCGCTATCACGACCTCGAACGGCGCGGGACTTACGACCAACAGCGCAGGCACGGTCACGGTCTCCGCCGCCGCGGGCAGCAGCATCAGCGCGACCGGCGTCGGCGTGACCGTCGCCCCCGCCATCTCCGCTGTGAGCACCACCTTCAACGCGGCCTTCACGTCCCTCGCCTCGACCAACAGCGGCGGCGCGGGCACGGGGCTGACGCTTACGGGCGACGGCGGCACGCTCACCAGCACCACGACCAACATCCAGAACCCCGGCGGCATCGGCATCAACGTCGGAACCTCGGGCGCGGCCTCGACCTTTAACTTCGGCAACACGACGGTCAACGGCTCGGGCTCGACCGGCGTCAGCCTCACCTCGAACACCGGCGCGCTCACCTTCGCAGACCTCGACATTTCACCCGACGCGGCGCAGCGCGCCCTCCTCGCAACCAACAACGCCGGAACCATCACCACGACCTCGGGCGACATCACCGCGACCGGCAACGTCTCGCTCGAAATCACGGGTGCGAGCGCCGCCGCGCGCACGCCGCTCGCGATGGTGCTCAACAACCTCGACTCGACGACAAGCACCGGCATCGGCGTCAACCTTAACTTCGTCTCCGGCAACTTCACGGTCAACGACCCCGGCGTCTCGACCAACATCTCTGCCTCGACCGGCATCGGCATACAGGTGCAGAACTCCGGCGCGGGCACGATCAACTTCGGCAACACCACGGTCGCCAACACCGTCAGCACGGGCATCGTGCTCGGCACGGCCGCGAACGGCAACACTGGCAACATCACCTTCGCCGCGCTCAACATCTCGCCCGTCGCGGGACAGCGCGCGCTGCTCGCCACGCAGAACACCGGCACCATCACTTCGACCTCCGGCGCAATCGCCACGACGAATAACACTGCGGTCGAGGTTCAGGGCACGAGCAACGCCAGCCGCACGCCGCTCAACATGCAGTTGACGAGCGTCAACGTCGTGGGCGGCAGCCTTGCGCCCGACGGCATCTTCCTTAACAACACCTCGGCCTCCGGCTCGCCCGGCGGCTTCAACGTCCTCGGCAACGGCGGCTCCTGCACACAGGCGACGCCGACCTGCACAGGCGGTCGTATTCAGTTGACCTCGGGCGCGGACGGCTCGACGGGCGGCACGGGCGTTCGCATGGTTAACGCCAACAGCGTCTCGCTCACGCTGATGCGGCTGAACGACAACCCGAACTTCTCCGTCTACGGCAACAACGTCAACGGCTTCTCGCTCACCAACTCCTTCATCCACGGCATCAACGGCACCAACGCCGCCGTCGGCACCGAAGAGGGCAGCGTCAGCTTCGACAATCTTCTGGGGAGCGCGACGATTTCCGGCTGCGACATTGACGGCGGCAAGAACGACAACATCCGCGTCGTCAACACGTCGGGCACGCTCAACCGCCTGACCGTCTCGAACACCATCATCCGTTTTCTCGACGCGACGGTCGGCAACGACGCGCTGCACTTCGAGGGCTTCAACGCCGGAACCGTCATGAACCTGACGGTCACGGGCTGCACCTTCAAGGGCGCACGCGGCGACATGATTGATGCTCTCGTGCAACCCGGCGTGACCATGGACACGGTCATTCGTCTCAACAGCTTTACGAATGAGCAGACGAACGTCGTCTCCGGCAACACCGCGATCATCGTGCAGGGTCCCGGCACGATGACCTACGATGTCTCTTGCAACAAGGTGCAGCAGGTCAACGCCGCTGGCACCACTGGCACGGCGCAGGGCAACGGCATCAACGTCGCCAAGAGCACGGCGGGCGGCAACTTCTCGGGCACCATCTTCAACAACACGGTCGGCAAGCCGGGCGTCCAAAGCTCGGGCGCTGGCCTGTCCGGTGAAGGCATACAGATTCTCGCCAACGGCGTGGGCACACACACCTCGCTCATCAAGAACAACGTCATCAACAACTATGGCGAGTCGGGCATCAAAGTGCTCGGCAACAACGGCAGCAGCACGGCCAACATCACCATCATCGGTAACACGACGAGCCAGCCGCACCCGACCTTCGGCTTCGCCGGACTCTTCGTTGACTGGGGCGCGTTCGCCTCCGACACCAACACCCTCAACCTCAAGGTCGGCGGCGCGGGCGGCGAGGCGAATAACTTCACCAACGGTACCGCGTTTGATCCGGGCGACATCAGCGTGAACAAGGGCGCGGCCGCGCCCAACACGCACATCAATCTGACGCAGCCGCCCTCCGGGTCTGCCACCGCGGCACAGGTTCTTGTTGACAACAACCCCGGTGCGACGACCAACAACTCGGGCACGATCACGCTCGTTGGCACCGTGCCCACGCTGCCCGCGGCCATTGACCAGACATGCACGCCTCCGGCCGGCCCCGTCTCCTTCGGCGGCGGCACGGCGAGCGCGCAGACCGTCTCGGAGCGTCCCGCGTCACAGCCCACGAGCGGCGTCACCAGCCGTCCGTTCGTCTCGCTGCCACGCACGGTCGCGGTGGCTCCCAAGACTGTGTTGGTGGCTCCCAGAACGTCGGCTCCCATAGTGGTGCGCCGCACCACCGAACCGGCATCGTCAACGACGCAGGGCACGGCCGCAACGGTCAAGCCCGCTTCGACTGTGACGCCTAAGCCGCGCCGCGACGCCGTCATCATCAACGGCGCGGGCGGTAACGTCTCGGTCAACATCGGCACGCTCAACGCGGGCGACTCTGTCACCATCACCTTCCAAGTGACGATAGACAACCCGTTCAGCGGCGCTCTACCGCAAATCTCGAATCAGGGCACCGTGACGACGACGAACGCCGGCACGGTCTTGACCGACGACCCGTCGGTCGCGGGCACGGCGAACCCGACGGTGACGCCTGTCAACACCATCAACATTCGCGCTAACGACGCGAAGGTCGCGGAGCCCACCACGGGGAGCACACCGATGCTCTTCACGGTAACGCTTTCCGGCCCCGCGCCTGTCAGCGGCCTTTCGCTGACCTACGCGACTGCGGATCAACCGGCCGGTGCGGGTCACGCCGTGGGCGGTGCTGCTTGCGACGGCACGGCAGACTACGTGAACGTCCCGAACACGATACTCAACTTCGCCTCGGGCGAGCAGTTAAAGACCATCTCGGTCAACGTCTGTGCCGACTCGACACCGAGCGAGCCGGACGAGACTTTCCTGCTCAACCTAAGCCTACCTTCAACCGGGACACTCATTGATGCTCAAGCGGTGGGCACCATCACGGCAGCCAACCCGGCAGGCACCTTCATCGTCAGTGAGCTTCGCACGACGGGCCCGGGCGGAGCAGGCGACGACTTCGTTGAGTTGTACAACAACACGAACTCGCCGTTGACGGTCGCGTCATCGGACGCCTCGGCTGGCTTCGGCGTCTTCAAGATGAGCACGGACTGCAACGCCGTGCCCGTGCTCATCGGCACCATCCCGAACGGGACGATCATCCCGGCCAGAGGTCACTTCCTGTTCGTCGGCTCGCAGTACAGCCTCGGCTCTTACGCGACGGGCGATGTGACGATGACCTCCGACATCGAGACCGACCACAACGTCGCTGTCTTCTCGACGGCGAACGTGGCCGCTCTCTCGACGGCGTCGCGGCTCGACGCCGTGGGCTTCGACGGCAACACAGGCGGCGGGGTCTGCGACCTTCTCAGAGAAAGCAATACCTTGCCGCCGATAGCCGCAGCACCGACGGCTCAGCACTCGTTCTTCCGCAGGGAGTGCGACTTCGTGGGAGGCGTCGGCTGTCAGGCCGCCGGCAACCCGAAGGACACGGGCGACAACGCGGCGGACTTCTTCTTCGCCGACACTCAAGGGACATTCATCTCGGGCGTCCCGCAACATCTCGGCGCGCCGGGGCCGGAGAACAAGACGAGCCCCATCAGGCGTGATACGTCGGGAATCGGCTTGCCGCTGCTCGACGCGACGCAGCCATTGGCGAACTCGCCCAACCGTGGGAGAGACCTGACAAGCAATCCGCCTAACTCGACCTTCGGAACGCTTACGATCCGCCGGAGAGTGACGAACTCGACGGGCGCGACCGTGACGAAGTTGAGGTTCCGCATCATCGAGTTGACTACGTTCCCATCGCCCGGAGGTGGAATAGCCGACTTGAGGGCTCTCACGTCAACGTCCACGGTAATCAGCGGCATCCAGGACAGCGCGACCTGCGCCTCGACGGGGACGCCGACGACGGCACCGTGTCAGGTGACGGTACAGGGGACGACGCTTGAGCAGCCACCGACGCAACCCAACGGTGGCGGTTACAACTCGACGATGTCGTTGACGCTGCCCGGTGGGGGGCTCGCCAACAACGCATCGCTCGACGTGCAGTTCCTGTTGGGCGTCCAGACGACAGGCACCTTCCGCTTCTACATCATCATAGAGGCACTGCCGTAAACCCGCCCCGGCCACGAAGCCGGGACTTAGATGAGAGAGCCCGCCCCGCATTCAACGCGGGGCGGGCTCTTTCATTTAATGGTTTCAGAGGTCGCGTCCGAAGACCGGAAGCCGGTTCGCTATCCGAGCCACTGAAGCGCGTCCGCGCCCGCGTCGTGCGTGCCGCCGACGACGCTGATGAAGTAGTCTTCGAGCGAAAGAGCTTCTCCCCGTTCGCCCTCGCCGACGCTGATGCCGCGCCGCAACTCTTCAAGCGGCCCGGCGGCGACCAGACGACCGCCGCTAATGATGGCGATGTCAGTACACAGCCGCTCGACTATCTCTAAAACGTGCGAGGTGAGAAAGACAGTCAGGCCGCGCGCCGTCAGGCGCGAGAGAAGGTCTTTGAGCGTGCGCGAGGCGACGGCGTCCACGCCCTCGAACGGCTCGTCGAGAAAAAGTATCTCGGGGCGATGGAGCAGCGCGCACGCCAGCGCCAGCTTCTTCTTCATCCCGTGCGAGTATTCGACGATGAGACGACGCGGCTCTTCGTCAAGCTCCATCAGCTCAAGCAGCTCGCGCGTGCGTGAAGTGATGTCCGCGCGCCCGAGCCCGTACATGCGCCCCGTGAACGCAAGCATCTCCGCACCCGTCAGACGCTCGAACAGATTCAGGTCTTCGGGGACGACGCCGATGCGACGCTTCACCTCCAGCGGCTCGACCGCGATGTCCCGGCCCAGCACGCGCATGCGTCCCGAGGTCGGCGCGAGAAGGCCGGTCAGCATCTTGATCGTCGTAGACTTCCCTGCCCCGTTCGGGCCAAGGAAGCCGAAGAAAGCCCCGCGACCGACGCGCAGGTCAATGCCGTCAACCGCTGTAAAGTCGCCAAACCGCCGCACGAGGTCGAACGTCTCGATGGCGACCGCCGCCGCGCCGCCCTGAAGGTTTTCTCCCATGTCACCTTTGTATGCGCACGGCCGCCGCCGGGTCAAGCGAAGAGAAGGATGCGGGATGAAGTGAATGCTGAACTGCTTAACCTTCATCCCGCATCCTTCATCCTTCATCCCTTCGGCGCGATGTAGGAGCGGCGAGTCTTGACGGCGAGTTTGCCCTGCGCTCGCTCGACGGAGGGCGAGACCTTGACGCGGAGCTTGCGTGTCGTGCCGTCGTGCTTTCGGTTCGTCGGGACGAAGGCCATCTGGTAGCGTGTGCGCAGGTGTTCGATGAGCGTGTCGAAGGTTCGGTCGAGGTTCTCCGGCTTGTCGTCGAGAACTTCGCCGCCCGTCTCTTCGGCGAGGTCGTTGATGCGCAGCGAGGGCACCTTGAAGATGTTGCCGATGCTCGTCGCCGTCCTCATCATACCGCTCTCCATCTTCTGCTCGGGGCTGCGCGGGATGAGCCCGCAGACGACGCTCCCCGACTCGAAGACCTCGCGCCGTGCCTCCGCGCCCGAAGGGCCGCCCTGACAGTCGAAGTTGCTCGTCACGCCCGTGATGACGATGATGACGCGGCGGCCGACGGGGTTTCCGGCGCTCACCATGTAACGCGCCGCCTCGTAGAAGGCTCGGTTCAAACAGTGGTTCGCCTCCTCGTCATGACCGGGCACACGGTCTAACGCATCAGAGACTGCTTGCCGGTCGCGCGTGAACTCTTCGACCAGATCAACCGAATCGTGATAGGCCATCACGGCCACCTCGTCCGAAGGCTTGAGGTGTGAGATGGCGTCGCGCGCCGCGCGCCGCACATTCTCGCCGAACGGGTCGAGACATCCGCCGCGGTCTATGAGGAGAAGCACCGAGAGCGGCAGGCTGTTCTGGCTGAATTGCGTTATCTGCTGCGCGACGCCGTCTTCGGTAAGCGTGAAGTCTTCGCGCTTGAGACCGCCGACCACACGCCCGGTCTTCTTCTGAAGGACGAGCGCGTCGAGAACGACGAGGTCTATGTCGGTCTTCACCACCTCTTCGTCGCCGCGCACCACCGCTTCATCTTTGGAGCGGACGACACGTGGACGCGACTGGGGCGTGGATGTCGTGGGGAACGAGAACGCAAGAGGCAACAGGAGCAGTGCGAGTGCGAGTCTCTTCATGGCGGGTGTCCTTTTCGTCTTCTCTCTGGGCCGAGAAGGTCAGGGCAAGAGAGTTCCTCCGCGCGAACGGGGGGCGCGCTTCCGAGTACGTTTCTGAAGTGCCGGAAAGGTCTTGTCAGCGACGCGGCGCGCGACCTCAAAAGCGAGGGGGCCGTGCGCGCGGCCGGGGAGCAATGCTGACTTCGGTTTCTGCGCGCAAAGGCGAGCAAGGCATGTGCCCGAAGCAAGTCGCCCGGCTACTTTGTATCGAAAGACAAATGAAACGTGAGAGAGTGCGGTTCGCGCGAAGATTATTCGGGATGCGAAAGCGTGCAGCGCCAACACCATTTCGTCGGCGTTTGGTCAACAACTGCTACGTCTAAAGCTTGAGAGAAGGAGCGCGTTCCTTCGTGGACTACCCGCGCAGGACGGGGCGCGCATCCGTAGAGCGGACGTGTGTGGGGAAGTCGCGATGCGTGCTCATGAGGAAGGCGGTCGAGCTTGAGCGCAGCGCGTTGCCGTGCGTCGCGAGCAGCCGCACCATGTGACTGAAGGCGTTCGCGCCGTAGTAGTAGCCGTCGCGCAACGAGACGAGCACGTCCGCCGTATGGCGCACGCGCGGCGCGTAGACCGACCCGTGGAGGTTCGCGAGCGCGTCCGGGTAGGTGTGCCCCCACGTGCGCGCGAGCCAGTCCGAGTCCCGCGCGAAACCCTCTGCGTCGTCCAACCCCTCCGCGCCGAGGTCGCGCGCCACACGTGCAAGCCCGAGCGGGTCGCCCTCCAACTGCTCATAGCGATAGAAGGTCTCGCCGCCCTCCGTTCGTCGCAGAATGCGCGCGCGTCCACCTGCGCCCGCGACGACTGCGGCCGTACCTTCACCCTCTTCGCGGTAGACACTGAAATCAACGCCTTCGAGACTTCGGAGCGCGTCGGCGACTTCGGCGCGATCTGTCTCCTCGCCGCAGTAGAGCGCCGCGTAGCCGCACAGCCCGAAGGCCGGTGCCGAAACGCGTCGTCGCCCGCGAGGGCGGCGCATGTGACTAACCACCTCGTACCCGTTGCGGCCCAAGTGCGTCTGAAGGCCCACGCGGCGATTCTCTTCAAGGTTCATACCATGGTCTGAGAAGAGCACGATCTCGGTCTCGGAACCTGCCTCCCTTTGAATCTCGCAGAGCAGTCGGTCGAGTGAACGAAGCGCGACGACGAGACGCGCGGGGCCGCCGATGTGCAGCAACCCGTCGGTCGCCTTAAGGAAGCCGAAGAAGTCGCGCGAGGGCGGAGTTGAGAGGAAGCGTTCGCGAAAGCGGCGCATGTCCGCGCGCCAGACCGCGTCGGTCGCAACGTAGATGAGGAACTCGAAGGCGAGCGGCTCCTGATAGTCAAGCTCGTCCATGTAGGACGACGGCACCTTGTCGGGCGTGCGGCGTCCGATGTACTTGCGCACGCCGCCGCGCGTCTCGCGCGCCTCGCGGTCGAAGTAGAGGCTTTCGTAACCCGCTGGCGGCGTCGCCCCGAGCATCTCGGCCAGCGCAACGTTCGTCAGCGTGGGAAAGGGCGAGAGCAGACGCGCGGGCTCGTTGAAGTTGTCGAAAAGCCCTTGCGACTTCGCCTCACGAACGACCTCGAAAGGCACGCCGTCAAGACACAACAGCAGGCGTCGCGGTCGCTCCTGCGCCTGAATGACTCGCAGCGGAGTCCTCGTCTCCGCCGCGCCTTTTCTCGCCGTCAGTAACCTTGTAGGGTCATGCGAGGGGCAAACTTCACTCATAAAAAACCTTCCCTGCCGGTTCGTCCTACTTCGTCTCGTGCGTCTTCGCGCCGGTACTATCATCGCCTTCGGATGCGTTCTCGCTGACCTTGCGCGTCAGCTTGTACGACTCTTTCAGGCCGCGCTTGGCGTCCTCGTGCGAGTCGTAGACGTTCGGGCGCGCGAGCACGGCCTGGTACTGCGTGAGCGCCTCTTCGCGCTTGCCCGCAACGTCCAAAGCCTGTGCGGCGCGCAGGCGTGCGCGCGTCACCATCGTCACATCCGCGCCCGGCGTCATCGCGGCGGCGTTGAGTTCCCTCGCCGCATGCTCGGCCTGCCCGGCGACGAGCAGCGCGTCGCCGTAGTTATAGTGAACGAGGTCGAGCGGTGTGTGCGGCGTGCCCGGCACGTGCGCGGGCGCAAGCAGTAGCGAGTCGAAGACGGCGAAGGCTTCGGCCTCGGTCTTCTTCGCCGCCTCGGGGTCGGTCGCGCGGTCAACCTCGGCCTGCGAGACGAGCGCATCGGCCGCCTCCATCTTGAAGAGATAGTTGCGCGGGTACTTCGTCGCAAGCTCCGATGCGTAGTTGTATGCATCGCGGAAGCGGTGCTCGCGCTTGAGCAGAGCGATGAGCAGAGACTTCGCGTCGTCGCGCGCCCAGCGTCCTTCGTGCGCCACCTCTTCGAGCGTGGCGAGCCCGCGCTTCTTCGAGCCACGGAAGCCGATGAAGGTCGCGCCCAGTTTGACGAGCGGCGGGAGCGTGCCGACGACATAGTCGTACATGCCGACCGTCACCTTCGCGTCGGTATAGTTCGGGTCTATCTTGAGCAGGTCGCGGTGATGCTCAACCGAGTCCTTGCCGTTCGAGAGCGCGGACATGAAGCTGCGCTCGACCATGCTGCCCCACGCGGCCTTCAATCCTTCGACCGCGCCGAGGAAGTAGAGCGCGTCGGTGTCCTTCGGGTTGGACTTCAGCCGCGTCTCGCAAAGCTCCTTCGCCTTGCGTGTCAGCTCGCGGAACTCGGCCGTTACCGTAGGGTCGGCACGGTCGTCCTTCTCCTTGTAGAAGCCCTCGTCGTTGTAGAGCGAAGTCTGCAAGCGGCGCGACTCGTTCAAGGTCTTGAGCCACAAGCTCGCGGCGAGAAACTGATAGCCCGCCGGGTTGTCGGGAAAGGCTTTGGTCATCTCGCGGAAGCGGCGGCGCGCGCCCTCGTAGTCGAGGTTGTAGAGCGCGTCGAAGCCCTCGCCGCGCAACGCGTCGAAGTGCTTCTGGTCTGACGCCCCTGCCGCATCGGTCTTCTCGGCCGTTGCCTTCGCGGGCTGAGAGCCCGCAGCCGACGAAGTCGCGCCCCTCTTCGGCTGTGCATTAACACATAGCGAGAGAGTCGTCGTTACAAAGATGGTCGCGATAAGATTTTTAAGCTTCATAAAATTTCCCCGTCACCCTCATCAATCCAAGCCGGCCCGCGCTCATCACGAACCGTCACCAAAACTTTCAAGGTACTTCACGCCCGCGCCCGTGTTGAAGAGCACGACGCGGTCGTCGGCGTTCACGTCCCCTCGTTCGATGAGCTTGCGCAACGCGGGCAGGCAGGCCGCGCCTTCGGGCGCAACGAACAACCCCTCGGCCGCGCCGATCTCTTTCACCGCCGCGAGCAACTCGTCGTCGCTCACTGCGATGGCCGTCCCCCCGGAAGCGCGCAGCGCGTCGAGGATGAGAAAGTCGCCGACGGCCTTCGGCACTCGTAAGCCCGATGCGATTGTCGCCGCGTTCTCAAACTCGGCGGCTGTGCGCTTGCCTTGCTCGAAGGCGCGCACGATGGGCGCGCACCCTGCGGCCTGAACCGTCACCATGCGCGGGCGCTTCGCGCTTATCCAGCCCATCGCCTCCATCTCGTCGAAAGCCTTCCACATGCCGATGAGTCCGGTGCCCCCGCCCGTCGGGTAGATAATCACTTCGGGCAACTCCCAACTCATCTGTTCGGCCAGCTCATAGCCGAGCGTCTTCTTGCCTTCGACGCGGTACGGCTCTTTCAAAGTCGAAACGTCGAACCAGCCTTCCGCGTCTTTGCGTCGCGCGACCTCTGCTCCGCAGTCGGTTATCAAGCCTTCGAGCAGCGTGACGTGTGCGCCCGTCTGCTCGCACTCAACGACGTTAGCGCGCGGCGTGTCGCGCGGCATGAAGATGTGCGCTTCGAGCCCTGCGCGCGCGGCGTATGCGGCGAGCGCGCCCGCCGCGTTGCCCGCCGAGGGCACGGCCAGCTTGCGCGCGCCCAACTCCTTCGCCATCGAGACGGCCGCCGCCATCCCGCGCGCCTTGAAGCTCTGCGTGGGGTTCTGCGACTCGTCCTTGACGAAGAGGCTCTTGAGGCCAAGCGTCGTGCCCAGACGTTCGGCGTGCAACAGCGGCGTCCAACCTTCTCCGAGCGAGACGATATTTTCTTCGTGCTCGACGGGCAGCACTTCCGCGTAACGCCAAAGGTCGGCCCTCCTCATCTTCAAACTCTCTTTAGTCAGCGTGCGTGACGCCGCTTCCAAATCGTATCGCACCAGCAGCGGCTTGCCGCACTCGGTGCAGAGGTTGTGCAACCGTCGTGCCTCGTACCGCGCGCCGCACGCGGCGCATTCAAGATGCGTGACATTCATCGTCTGACCGCCCCCTTAGATTCATCGAATTTGCCAGCAAAAACATAGATTATTGCTGCCTGTCGGACACTTGAGGCGCGCGGCTTTCATCGCCGATTCTACGCGCCACGCATGCATGTTCAGACCCGTCTGTGGCACTTTCAAGTCTCTCACAACGCCGCGTACCTGTCAGGTGGAGCGCCCCTGTTGCACCCTCCCCGCGTGGATGCTAGAGTCGAGGAACCGACGATGGCAATTCGTTTAGTCGCTCTTGATTTGGACGGGACTCTGCTCGATTCACGCGGCGAGCTATCCGGGCGCAACCGCGCGGCAATTGACGCGGCGCGGGCTCGCGGCGTGGGCGTTACGCTCGTCACGGGGCGACGCTTCCGCGACGCGCGCCCGCTCGCGCTCGAACTGGGTCTGGACGCGCCCGTCATCGCGCACAACGGCGCGCTCACCAAGCACGCACATTCGCTTGAAACCGTCTCGGCGATTCTGATGCCGGTCGAGGCGGCGCGCGCCGTCGTCCGCGTGGGGGCCGCGCACGGTGCGGACGCGCTTGTCAGCGACGATCACTTAGGCGCGGGGCTACTCGTCTACGATCACATCAGCCCCGGCAACACCGCGCTCGCCAGATATATCGAGTGGTCGCGCCGCGTCGTGGGCGAAGAGGCCGCCGCAGCCATCCGCCGCGTCGAATCTCTTGAAGAGTATCTCGACCACGACCCGCTGCACGTCGCCTTCTCGGGCGGCTGCGCGGCGATGGAGCGACTCGCCTCGGTGATGCGGAGCGAGCTTGGCGAATCGGTCAGGCTCCTGCTCACGCTCTACCCGAAGATGGACTTCGCGCTGCTCGACATCCTGCACCCGGATGCGTCAAAGGGCGCGGGGCTTGCGGCGGTCGCCGCCGAAGCCGCGCTCACGCGCGACGAGGTGATGGCCGTCGGCGACAACTTCAACGACCTTGAGATGCTTGAGTGGGCGGGGACGGGCGTGCTGATGGCGAATGCCGACGAGGGCTTACATGAAGGGGGACGCTTCCACGTCACTGCTACCAACGACGAGGACGGCGTCGCCGTGGCGATTGAAAGATTCATACTTGAGGAAGTAGACAGTAGACGGTAGGCTCTGCTTCAACGGGTGCTGACGCTTTTACCCTGATGATGCAACAGCAACGGCTCTTCTACCCTCTACTGACGACTTGAAGGAGACTTATGGCAAACCGCATTGCGAAAATCGAGACGAACGTGGGCACGATCCGCTTTGAGCTTTTGGACGACGAGTCGCCGAAGACGGCCGAGAACTTCCGTCTGCTGGCCGAGGCGGGCAAGTATGACGGCGTCATCTTTCACCGCGTCATCAAGGGCTTCATGATTCAGGGCGGCGACCCGACGGGGACGGGGCGCGGTGGAGAGTCGGCGTGGGGCGGGCGCTTCAACGACGAGATCAACCGCTCCTCCAACCTCTACAGCGGCGCTTACGCGAAAGGCACTGTGGCGATGGCGAACGCGGGGCCGAACACCAACGGCTCGCAGTTCTTCATTATGCACGCCGACTACCCGCTCCCGCCCTCATACACAAAGTTCGGGCGCGTCATCGAGGGTCAGGATATCGTTGACAAGATCGCCACCACAGACACGCAGCCCGGCGACCGCCCCAAGATCGATGTGGTGATGAATAAGGTCACGATTGAAGAGGCCGGATGATGAATCGGTAGTGATGAATGATGAATAAGAAGCGGCGTGCATTTTATTCATCACTCATCATTCATCACTCATCACTTCTTCATTTTGCGCCCGCGTTCTTGAGTATCTCGACGACCTTGGTCTGGCCGTTCTGCTGCGCGAAGGTGAGAGCGGTGCGGCCGTCTTCATACTTGGCGTTCACGTCCGCGCCGTGCTCGATGAGGAGTTGCGTCGTGGCGGCGAGCCCCTTGTTGGCAGCGGCGATGAGCGCGGTGAACCCTTTCGGCGTGTGCGCGTTCACGTCCGCGCCCTTCGCGAGCAGGACATCGAGCGTGGGCACGCGCCCGTATGCGGCAGCGAGGATGACGGCCGTCATGCCCGCTTCGTTGCGCGCGTTCACGTCAGCGCCCTTCGCAATCAGCGCCTCGACCACGTCATAGCCCGACGGGCGCGAGGCCGAGAACAGCAGCGCCGTCCCACCCCCGTTGCCGCGCGCGTCCGCCTCGGCTCCCTTAGATAAAAGCATCTGCACTACGCTCGCGTGTCCCTGCGTGGCGGCCTTCATCAACGCCGTGTCGTTGTCCTTGTCGCGTGCGCGCACGTCCGCGCCGCGCTCTATCAAGAGCTTTATCACGTCTATGTGCCCGAACCAAGAAGCCCACAGCAGCGGCGTCCAGCCGTCGTCGGCGCGCGCGTTCACGTCTGCGCCCTTCGCAATCAGCGCCTCGGCCACGGCCGCGAACCCGTTGGCCGACGCGAAGACGAGCGGCGTGCGGCCGTCTCTGTAACGCGCGTTCACGTCCGCGCCTTTGGCGAGCAGAGCGCGCACGATGGCGAGTTGGCCGTTCGATGCTGCGAACATCAACGCCGTGCGATTGTCCTCGGTCTTCGCGTTTGCATCGGCCCCGCGCTCAACTAACGACTGCGCGGTTGCGGCGTCACCTGCCTCGGCCGCGACCATCAGCGCCGTCACGCCGTCAGCGCAGCGCGCGTTCGCGTCCGCGCCCTTCGCGAGTAAAGACTGCGCGACCGATTTATCCTGTGCCGCGACGGCGTAGACGAGCGCCGCGCATCCCTCCTTCGAGCGTGCGTTGGCATCGGCTCCCTGTTTGAGCGAGCCCGCGAGTGCCGCCGCGTCACCACCGCCAGCCGCCGCGAGCAGGCGGTCGTTCGCGGTCGCGCGCGGCCCTGCCTTGACGGCGGGCGGCTTGGGTCTGGCTACCGCGACCGCCTTCTCCTTCTTCGGCTGGATGGCGAACTGCCCGACGCCGCCCGCAAGGTCTCCCTGCGCGAAGGCCGTCGTGGCGAAGACGAGACAGAGGCACGCGGCGAGCATCGCACGCGCACTGACGTTGATCTTGAATCTGCTTCTTGCTTTCATGGCTTTCACGATTCGCCTCCGCCCGCGCGCTTCACAAATGGCGCGGCGACGGCGTGGTTGACGGGGCCGTGGCCGCGCCCGAGTCGCGGCGCGCGGCGTATCGCCTCGGTGACGTAGACCTTGGCCGCCGCCACCGAGTCTTCAAGGTTCGCGCCGCGCGCGAGACACGCGGCGATGGCGGCGGCGAGCGTGCAGCCCGTGCCGTGCGTCGAGGTCGTCTCGATACGTGGAGCCTCGAAGAACGTCACCTCGCCCTCTTCGTCCAACACGTCGAGCGCGCTGTCTGAGAGATGCCCGCCCTTGACGAGCACGGCGCGTGTGCCCATCGCGCGCATCACGCGCGCGGCCTCGACCATCCCGGCGCGGTCGCGGATTTCAAGCCCCGTGATGCGCTCGGCCTCGGGGATGTTCGGCGTGATGATGAGCGCGAGCGGCAGCAGTTCCCTCTTCAGCGCGTCGAGCGCCGCGTCGTCTATCAGGTCGTAGCCCGAGGTCGAGCGCACCACCGGGTCTACGACCGGCGCGGGCAACTCCTGCTCGCGAAAGAGACGCGCGACCTCTTCGATGATTTCGCGCGTCGGGAGCATCCCGGTCTTCGCGCCCGCCACGCGGAAGTCCGTGACGACGGCGAGGACTTGCGCGCGCACCGTCTCGGCCGTCTGATGCGACGCGCCGTAGACGCCGGTCGTGTTCTGGAAGGTGAGCGACGTGACGGCCGCAGTCGCGAAGCAGCCAAAGGCGGCAAAGGTCTTCACGTCCGCAACCACGCCCGCGCCGCCCGACGGGTCGAAGCCCGCGACGGTTAGAGCCACAGGCGGTGTCTCGTTCTGCACGTCGCTCTTCACGCTCTTAAAGCCCCACCAGTCACTCGCACGTCGCGCACGCGACTCAACTCATAGGGCGCGCTTGCTTGATGAGATGCACCACCCGCGCGAGGTTTTGTCCGTCCGCGAAGAAACGTATTCCTGCGACCCCCGCTGCACCGGCGCGCAGCACGTCGGCTGCGTTCTCCGAAGCGACCCCGCCAAGCGCGACGAGCGGGAAAGGAGAGAGGTCACGTGCCGTCTCGCTCAAAGCTTCGAGCCCGACGGGCAAACCGTATGCGCGCTTTGAGGGCGTGTCGAAGACGGGGCCGAAGACCGCGAAGTCCGCGCCGCCATCGCGCGCCGCGCGTGCCTCTGAGAGTGTGTGCGTCGAGACACCTATGAGGAAGTCCGGGCCGAAGGCGCGGCGCACGTCGAGCGCGTCGCGCGAATCGGCCGCGAGGTGTACGCCGTCGCAGCCCGAGGCACGCGCAATGTCTGCGCGGTCGTTAACGAGCACGCGCGTTTCACTCCCGCGCGCGAGGCTCGCCGCGGCCGAAGCAAGTTCGTAGAGAGTGCGCGCCGCGAGGCTCTTCTCGCGCAGTTGAACCAGCATGACGCGCGCGGCGACGGCGTGGGCGATGAGCGCGAGCAGGCGTCGGAAGTCGTCGCCCGCGCTCGTCGTCGAGCTAGTCGTCTCGCCGCTCGTGATGAGGTACGTTATCGGCCGTGGGAGTGCTCGCGGCATCGGGGTCGTTCGTCGTCGGGAGAGACTCGGCAGCGTGCGGAGCGAAGGCGTTGGATGCGCTGCCACGGGACTCGGGCGCGGCGTCAGCGCCCTGTAGCCTGCGCACGGTCTCGCTGAAGTGGAACATCTCCCAGAAGGCCATCGCCAGATTGAGCATGCCGATGCCCGTCACCGCGCCGCGCACCCACCCCGATGCGACCGCGCGCTGCAACCCGTAGAGCCCTGTCTTCTGCGCGACCATGACGAGGAAGAAGTTGTCGCCCCAGTCGCCCAGCCCCCACGGTTGCCACCACGGCAGCAGCGTCAGGAAGATGCCTGCCTCCAGACACAACAGGATGTAGAAGATGACCGTGAGCCTCGAAGCCATAAGTGGTGAATGGCAAATGGTGAATGGTAAATGGCGGGTGAGTGTTTCGTGCGTTGTCCCTCTGTAGCTCTAAGCGCACAGCACTCAATGACCATTCACCATTTACTATTTACTTGCCCTCTGCAATTCTCGCAGGCGCTCGGCGACGCCGCGGTAGGAGACATCAATGGCGTAGACTTCGGAGAGGACTTCGATGGCGCGGCCGTTGTCGCCCATCCGCTCGTAGGCTGTGCCGAGGTCGTAGCGCATAGCCTGATATTCGTCCTCTGTGTGGCCGGGCGCTGCCAGCCCACGCTTGAACCAGAGCGCGGCCGGGCTCGGCATGCCCTTCTCCATGAAGCAATGGCCGAGCATGTTGCACGACTGAAGGAAGCGCGGTGTGCCGTCGGCAGGCGCGGCGAGCGCAACGGCCGACTGAAACTCCTCGACCGCGAGATCGAGCAGACCCATCTCGCGATAGGCCAGCCCCATCTGATAGTGCGTGTCGAAGTCGCCGTCCGCGTCCTCTTCGCCCGTGTCCTCGACCGCCTCGCGGAACTCGTCGAAGATGGCGGCGAGGCCGGGGTCAATGCCACCTTGCTGTGCCGTGTTCGGCTGAGAGTTATTGGCGGCGCTCTTCTGCGGCGGCGGCGGCGGTGGCGAAGACGGCACATCCGCGTTGAAGGAGTTTGCGACGCCGGTCGCGCCGTTATCCGCCAACGCTTCGTCAAAGGCAGCGGGCGTCTCGAAGGCCGCGACCGCTTCAAAGGTGGCCGGCTCTTGCGTCGCGTAAACTGTAGGCGTCTCGAAGGCCGTGACGTTATCGAAGGACGCAGCTGCGTCGAATGTCTCGCTCGTGCCGAAGTCGGACGTGGGGTTGATGGTGGCGAGTCGGCCACGGAGCGCCTCGATCTCCGGGCTCGGGCCGTACTGGCGCTCAAGCCCGTCGAGCGTGTCGCGTGCGATGTCGGCATAGCCCTGCTCGATATAGAAGTCCACGCCCTCCAACTCCTGCCGGAGCATGCGCTCGACGCCCGCCCCTTGCGTCTGCTCGCGCGCGGCGTCGTTGTGCGGCACGGGAGCGTTGAAGTCGAACTCTTGATAACCCGCCTGCGGCGACTGCTCGCGGTAGACCGGGGGCGCGTCTACGGCCGCGCCGTCGGCTTCATCCGTCAGGTCGTTGAGGTCTGCGAAAGAGGCGCTGGCGTCGGCAGCCGGTGCGGCGGCGGACGGCGTCTCGGCAACCGAGTTCCACTCGAACTCAGCAGCGGCGGATGTGACGGCGGGCGTGGCAGCAGACGCGCGCACCGCGTCGCCGTCCAGCATGAAGCTCTCGAAGGTGGGTGCTTCGTCGGACACACCCGACGTGCTCTCCCCTTCTTCAAAGAGCGGGCCGCCGAGTGCTTCGAGGCGCGTAATGCTGCGCCGGTCGTCGGGCGCGAGGCGGACGAGACGCGTGAGAGCGTGCCGTTCCTCTTCGACATCGCCGGTTGTCTCGGCCGCATCGGCGAGACGTTCGAGCGCGGCGCGCAGCTTCGCGTCTTCGCGCGCGGACGTGTAGGCGCGCACGAGCAGGTGATGCGCCTCCATCTGTTCGGGGTCGCGCGCAAGAACTTCGTGGAGGAGTTCGGCGAGCTGCGACTCCTGATGCGCGGCGAGCGAAGGCTCCGCGACCCACACGAGCAGACGCGTCGCATCGTCGGTCGCTCCCTGCCGCAGGAAGAGGCGCGCCACGTCGTAGAAGAGCATGAAGCTCGACGGGTCGCTGGCGACGAGTGCGTGCGTCGCCACCTCGGCGCGCGACGCGTCCTCGGCATCAACGTATGCGCGCGCAAGCATGGCGCGCACCTCCATGTCGCCCGGTCTCTCCTTGACTGCCTGCTCTAAGACTTCGGCCGCTTCGTCGGCGGTGCCGAGCGCGGTGTGCGCGGCGAGCAAACCGTGCAGAGCGGCGTGCGAGGCAGGACGTAGCGCGAGCGCCTTGACGAAGGCGCCGAGTGCCGACTCGAACTCTTTACGCGCGGCGAGTCGCGCGCCCGCCTCGGTGTACGCTTCGGCGGCGAGGTCGGGCAGGTTCTCGCGTGCGAAGCTCTCGGCGAGACGGAGTCGTATCTGCGTGTTCGAGGGGTCGAGGTCGGCGATGCGGCGCAGCACGTCGAGCGCCTCGCGCGAGTCGCCCGAGCGCGCGAAGACATCAGCCGCGACGAGATACTGCTGGCGCGCATCGATTAGAAGCCCCTGCTGCTCGTAGAGCGAGGCGAGCGCGAGCGCCGTCTTGTGGTCGTCGGGGACGAAGCGCGAGAGCTTCTTGTACATCGCGACGGCTTTGAGCGTGAAGCCTTGTTCGCGATAATGCTCGGCGACGCGGCGGTAGCACGAGACGGCCTCGTCGCGTCTCTCGACGCGCGCGTAGAGATCGCCGAGCGTGTTGAGCGCGTTGAAGTCGTCCGCCTCGTGCTCGACGATGCGCGTGTACTCCTGTATGGCCGACGGAATCTTGCTCTGAGCAAGGTACTTCTCAGCCGCACGGATGGCCTTTGCCTTGTCGAAACCCATCAGGAATTAATTCAGTCGTTTAGAAGATGTAGTTGTGGACAGAAGCGACGCGAGGCGAACAAAGCAGCGACAGGGTGCTTCCGGGCCCGGCGGTAAACTTACTTGTCCACGGCTCTTTCGCCCCTGCCTCCGAGGACGGGCAATTTTGTACGTTAGCACCCGCTGCGAGCGGGTGTCAACCAACTCCTTCCGCAAGCTTTTATGCATACAGACACGCCTGAAAACACGGCACGCGCGGGACGCCCGGAGCCCGCAGCGGGGCGCACTGCATGGCTCGGACGTGCGGCCGAAAGGCTCGGGCTCGCGGGCTTCGCCGTCTACGCGCTGGCCGCGCCGCACTCCATCGCCGTCTCTTGGATGGGTATCTCGGCGGCGATGCTGGCGTGGCTTGTGCGCGCGCTTGCGACGCGGCGCACGGGGTTGAGACGCACGCCGCTCGACCTTCCGCTCTGGCTCTTCTTCGGTTGGACTGCGCTCTCCTGCTTTCTCTCCGAAGAGCCGCGCGTGAGCGTGCCGAAGCTCATCAACGTCAGCACGCTCCTCATGTTCTACCTTGCGCAGAGCCTGCTCACGCGGAGGGCGGCCGTGCTGCTCGCGTTGCTGTTGATAGTTTCGGGGTCGGCGGGCGCGCTGTGGGGCGCGGGCGAGCTTCTGGTCGGGCGCGGCGTCGTAGTGCGTGGCTTGAGCTTTGACAGCCCCTTGCGACGCGGCACGCCGCTGCGCGAGGGCGACGCGGTCTGGCGTGTCAATGCGCGGCGCGTCTCTTCGGTCGAGGAGATAGACGACACGATACGCCGCACGCCCGCCGGAGAGCGCGTCTCGCTGAGTGTTATCTCGCACGGCGAGCACGTCGAGTGGCCGGGCACGGTCGTCAACGAAGAGATGCGCGCCGCTGCTTCGCCTTCGGGCATCGAGGGCGGAGGGCGCACGCATAGCTTCCGCGCATCGGGCTGGACGCGTCACTACGAGACGTTCGCGGAGGTGTTGCAGATTATAGCGCAGCTTGCGCTAGGCTTCGCTCTTGCCGCATGGCTGAAGAGGCGCGGAGGCGCGGACGAGAGAGATGAGCGGCGGACACGTCTTCACGTCTTGCTTCCGGCCGCAGCCTTCGTGCTGCTTGCCGCAGGCATCGCACTGACGGCGATGAGGACGACGCTGGTGGCCTTTGCCATCGGCGCATGTGTAGTGGCCTTGCGCGCGACGGCGCGCAACCGGCAGCGCGCGCTCGTGGCGGCAGCGGTCGCGTGCGTCCTCGCTCTCGGTGCGGTTGCCGTGTGGCGCACGCGTGCGAGCGGGGCGCTCCGGCTTGGCGACCCAAGCGCAGACCTGCGGCTCGAAGTCGCGCGTGTGGCCGCAGGGCGCATCCCGCTGCACCCGCTGTTCGGCCACGGCATGGACGCGGTACACGAGCATTGGGCCGAGTGGGGCTTCCCCGGCAAGGACATGCTGCACGCGCACTCGACGCCGCTCCAACTCGCCTTTGATCGTGGGCTACCCGCGCTGCTCTTTTGGCTCTGGCTGATGTATGCCTTCTGGCGCATGTGTGCGCGCGCCGAGCGCACGTGGCGCGAGACGCCTAACGCGGGCGCGCACGGACTCGCGCTGGGGCTGGCGGGCGCACTCGCGGGCTTCCTCGCAAGCTCGCTTGTTAACTACAACTTCGGCGACGCAGAGGTCGCGCTGCTCGTCTGGTGGATGATGGGCGTCGTGGTGGTTCTAAGCACGGAGGAAATTAACAGGGATGGACAGGATGGACAGGATAAGAGATTGAGGATTTGAAGTTTGACCTTTGAAACCTCAAATCTCAAAGCTTAAATTCTTATATCCTATCCATCCTGTCCGTCCCTGTTTGGATTCTCTTCAAAGCCTGCGCTGTTACGTGTGGACGGCTTCGGCGGGCTCGGGCGTCTCGGCGAGGCTGAGGTCGTACTTGCCTTCGTGACGTGCGAAGAAGTTCTTGAGGAAGGCGACCGCCTGCGCGGGGCTCATTGAATGGAGAGACTCCATGTCTTGATTGCGCGGGAAGCGCTCGCGCCGGTCGGGGCGTTCAAGGTAGCCGCGCCGATAGGCCGTCGCGGCGTCGAGCGCGGGCTCAGCTCCGAGTAGCTCGCGCGGGATGACGAAGGCATTGTTGTATTCGACCGCGACGAGCGCGTAAGCGTGTCGCGCGCACAACTCTTCGAGGCTCGCGATGCTGTAGCCGAAGAAGTGGTGTTGCAGACGAAAGTTCGCGTCGTAGCGAACGACGAAGCGGACGGGCGGCGGAATCTTCTCGTTGATCTCGGTAACAACGACGCGCGGGCGGAAGCTTCGCAGAATCGCGTCGAGCACAAAGTAGTCGTAACTGTCTATGTCGAGGCTGAGCACCCCGAAGTCAGCGGGCACGCCTTGCTCGCGGAGAAGTTCGATGACGTTCGAGGGAGTGACGAGCGCGCGGCGCGCTTCGACGCCTTCAAAATTCTTGTAGGCGCGCGCGAGGCGGCGTGCGCGCCGCTCGTCGCCCTCGAAGCCGACGCCGCGCCAGCCCCTACGGAAGAGCGCGTAGGTGTTCGAGCCACGGATGCCGTCGCCCGCGCCGATGTCAACCGCCGTGCGCCCGCTCGCGTCGGGGACGAGGCGCGCGACGAACTCCGCGAGCATCGGCTCCTCGTCGAAGTTCGAGAAGCCGCTCTGACGGAGGCGCTGCCTTGCGCGCTCAAGGTGGAGCCCGAGCCGGTTGAGGTATCGCTGCGCTTTCTTCGCCATGCTGTCCAAGTTGTTCGGCGCGCGCCGGGCGAGTCCGTCGAGGCTGCAAAGTCTGACGTGCGCCGCCGAGAGGCTTTTATGCCAAAGCCCCACGGGCAAGTCAAACTAAGGGATGAGGGATGCCGGGTGAGGGATGAATGAAGACTGCCTCTTATTCATCCCTCACCCGGCAGCCCTCATCCCTTTCATATCACGTCCGCGAAGTTCTTGCGCGTGCGCGCAAACCACCAGTAGCCGAAGATGAAGACGGCAAGCGCGACGGCTGCGGTGTAAGCGAGACCCGCCCAGTCGGGCTGCGCGCCTTCGAGCAGGATGCGTCGGTAGCTGCGCACGAGCGGCGTCAAGGGATTGAGTTCGAGCGCGGGACGAAAGCGCGCGGGCACGATCTGTTCGGGATAGATGATCGGCGTCAGGTAAAGCCACGCCATCAGCAGAAGGCCGAGCACCTGCGCCGTATCGCGTATGAAGACGCCGAGCGAGGCGACAAGCCACGCTCCACCGAGCGTCAAGAGTAACTGCGGCACGAGCAGCAGTGGAAGCCACAACGTGGTCGCGTGCAACTCTCGTCGTATGACGAGCGTGGCGAAGAGGAGCGCGAGTGTGCCGAACAACTGCGCCGCCAACGCCGCGAGCGCCTGCGCCACGGGCAACGCCTCAAGCGGAAAGACGACGCGCTTGACGAGGTTCGCGTGTGCGACGACGAGCCCCGCCGACTGCTGCAAAGTTTCGGAGAAGGCCGTCCACGGCAACAGCCCGCAGAAGAGATAGAGCGCGTAGTCCCACGGCGTGCCATCGGGCGTGAAGCGCGCGCCGAAGACACCTGCGAACAGAAAGGTGAAGACAGCGATCATCACGGCGGGCGTCAGCACTGCCCACAGAAGCCCGAGCGCCGAACCGCGATACCGCGCCAACGTCATCCGCCGCGCCAGCGGCCATATCAAATCGAAGCGCCGCGGCAGCTCCCACAACGGCCGCCACACCGCGCGCCGCGCCGTCTGTGCCGAGATCATGCCGCGCATTGTAACAGGAAACCGGAGACGCTCGCGGCCCCGCGAAGGGATGAAGGATGAGGGATAAGAGATGAATAGGAAACGATGAATGCGGAGTGATGAATGATGGATAGGAGACAGCTTGCTCTTTATTCATCCGTCATCCCTCACCCCTTCAAAGATGTATGGCGTGCGACTTGCGCCAGAGTTCGGCGGGGATGGTGCCGCGCGGGGCGGTGGTGACGAGGATGACGTAGCCCGCGCCCATGCTTGTGGGCTCGATGCGATGCCAGAACTCCGCGCGCTCTGTCGAGTCGGGCTCGGCCGGTCGCGGCTCGACGAGTGCGAGACGGCGCAGGGATGCGTAGAGATGTTCGCGCCCGACGCCGTAGCGCGAGCCGTCTTCGCCGACGCTCAGGCGGACTTCGGCGCGCTCGGCGATGAAGTGTGAGACGAGCGAGGCGGCCTGCGTCACGGCGCGCTCGAAACGCGCGCGCACCTCCGCCGCGCCGTCGTCAGCGACGATGAAGGGGTCGAGGACGACGTGGACGCGGCGCTCGTCCTCGGCGGTGAACTCGCGGACGATGAGTCGCCCCTGTCGCGCCGTCGCCTTCCAGTAGATGTGTCGCACGTCGTCGCGCGGCTGGTACTCTCGAAGGCTGTGCAGATCGTGACCCGCGCCGCGCCGCTCGGCCTCCAACTGCCCTGCGTCAATCGGCAACAGATGCAATTCGTCGCCCAAGCCTTCGGGCTTCGGGTAGACGACTATCTCAACGTCGCGCGCGCGAAGGCGACGCCGCAGGCGAAAGAAGCCGAACGGGAAGCGCGTAGAAATCTCAAAGCCCGTGACGAGCACGCGCCCTCTCAGCGCGAAGGTCTGCTCGATGCGCTGCTCGACCCGCGCGCGATGCGGCACGTACATGAAGTAGGCGAGCGAGCGTTTCAACTCGCGCGGACGCCTGCGGCGCAGCAGTCCTCGTCCCGCGCCGACGGCGCTACGCTCGCGCGCCTCGACCATGATGGAGAGCGACGGCAACAGACGCTTCTTGTTATTGACGGTGACGATGACAGGCGACGGGTCGCCCGCGAAGATGTGGTCGGGGAAGCGTGCGGTGACGACGAGGTCACGCAGTGAGGCGCGCGCCGCCGACAGCGCGACGAAGAGTGTCGCGGTCAGCACCGAGAAGACGAGGAAGAGGAGGTTGTTGCCCGTATTCCACGCGGCGAAGGCGACGACCGCGTAGACGCAGACGAAGACCAGACCGCCCGTCGTCACCTGAAAGGAGAGGTCGAGCCGCATCGCTTCGGCGCGTGCGCTTCGGGCGAGCGGCGGCACGACGAAGAGCACGATGAGCACGGCGAACATCAGTGAAGCGATGGCCCCGAGTCGCGTCAACTCCCAGTCGCCGCTCCGGCGCGCTATGACCGTGATGACGGCCGCGCCCACGCCGCTCAACACGACCAGCGTGCCCAAGATAGTGTTCCGCCAGCCCCGCAGTGAAGCGATGAGCGATGAGCGATGAGCGATGGATGAACCTCGGCCGCGCCGGACAGTCTTCACTTCATCCCTCATCCCTCATCCCTTCAGAGCGGAACGCTGACGGTCTTCATTATCTCGCGCAGAACCTCTTCGGCCTCTTCGCTGCGGCGTTGGAGCGAGGATGAGAAGCGCGAGTTGATGACGAGGCGGTGCGCGAAGACGGGGAGGATGAGCCGCTTCACGTCGTCGGGCAGACAGTAGTCGCGCCCTTCGGTGAGCGCAAGCGCCTGCGCCGCGCGGAAGAGCGCAAGCGTGCCGCGCGGTGATACGCCGAGGTCTAAAGTCTCGGAGTCGCGCGTCGCCGCGACGATGCGCATCAGGTAGTCAACGAGCGCATCGTCCACCGAGACTGTGTGGACAGAGCGTTGCAACTCGGCCACCTCTTCGCCCGACATCACGGGTCTTAATGTTTCGAGCGGGTCGCCGCGCTCGCGGTCGCGCAAGATTTCCTTCTCGACCTCGAACGAAGGATAGCCGATGCGCAGCCGCAGCATGAAGCGGTCTACCTGCGACTCGGGCAGCGGGTAAGTGCCGTGGTGCTCGACCGGGTTCTGCGTGGCGACGACCATAAAGGGCGCGCGCAGATGATGAGTCGTGCCCTCGACCGTAACATGTCCTTCGGCCATCGCTTCCAAAAGCGCCGACTGCGTCTTTGGCGTCGTGCGGTTTATCTCGTCGGCAAGCACGATGTTGGCGAAGATGGGGCCGTGCTTGAACTCGAACGAGCCGTTGCGCTCGTCATAGACCGAGAGGCCGATGACATCCGAAGGCAGGAGGTCGGAGGTAAACTGTATGCGCTGGAAAGTGCAGTTGATGGACTGCGCCAGAGCCTGCGCGAGCGTCGTCTTCCCCACGCCGGGCACGTCCTCAACGAGGAGGTGCCCGCCCGCGAGCAGCGTGACGACCGCGAGGCGGACGGCCTCCGTCTTCCCGCGTATGACGCGCTCGACCGTCCCACGTAAGAGCGCGACGCGCTCCGCAGCCTCGGCCGCCGACGGCGCGCCTTCTCTGTCCGCAGGTTGAAGATTTCTCATGCCCGTCACATTCTAAAGGCAAAAGAGGCCAGAGGCCAGAGGTCGGCGGTCGGTGTTCACTCTCTTTCGCCTCGTCCCGTCTCACTTCAACGGCCTCAAGCGTTTCTCTTCAACTGACCTCTGACCTCTGACCTCCGACCTCTGCTTTTGACCCCGATGTGACTTGGAGAGTTCCCTGTAGTAAAATTTTTGCGCACCGGAGACCGCGACGGCAGCGCACGCGGCTTTGTCCCAGTCCCAAGTTTTCGTGGAACTCAGCGCGCATGCGCACGTGTAATGATGGGCAGCGAGGTTTTGAAATAATGAGCAACAGCAGCAAATTTGAGCGCCAGCGAGGTTTTTCGCTCGTCGAGCTGATGATCGTCATCTCGATCATCGGCATCCTCGTAGCCATCGGCATTCCCGCCTGGCAGGCGAGCGTGCGCTCGACCAACGAGGCCGCGGCCATCACGCACCTCCAGCGCATCTCGACCGCACAGGTCACTTACTACAACACCAAGAACCGTGCGGGCTATGGCACCTTCGACCAGCTCTCGCAGGGTGGTTATCTGGGGAAGCAGTTCGCGGGCGACACGCCTCTGGTTGACGGCTACATCTTCCGCATGACGCTGACGGCCAAGACCGGCAACCAGCCGCCCGTCTACGCCGTCAACGCCGACCCGCAGAAGCCTACGGGCTTGACCGCCACAGGCAGCCGCTTCTTCTACATCGGTTCCGATGTCGGCACCCCGACCTCCAACAACGAAAAGTCCGCCAGCCCCGACGACCCGACCATTGGCGGCGGCTGAGACCGACACCACTCTCTCGCGCTCCGACAAACGACGACGCGCGAGCGTTCAAGCCACCTCGCTTGACGCTCGCGCGCGCGCTTTGTTAGCATCTCGCATCTCAAACGTTAGCCTGCCCACTTAACTCAGCGGTAGAGTGTCGCCTTCACACGGCGGAAGTCGAAGGTTCGAATCCTTCAGTGGGCATACATCTCCCTCGCCAGCCCGAAGAGGCACCTTATGGCGAAGCGCATCCCGCAACTTCATCTAATTCAGGTCAACAGATTCTGGCGAAAGGTTGATCGCTCCGGCGGGCCCGAAGCGTGCTGGTTGTGGACTGGCTTCGTCCGAGAGAACGGCTACGGAATCATCGGCATCAAGGGCAAAGAGTACAAGGCGCATCGCGTCAGCTACTTCATCGAGCACGGGCGGATTGATAACGGCAGGCTCGTGCTCCACTACTGCGACGTTCGCGCCTGTGTCAACCCCGCACACCTCTTCTCAGGCACGCCCAAAGACAACTCACAGGACGCCGTTAAGAAGCGGCGGAACACAAAGCTTTATGGAGAGCAGAACGGCAAGGCCAAACTGACGCGCGCGGCCGTCCTTTCAATCCGCCGCATGTGTAAACGAGGTGGCATCTACCAGAAGACGATAGCGAAGCAGTTCGGAGTCAGCGAAGCGACCGTCTCATACATCGTGAACGGCGGCCGTTGGGGAAGCTTTACCGGCAGTGAAAATTCTTAAGACTAAAATCCTCCCTCCCTCACTCATCAACAATCACTTCGCCCACAGCACCGCGTAGGCAGAGGCGAGCCGGTCGCGCCATGCGGTGAAGTTGTGGCCGACG
>JAVXWN010000147.1:0-10845 GCA_032230645.1 Acidobacteriota bacterium | reverse complement strand
GAGACTTTTAAAGTCTCCGCGCGCTTCTTGTTTCGTGACAGTGTGAGCAGTTAGCTGCGTGGGCGCATCGGGCGCGACTTGCGCTTGTTGCGCTTGCGCGCGAGAGCGGACTTGAGCTTGGCCTTCTGGCCGCGCGACATAAAGAAGGCGTGCTTCTTCGCGTCCTTGATAATCTCCTCGGACATCACCTTGCGCTTGAAGCGACGCAGCGCGCTCTCGATTGACTCGCCCTGATTGACGACGACTGTTGCCATTACATCTCTCCGTTTGAATACTGACTGAAAACGGGCCGGGCACAGCACCCGGCCGACTCTCGAAACGTTATTGTTGTCTGGTTCTTAAACTCTCTTCGGTTAAATCCGGCAACACCTGCCTCTCGGTCGCGAACGGCGACGATAAAAGCAAAGGCTATTGTGCCAAGCCGCGCCCGTTCTGGCAAGCGGCCATGGAACGCGGAAGTATGAACGCCGCAGCGATGAACTGAAAGGCATCCTGTATTCAGTTCATCGCTGCGGCGTTGCGGCGTTCCTACTTCCGCGTTCCGTGGTCGGTGATGATGACGAAGTCGCCGAGGCGGGCGAGGCGCGGGGCGTCGAAATTTGGGAAGCCTTCGTCGGAGATGATTGTGACGACGACGGTGCGCGCCTTCGGCCGGTAGCGCGTAAGCTGCTCGGGGACGCCCATACGCTCCTCGCTGTGGAACGTGCCGTTGACCTCGACGACGAGTGGCGAGTGGCCGCGCTTCAGGTACTCCGCAATTGCGTAGGCCATCGAAGCGTCGCGCAACGTCTGCGCTTCGAGCAGGTGCGCGCCGCCGTGTGGGTTCGCCTGCGCGTGCATCTGCGCCGGGGTGCTTGGCGCGGCTGCATCGCCCTGCATGAAGCGGTTGAACTTCGCCGCGTAAGGCGCGGAAGCAGTCGGGAAGGGCAGCGGCGGTAGCCATTCCTTCAGCGCGGCGGGCGAGAGCGCCTTGAGAGAGTCGGGGCCCTCACTCGACACGCGCGAGACGTAACGCGCGGGAGCGTTGGCCGCGATGACGGGCAAGTGATGCTCGCGCGCGTACTCGACGAGCGGGCGATAGTCGGCCTCGTAGTTCTTCCACGGCCGACTGCTCAGAAGAAAGTGGCGCTCGGTGATGAGTCCCGCGAGGTATTCGTCTAAGACGGTCTGCACATCGCGCTCGAACATCTCAAGCGAGAGGGCGACGGGACGCGCGCCCGCCGACGCCGCGCCGTATCGCTTGTCCGCGCGGCGCAAAAGCTCTGCCTCAAGCACGTGCGCGACGGGGTCGTCGTGCGTCTCGCCGACGAAGAGCACGTCCGCCCGTTCGAGCGCGTCGATGATTGATTGAAGCGCGACGGCGTTGCCCTTCGAGTCGAAGACGCGGTAATGCGTTGAAGGCTCCTGCCGCGCCGCGCCGGGTTGTGCCGCGAGCGCGAGGAAAAGTAGTATGTTGGCGAAGCGTGACAGTCCGTACTTCTTCATGTTTGACCTTTTAGCACGCCGCCCGTCGCGGCGGCAACGGCCTCGGGCCGAGTGATGAATTGAAGGTCGTCATGCTTGCCCTGGACGCAACCGTGCGGCCGACGCGGGCGAACGAATCCGAGGAGGGAAGCGCGTTGGAAATATACGTCAGCACGGACGTGGAGACGGACGGGCCGATTCCCGGCGTCTACTCGATGCTCAGCGTCGGCTCGGCGGCATACCTGCCGGACAAGACGCTCCACGGCGTGTTCACCGTCAATCTTGAGACGCTGCCCGGCGCGTCGCAGAACCCCGACACGATGAAGTGGTGGAAGAGTCAGCCCGAGGCTTGGGCCGCTTGCCGCCAAGACGTGCGCACGCCCGAAGAGGCGATGCTCGGCTATCTCGCGTGGCTCAAGTCGCTGCCGGGCGAGCCGGTCTTCGTCGCTTACCCGGCCGCCTTCGACTTCATGTTCGTCTGCTGGTACTTGAACCGCTTCACGGGCGAGAACCCCTTCGGCTGGCACGCGCTCGACATCAAGACCTTCGCCATGTCACTCACGGGTCGCCCCTTCCTCGACACCGTCAAGCGCAACATGCCCCGCCACTGGTTCGACAATCTGCCCTACACACACAAGGCGCTCGACGATGCAGTCTCGCAGGGCGCGCTCTTCTGCAACATGCTCGCCGAGCACAAGCGGAGACTCAAGGTTGCGGGTTAAGGGTCACTCGCGGTCTTTGAAACTCATCGTATAGTGCTGCTCGCCGCGCCTGACAATTCAATTCAAAAAGCTTTGCTCACGTTTCGGACTGTGATATTGTGCGCGCGTTCCAGCGCATCTTAACCAATGCGTCCGGGCAGGTCTCACGTATCTCACGTGCCCACCCGACCACGAAGTATCCTTTCATCACCAAGCAAATAAGGAGAAAGCATGAATTACGAAGCCACCAATCTCGATCCGATTCCTCAGGGCGCGTATCCGACGTTAACGCCTTTTACGGGCGCAGCCCCGCCTTTACCGACGGCATGGGAATGCGTCGCGCTGCTGCACCCGTTTAGCCCGCTTCAATCAACCAGCACGCCGGAGGACGCCGCCAATCCCTTCTTCGAGCTTTGTGTCACTTACATTAATTATCAGGCGGGAGACTTTCTTTCGGCGCAAGTCTTTGGAATCTCGGGTAGAAGCTGGTGGTATATCGTTGGTGAAGGCGGAACATCTGTTTCAACCGATAGTGGACAAACGTTCAATTCAGTTGACGTGGGCTGGTCTTTGCCCGATCCCAATTCCGGTTGGTTCGGAGGTCAAGCGCAGAACGCTAACTGCGCGGGAACGTCTCCTCTTAACTGGATGAACACGCAAGAGGTCAACTGGTGGAGTATTCCGGTGGGCACCACAACCCCCCCGGCCGCGACTTGGATGTGGTTCGATGCCCAAAGTAATGCGCCGGTACGCATGATGTTCGGTCAGGGGCCGCTGGCGTCCCCTTCGATGGGCGACCCGACTCAACTCGCCCTGTTCCAGATGTTTTCGTTCACTTACTTTTCATCGTTCACCGTACTGCAACAGACAAGCGTACCGACAATCATGGAGTTTCCAAACTTTCCGGGTTTTTCAGCCGGCCCGAACAATTTCGAGTTGTTCACATGGAATTTAAATTTCGGCATGACTGTATTTATGACTCCCGTGAATCAAACCTTTAACCCTCTGCCGACGAGGGTGCTGTATATATGGAAACCCGACGACGCCTATCAGGTCACAGCCGACCGCTCTCAAAACACCCTGATGAAGTCTACATACAATCCTAATGCCGGGTATACAGCACAAGAGGCGTTGTTGACGGGTCCTGCCCCGGACTTGGTACCACCGCCGTCGCAGCCGTGGCCGCCGCCCGGTAGCGATAATAGCTTTTTGATAAACTATAACGGCAATGAAGTGACAAGGTGTGTTTCAGGCAGCGCCGGATTTTTATTTCCGGAGGAAGGCCCGACTTGGGTATCTACACCCACACCTGATGGACCAATAGGGGCAATTCAGGCGTGTATTTTCGACAATCCGGTATTGTGCCCCGGCAACACCGTAATGATTGTGGGCGTGCAGTTTCCGCCGGGCGTCCCTATTCCACCATCCACCACCACAAATTATCCTGACTCAACCTATTTGTGGACGTGGTACAGCCCGATTAGCCCCGATGGAACCAGCAGCCGACCCGTTACCTTCATGCAATCGCAGTCGCAACTCGGAGAGGGCACGAGTCTCGCGCTGGCGGATTATTTTTATTACGAGGAATTCGATTCGTGGCTTGACCCGGCGAATTTCGAGATTCCGCCGGAGTGTTCGTTAGAGCCTTCGGAATAACTTTGAAGTCGTGCGCGCGTTTTAGCGCACCTTTGTCGAAGCATTCGGGCAGGTCTCACGCGCCTGCCCGAATGCTCAATCACACACACCGCGCGGCCGACACCTTTTCCTTTATGCGCCGCGCAAAGGAGACTTCACACGATGCCTGACAATCAAATAAGCGCGAGCCTTTCGCAGGCCGACCCAATTGCGGATTAGAAGATGGGCAAGACTCGTGCAAATGATGAAGCTTTACTCGAAAACAGCGTCGTAGACTTGTAAGCTATCCCAAATCTTTCTGAAGCGAACCCCATGCGGTCTCCAGAAACTGAATAAAATCGCCCTTGTGCGCAAGATCATCCTGCATGGATAAGGGTAGGCCACTCACTCCTACCTTCAGACTTTGATAATAATCCCAAACCGCCTGCCCGAAGAACTTTTGCAGGTTTTCAGCGGAGTTTTTGATGAAATTGGGAATCCGCCACTGGTTAAATGCTTCGCCGTGACACCCGCCGAAGCGATATTTTCCCTGAACCAGTAGAGCTGCGGCACAGCACAGGCAACACGGTTTACTAATCCCAATGTAAGTTCCCTCGGGGACTTGTCCGCTGTCAGCTAATTGCATCTCGGCATGCTCTATTACTTCCATCTTAGGGCTTTTGACCTTGACGAGCCCACTCCCTCGAACATCTTCGGGAAAGAGTCCGAACATCCGGTCGGCCATCTTCTGTTGTTGTGGCCCCAGATTATTGAATGAAAATGCCAGCCCCTCTCCGCCGTCCGCTGTTTCCATCACGGCGAGTGCGCCGACATTGACGCCTTCCATATGAGACTTCTTTTCACCCCACTCAGATGGGTGTGACATCGACTGGGCAAAGTCATCCTCGACCTGCGGGTACTCGCCAGTCATCTGCGGGGAGCCCTTATGCGACTTTACAATTTCAGTTAAATTCGCGATGACTCGCTTGCCTACATCCCATGCGTTTGAGCTGGTCTTGACACGCTGGATCACACGAGAGGGCCGAAGGAAAACCGGCCCGCCGGAAACATGTGTCGTTAACCCGTGGGCCTGTACGACCTGTTGTGGCGCTCTGGCGGGCAACTGCGGGCGCGTGGCCTGAAGCCCCGCACTCCGGGTCGTCACAAGCTTTGGTTGAAGCGGCCCGTGTTGAGGACAGCAGATCGGCGCTGGCTGAGCAGGCTTGCGCACCGGTACCCCGATGGCCTGCTTCGGCTGTAGGATTCTCTTTGGCTCGGGACGATAGACCTGTGGAGCTACGGGCGCGCGTTTCGGTTGATTTGCAGGCTGAGGATTTCCATTCGTTTTTCTCTGCAAGACCTTCGGGAGTGGCTGAGGACGATAAGCCGGGGGCGCGCTTGTCCTAGCTTGCGTGGCGGGCGGCTGGACTACGGTTTTTCGCTGCAAGACTCTTGGAGTAGGTTGCGGCCTGTAAACCGGAGGCGTGACCGGCTGCTTGTGCGAGATAATAGCAGCCTTGGGTTGAATGGCAGGATGAGATTGCTTTCTCACCTGCTCCTGCGCTGATAAGGCAGAAGGCTTACCTGACTGGAATCTTGGAGGCTTCATCATCGGCTTAGCCTTTTAGTTCAAAGCTGGTAGGAACTGCTGGACTAATGAAGATCGGCTCTTATCAGCAGGGCTAATGAAGAGCGTACGATATGGCTGTGGCAATGGATTGTCAAGGAAAATTGAGAGTCGCACCCACATATATCCTACGAGGAAACAAGTCGCTAAAATATTTATTGACTCGCCCGACTCTTTCGCGTAGAAGTGCGTTCGTTTTAAGCAGCCGCCGCCCGGCGGCCGACACCTTCCATGGAGATTCCGATGAATAGAACGCGCATCATCCTCCAGACGATGATAACGCTCGCTGCGGCCTCGCTCGGGCTAGTAGCCGCGCTGGCATGGAACGAGGCCATCAAGGCCGCCATCAAACACCTGCTCGGCGAAAACGACAGCCTCGCCGCGCTCTTCATCTACGCCATCCTCGCGACGGCAATAGCCATCATCGTGCTTCTCATCCTCGGTCGCGCCGCCGCGCGCATCGGCGGTGAAGCCGTCATCAGCCGCGAGGCCGAGGGCTAGGGGCCCCTACACGCCCCCGCATCAAAACATCCGTCAGGGACGAACGCCTCCGGGGTGCTCGTCCCTCCGCGCCCGTCTGGTCGCGCGGCACGTCTATATCAAGTTAACTTAAAAAAACTCATCAACGCTTTTTCTTTCCGCTCGTCTTCGACGACGCACGCTTTCTCTTCGACCGTCGGAAACGCTTCATCCCCTCCTCGACCAGTTGCAGCGCCCGCCCCGCGCCGAACCGCCCGAGCGGTTTGAACTCCTTGCCCTTGATTTGATTGTAAGAGACGAAGAAGTGCTCTATCTCTTCGAGAAGATCGGGCCCCAGACTTTCGAGCGTGCGGACGCGGCCCAGCAGGCGCGAGTCCGAGGCGACGCCGATGAGCCGGTCGTTGCGCGTCGTCTCGCCGTCGCGCTCGGTCTGCTCAGCCTCAATAACACCGACGAGGCGCACGCGCACGAGACAGCCCGCAAACGCTGCCTCGTCCATCAGCACGAGCACGTCGAGCGGGTCGCCGTCGCCGCCGATGGTCGAAGGCACGAAGCCGAAGTCAAAAGGGAAGGACGCGCCCGACGGCAGCACGCCGCTCAACTTGAAGAGTCGCAGCCGCTCGTCGTATTCGTACTTGTTGCGGCTGCCCTTCGGCGTCTCGATGACGACGTTCAACTCCTCTTCGTCATTGAACGCATCAATGCTCATGAGATTGGTTCCGGTCATTGGTGTTGAGTGATATATCCTTTCTTCCTACCAGCCGCGCTCAATCTCCCACCTGTCAACGACGCGGCCGCCTTCGAGTACTTGATAGTGCGCGTGCTGCGCGGCCGTGAGGCAGGAGTGGTTGGCGAGTACGCGGACGCGCGCGCCGACGCGCAAGGTGTTGAGTAGCCGCTCGTCGTCAACGAACACCTCGCCGTGCTCCTGCGAGAGCGAGCCGACGCGCAGCCCAAGCTCCTCGCCTTCGAGGTCGAGCACGCGGCCATAACCGCACCCGGAATCTAACTCCACGGGGCCACGATCCTTCGAGAGCGCGACAGCGCCCGCGTCGAGGACAACGCTTCGACGCACGCGGTCGCGGTGAACGACCGCAGCAAGCACCGTCAGCGCGCAATCATCAAAAGAGCAACTGCCGAGCGTAGCCTGAAAGGCGTCGAAGAAGATGTAGTTGCCCGGCCGCGCCTCGTCAACGGCTTCGAGATGGTCAACGTGCGTGATGGTCGGGGTCGAGCCGACGCTGACAACAGGCACTTCGATACCGTCAGCGCGCAGGCGCGCGGCGAACTCGCTCATCAGGTCGCGCTCATGCCTCGCAATGGCGAGCAGTTCTTCGCGCGTGCGCGCGTGGTACGAGTGTCCCGCGTGCGTAAGGATGCCCGCGAAGCGCAGGGCACGCGCCTCGGCGATGAGCCGTGGGATTTCAAACGCCTCGGGACTTTGCGGCTCGACGCCGCAGCGGTGGTAGCCGCAATCAACCTTCAGGAACAGGTCGAGCGTGATACCCGCGCGCCGCGCAGCTTCGTCCAGAAGCGGTGGTATCGAAGCGTCGTCGGTGAGAAGCGCAAGAGGCTCGCAACGCTTCGACAGTTCAATCGCCTCGTCGAACTTGCCGGGCTCGATGGGGACGGCGTAGGTGATGTCTTTGAAGTCGTGCGCGGCGAAGGCGCGCGCCTCGGCGAGCGTCGAGACTGTCAAGCCACCCGCCGCACCCGAGATTTGTATGCGCGCGACCTCAATGCACTTGTGCGTCTTGACGTGCGGCCGCAGGCTTGCGCCGAGTCGTTTGACCCGCGCCGACATCGCCTCCGCGTTGCGCTTCACGCGCTCCACGTCGAGGACGAGCGAGGGCGTCTTGATGGTGTGCAAATCCATGACTGTTGAATGACGGTTGCGGGCGAATATAACATTTCCGAGGCGGGTGGGTAGAGCGTGGGCGGTGAGTGACCGTTACATCATCGTCACTGCACGGTGATGAAGACGCCGCTGCGGCTCGTCGCGCCTCCCGATGTCGTGACGAGGACGGACGCGGGGCCGTTCACGCCGTCGGGGATGACGACGTTGAGTTGGTCGAGACCGGGGAAGCCGCCCGAGGGGCCTGCGTAGTTGACCTTCGCCGCTTTGCCGCCGATCTGCACGGTGACGGGTGGAGAGTTGCGCCAGCCCGTGCCGAAGAGCGCGACCTCGGAAGCGTTGTTGTTGAAGCGCGCGGCAAAGGGCGCGCGCGTGTAGAGCGAGCCGGAGACGAGCAGTGCGACAGCCTCGCCCGTCCCCGTCTGCGTGACGGTGAAGAGGCCGGGGTTTGCGGTGACGATGCGCGCGTCGTCGGCGGCCGTCGCGCTGCCTCCGACGCTGACGACAACCGAGGCGAGTCCCGCCCCGAGCGATTGCGGGACTTGAATATGTACGTTCGAGTCGTCGAAGGAGAGAACGGGAACCGCGAGCCCCTCGACGGTCACGCGCAGGCCGCGCGCGGCGGCGTCCGTTTGCGTCGCGCCGCTTCTGCCTCGCGTCAGACCCGTGCCCTTGATGGTCGCGAGTCCGCCCGAAGGTGCGTCGCCTTCGAGGCTCGCGCTGTTCGTCAAGGTGAGGCGCGCGACCGGCGGCAGAACTGTCTCGACGCCGAAGGAGAGTCCCGAATAGGCTTGCGTGAATTCGTCGTCGGCGAGGACGAAGATCACGCCGTCGCGCAGAACTCCGTTGAGAGCGGGGTCTGGGAAAGCATCAACGCGCGGGATGCCGCCGTTGCCGCCGTCGGCGGGACGGTCGCTCTCGCCCGTGGCATCTTCGATGACGTAGACCGTACCGTCGCGCGCGACCGTCAGCCCGTGGAGCACGAGGCTGTTGTCAATCGAGAGCCCTTCGACGCAGACCTCGTCCGTGTCGGCGTAGCCGTCGCCGTTCGTGTCGTAGACGGCGAGCATGTATGTGTCGTTACCCGTTGAGTGCGTGAAGACGACGCCGCGCGAGTTGGTAGCGATGTCGAGCGGCGCGTCGGTGTTGAAAGCGAACGTGTAGAAAGGCTTCGCGTCGAGCGTGTCGGGCATGCCGTCGTCGTTGGTGTCGCGGATGATGCGAAGCTCGTTCGATTGGAAGTCTGCGACGACGAGGTTGCCGTTTGGAAGTAGCGCCAAAGCGTTAGCGTTGAAGAGACGATTGTCACCTACCGAGACGAGCGAGCGCGAGCGCGTGGCGTCAAAGCCGCCGGTCGAAGCGTCGCGCACGAGAAGGACGACGCCGGGTGAAGGCTCGTTCGCGGGATCGTGCGGGTCTTGACTGTTGAAGTAGCCGCTTGAAGAGACGACGACGAACTCGCGTCCCGCGCGTGAAGTGCCCGAGACGACCGAGACCGCCGAAGGGAGCGCGTAGTCGCGGCCGAGATCGAAAGTCGAAGATGCGTCGCGAACGTAGTCGCCGTTGGTGTCGAGCGCGACGACGAGCACGCCGGTCGAAACGTCGTCCGAGGTTGTGGCGGTGCCTCGGTCGTCAATGGCTGTGAAGACCTCGTAGCGCGAGCCCGTGCGCCCGACGGCCACGTCATAGGAGCCGCCGCGCGCGTCGAACGTGGTGCGGTCGTCGGCAACGAGATCGCCGTCGCGGTCTACGAACTCTTCGTGCGTGCCGTCGGAGTTGACGAGGCTCAACTGCGAGACGTGCAGGACACGACTGAGCGGCGTGCCGGGTATGACGGCCGCTGGAGTTGTCTCGCCTGAACGCTGTGAGTATGTGCGCGCAGTTGAATGAGCTTGCGCGGCCTTGTCGCCCGTGGGTTTGAAAGATGCGGCGTGCGCGGGTGCGCGACGCTCAGCGCCGGATTGCTTCGAGCTTCGCAGTTGCACATCACTTATGCTCGGGCTTGTGCGCGGACGCGAAAGAGTTGACGAGTCGGTGCGCTTGCGTTGCGAGATGTATGCGCCGGGTCGCGTCGGCATGCCGGGGAGGGAAGGGCGCGCGGCGAGTGCGTGTCGCCGGTCGGGCCGGAAGTTCTTCTCGGTGGCAGTCTGCGCTCTGCCTGTTCGCAGCAGTGGCGTGTAGATGACAGAGAGTGCAAGCAGCAGTGTCGGGATGAAAACGACGAGGTATGAACGGGCGCGCATCTGAAATCCTTTCGGCTGTGTCCGGGGAGAGGGCGGGCCGCGGGGGCGCAAAAGAGTCTTTAAGTTTGGCGGCGATGGATGTTTGAATCTTTGCGGCGGCGAAATGGTAGACGAGGAGTTGCGTCGGTCGTGCTCGCCCACCATTCGCCGTCGCAGCCGGAGGCACGGGGCCCCGTCCCGTTGCCTCCGAACTTTGCGCCGCGCGGCTAACGTCTATTGCGTTTGGCCGGTGGCTCGGAATCGCTCGTGGCGGGTCGCTCGTGGCGCGGCGCTTCCTGCTTGGGCGCTTCCTGTCGCGGTGCCTCGTGACGTGGAGCCTCCTGTCGCGGCTCCGGTCTGGATTGTTCGTGTCGAGGCTCCTGTCGTTGCGGCTCCTGTCGTTGCGATGGCGGGTCGCTGCGCGTTGGTTGTGACTCGCGCGGCGCGCGCGGCTCGGGCCTGTAGGCAGGCGGCTCTTCGCGTCGTGCGGGTGGCTCCTCGCGGCGCGTCGTGGGTGGAGACGTGTGCTCGCCTTCATCCCTCGGACGCACGCGCGGCTCGGGCCGGTAGACGGGCGAAGGCTTCGAGCCGCTGTCACGCGTCGCTTCGTCTCCGCGCTCGATGGGCGTTTGCTCGACGGGCGGACGCGTGGGGCTCGTGCGGCGCGCACGGGGGTCATCGCCTGCATCGGGGTTGCGGCCTCTCACCGTTGGCTCGTCTCCGCCACTTGGATAGACGGGGCTCGTCCTATCGGGCGGCGCGGAGCGCGAAGGACTGACGCGTGCCGGGGCGGCTCTATTGCCGCTGCTGTTGTCGCCGGGGTTGGAAGGCATGCGCCCTCCTGTGATGCCGGGACGCTCAACCGCGCCCGTGCCCGAGTCG
>JAVXWN010000052.1:0-34607 GCA_032230645.1 Acidobacteriota bacterium | reverse complement strand
CAAGATAGTCTCGATGTAGTGCCGACGCTCTTCGAGCGTGAGGTTCTTATCGCGAAGCTCAGCGGCGTTGACTTCCAACCGGTCGCGGTTCTCGGCAAGCTGCGCCGTCATGTCGTTGAAGCCCGAGGCGAGCACGGCCAGCTCGTCGTCAGCGATTGTCTCGATGCGGTGCGAGAGGTTGCCGCCCGCGACCTCCTTCGCAGCCTCGGCGAGCGCGCGGATGGGCGTGCCGATGCCGCGCGCGAGATGAATCGCGCTCCACGTCGCGGCGAACAGAAGCATCAGAGTGAGGAGCCCGAGCGTCGTCACGCCGAGCACGCGCACGCGCCGCTGGTTGCGCCTGAAGTCCTCGAAGGTCTGCGCGCTCGCAATCAATCGCCCCAAGCTCTCGTCGCCGCGCCGCACGCGCGCGACGACCAACCTCTGAGCGCCTCCGTCGCTGCCGAGCGGCACGGCCACAACGTCGAGCAGCCCCGCGCGTGTGTTCATGCTCAAGCCGCCCTGAACGGAAGCGCGCGCCACGAGACTTTCGAGTTCGGACTCGTTATCCTTCCACTCCTCCGCGACGCCGCGCGCGAGGACTTCGCCTTGTGATGAGACGACGGCTATCAGCGCGAGCCTGCCGTCGCGCAGGAGCGCGGGGAACGCACTTTCGGCCTGCGTCGGTGTAGCTCCGCCGAGCGCGTCGGCAGCCGCGGCCGTAACCTCGGAAAGATTCTCTATCTGCTGTCGCGCATCCTCATCCTGCGCGAGCCGCGCCTGCCTGACTACGTCCTGCGGAAAGAAGCTGAACCACTTCTCCATCGAGCGGTTGAAGAACATGTAGGAGAAGAGCGCCATCGCCGTGATGGGAAGCAGGCTGACGGCGATGAAGTAGACGACGAGCCTCGTCTTGATCTTCGAGCCGAGCAACCGCTCGCGCCGCTCGCGGCGGAGCTTGAGCAGGCTGCGGATGAAGATGAAGCTGAAGAGAAAGAAGGCGACGAAGTTGAGCGTCGAGAGCGCATAAAGCAGTAGCGTGTCGCGCGCCGTGTCGGGCGTGAAGACCTCCCACAGCCCGAAGAGTTGAAGCGAGACAAGCACCGTGAGCAGCACGAGCACGAGCCCGCCAAAGAGCCACGGCGCACCACGCCTGCGCGCTTTCGCGGGCTTCACATCTGTAAAGTCGGATCCCTCTTTCGTCATACCTATCAGTCCGCGCGGGAGTTTATCACGCGTCGCTCTGCGCACGCATGCGCGACGCCGAAAGCCGCGTCTCGTCTTCTCGACTGCATTTCGGTTATATTGTGCCGACTTTGCAATCCCTTTGGACTGACTGGCGCATGCAGGACATCTTCTACAACCACGCGCGCCGCGTGCGCAGCGTGTGGCGGCTGGCGATCTTCGCCGTGGCCTTTTACATCGCGCGCGGTGGACTGCTTATCTCGACTCTCTTCGGGCTCGCGCTTGTTCTGCCCGCGAAGACTCACAACTGGCTGTTGGTCGAAAGCAACTGGGGCTTCGTCATACAGGCGGCCGTTTTCTTCATACCGGCGGCTGTGGTCGGGTTGGGCTGCGGGTACGTGCTTGAGGACTTGCCGTGGCGTGCGTTGGGTTGGGCGACGCATCGCGGGTGGATACGCGATGCGGTCTTCGGGATGTTGATTGGCGCGGTTTCGATAGGCTGCGCCGCGCTTCTAGGCGCGACGGCGGGCGGCTATCGCTTCACGCTCACCGAGTCCTTTAGCGCCGTCGCCGTGGCGCGAACGTTCGTCACCTCGGGCGTCATCTTCCTGCTCAGCGCGGCAGCCGAGGAGATGATCTTTCGCGGCTACCCTCTGCAAACGCTTCTGCGTTCGTGGCCGCTGTGGGTAGCGATTGCAATCACGTCCGTTCCCTTCGCGTTCGCGCATCTCGACAACCCGGAGGTCGTTCCCGGCTTCACCTTCGTCAACACTTTGCTCGCGGGCGCATGGCTCGGCGTGGCCTACTGGCGCACGCGCAGCCTGTGGCTCCCCTTCGGCATACACGCGGGTTGGAACTGGGTGCAGGGCGCAGTTCTCGGCTCGCCCGTGAGCGGCATCACGAGGATCACGCCCGCGCCGCTCCTGCGCTTCTCGGACGCGGGGCCCTTCTGGATCGGCGGCGGCTCCTACGGCATCGAAGGCGGCGCGGCCTGCACCATCGCCCTTATCCTCGCAACCCTTTTCATATGGCGCACGCGACTCCTCTCCGCGACACCGGAGATGAAGCAGTACACCGACGGCGAGATTCCGAATCCGGAGACGCCACGCATTACTCTCTCTTGAATGCGGCGCACGGGTTATTCACCACCGAAGACACCGAAGGCACAGCTAATGGGATTTAGCTGTGCCTTCGGTGGTGAATGACCCTGCACATGACATACAGGAGTCGGTATTGATAAGACGAACCCTCGCTACCTCTCTTCAATCGGCACGTAGGGCACGTTGCGCGGGCCGATGTACTCGGCGCGTGGACGTATGAGACGGTTGTTGGCGTACTGTTCGAGGATGTGCCCCGTCCAGCCCGAGATGCGGCTGACGGCGAAGATGGGTGTGAAGAGGTCAAGCGGGATGCCCATCAGGTAGTAGGCCGAGCCCGAGTAATAGTCCACGTTCGGGTAGAGTTTCTTCTCCGTGAACATCAACTCGCGCAGGCGTTCAAGGATGTCTATCCAGCGTGTCTCGCCGCGCGCCTCGCCCATCTCGCGCGAGAATCTGCGGAGCCAGACCGAACGCGGGTCTTCGGTCTTGTAGACACGGTGGCCGAAACCCATGATCTTCTTCTTACTCGCCAGCGCGTCGCGCAACCACTCTTCGGCGCGGTCGGGGCTTTCTATCTCCAAAAGCATCTTCATCACGTTCGTGTTCGCCCCGCCGTGGAGCGGCCCCGAGAGCGCGGCTATCGCAGCCGTCACCGCGCCGTACATATCCGCGAGCGTGCCCGCGACGACGCGCGCCGTGAAGGTCGAGGCGTTCAACTCATGGTCGGCGTGGAGGATGAGACACACATCGAAGATGCGAGCGTCGCGCTCGGCGGCCGTCACGCCCTTGAGCATGTAGAGAAAGTTCGAGGCGATGTTCAAGCCGTCTTGAGGCTCGACCGGCTCCTTGCCGTTGCGTAGCCGCTCGAACGTGGCGACGATGACGGGGACTTGCGCCGTCAGCCTCGTCGCCGTCCGCAGCGCGCCCTCGCGCGAGAGGTCACGTGCGCCCTCATCATAGAAGGCGAGCGATGAGACGGCCGTGCGCAACACGTCCATCGGCTCGGCGTCGCGCGGGAACCGTCGCAACAGCTCCAACACTTCCGCGGGCAGCTTCTGGTTGGCGGCAAGCTCGGCACGCAGCGTGTCCAACTCGGCGCGATTCGGGAGCCGACCGTGCCAGAGCAGGTAGACCGTCTCCTCGAAGGTCGAATGCTCCGCGAGTTCGTGTATGTTCAAGCCCTGATAGATGAGACGGCCGTTGATACCGTCCACGTCGCCGATGGAGGATTCAGCCGCGACCACCCCTTCAAGCCCCGCGCCGGTCTTTGCCGCGGGCTTGTTCTCTGCTTTGTCCATTTGGCACTGTCCTTAAGAATCGAAGTGAGTTGAAAATAGCAAAGTGGTGTGAGTAGTGACAAGCCGACGGCGCGGGTGATTGCCGAACCGTCGGCTTTTGTGTGTGATGATGCGAGGTCGATCACCAACTAACTCACGCGCTGTTGGCCTTCTCCGAAATCAAAACGCGCGCCCCGCGCCCCGTCCCGAGCACGCGCGCCGCCGAGTCACGAAAGACGGCGAGTTCCAGAAGGCCCGCACTGCCCCAGATGGCGAAGGGCTCGCCACCTTGCGCGCCCGACTCGTCGGCAAAGAATCTTCTGAAGTGGTTGACCTCGCGCCCGCCAACGCTCAAGCGCAAGCCACGGCCCGACACTTCACTTGGAAGGTCTCGCAGCGCGACGTTCGTGATGCAGTTGCCGAAGCGGTCTACGTGGATGATTGCACCGACGAGCATGCCGTCCGCTCGTCGCTCGGGACGCGCGAATGGCAGTCGCACGAAGTCTTCGACACGCGGCCCCAGTTCTTCGACCGCTACGCCGCGCGCGAGCGCGCCCGCAACGGGAGCGAAGATGTCGCGCCCGTGGAAAGTCGCGCTCACGTCTCTGCGGAAGTAACTCTCATTCGTGAGATGAAAGACGCTGAAGGTCTCGACGCGCTCATAGACGTAACCGAAGATGCCGTTATCGGGCCCGACGAAGATGTGACCCGGTGTAGCAACCGCGATGGGTCGTCGCGACGAGCCCACACCCGGATCGACGACCGCGACGTGAACCGTCCCCGCCGGAAAGGCCCCGAAGGCGGCGAGTAAGGTGAACGCCCCTGCCTCGACATCATGCGGCGGAATCTCGTGCGTGATGTCAACGACCTGCGCATGCGGGTTCGACGCAAGCACCGCTCCCTTCATCGCGCCCGCGAAGTAGTCCGCGGTTCCAAAATCCGTGAGCAGGGTGACGAGCATGAATGAAAGTAGACAGTAGACAGTAGATATAGCCAGTAGAAGTGGTTTCGTTAGCGAAGCGTGGATATATGAACGCCAATGCACTTCCAGCGGAGCCTGCTGTCTACTGACTACTATCTACTGTCTACTTACTCAGCGATTCCGGCTGGTCGTGCGGATTCGTAGTTGCTGGCCGCGTTCCAGGTGGATATCTTTGCCGCGCTGCTGCATGACACCGGCCGTGCTCGCGCCGCCGCCGATGACAGCGCCGATGGCCGCGCCCTTACCGCCTCCGGCGATGGCTCCGATGATGGCTCCGATGCCCGCGCTTGCGCCAACCTTCGTCACGTCGTCCTTCGTCGTGCTTTTGCCGCGCACGCCGCCCTCGGGGTCAACCTCGCCCGCGCCCGACTCTTCGGTCTGAACGACTTCGATGACTTGCGCGCTGAACTGCTCCCAATCGCTCGCGCCGGGCATGCGTATCCGGTCGAAGTCGAGTTGGAGCAGAGCGCGCCCCCTCGACTTGCCCGCGCGCTCGACGTTCGCGAGACGGCCGCCGACGATTGCGCCCGCGTACTCTTTAGGCTCGACGACCTGTGCCTCGAAGCGGTCGTTGGGCTGGCTCACGTCGGTCGAAAGTCGGTTCATCAACTCGACCGTCAAAACCGTGTTGGAAGCAACTGTGCTCGCCGTGCCGACGACGCCGCTCTGCGCGGGGCCGTTGTCGCTCTGTGTGCGGTCGGAGCCCCTGCTCTGCGATGCGCTTTCGTCCGCATCGGCGGGCCTGCCCCCATGCACTCCCTCGTTACTCGCGGATGCCTCGCGCGGGGCCGCGCCGCGCCGCGTGATGCCGCTCGCGGGCAACTCGGAGTCGAAGCCGCGACGGTTATAGCCCGCCTCGTAGCCAACCTCGAACCCCTGCTGATAGCCGTCGCGGTATTCTTCAAGCTGGCCGTAGGCCGCGATGTATGCGCGGTCGGCGCTGCCGTACTCAGCCTTGCTGCGATAGTCCGCGCCCGCGCCCTTCAACTGGTCAGTCCAACCGGACTGATAACCGTCGGAGTAGCCCGTGCGGTAGCCGCGCTCAAGTGCGCCGTATGGCTGACCCTGCGCACGCGCGGCGGGCGCGAAAGCGAAGGCGGCGGCAAGGCTCATGAGCGACATTGCGAGCGCGAGGGCGACGGAGAAACCTCTGCTGGTCTTCATCAATTCTTCTCCTGTAATCAAGGCGGCTCTATCCGGCCGGAGGGAGATTATAACAGCGCGCCGGAACATCCAACCGCCTTGACGCTCTATCTTTGAGCGACATAGACTCCGAGAGACGGGGCGTGACCGAGGCGGCGGCAGCGGGAGAGCTTTCCGCAGCTTTTGATGCTGCCCCCGCCCCGGCAGGTTTGACGGAACTTTTGATTTTAGATTTTTAATATGCTCAGAGTTTATCTCGATCACAGCGCGACGACGCCTGCTGACCGTCGCGTCATCGAGGCGATGCTGCCGTTCTTCTCGGAGAAGTTCGGCAACCCTTCGAGCGTTCATTTCTTCGGTCAGGAGGCGCGCGCAGCGGTTGACCGCGCGCGGCGCGAGGTCGCGGAACTCATCGGCGCGCGTCCCAACGAGGTCGTCTTCGTCTCCGGCGGCACCGAGGCTAACAACCTCGCCATTCGCGGCGTCTGTGAACAGAACGAGCAGCACGGCCGACACCTCATCACCACTTCCATCGAGCATTCGTCGGTGCGCGGCATCTGCGACGCACTCGCGCGACGCGATTGGGAGGTGACGCGCCTGCCCGTCTACGGCGACGGCGTTGTGCGAGTCGAGGACGTGCGCGCGGCGCTCAGGCCCGACACGGTTCTCGTCTCGGTCATGCTCGCCAACAACGAGATCGGCACCGTCCAGCCCGTCGCGGAGTTGAGCACTCTCGTCCGCGAGCGTCGAGCCGCGGGACACAAGCACCTTTGGCTTCACACCGATGCTGTGCAGGCCGCGAGCGGGATGCGCGTTGACGTGGACGAGTTGGGTTGTGACCTTCTGTCGTTGTCGGCGCACAAGCTCTACGCGCCGAAGGGCGTCGGCGCTCTCTACGTGCGGCGCGGGGTGCGGCTTGCGCCGCAGAACGTCGGCGGCCATCAGGAGCGCGAGCGGCGCGGAGGCACAGAGGCCGTGCCCCTTATCGTCGCCTTCGGCGAGGCGGCACGGCTCGCGCGCCTTGAACTCGAAGCGCGGACAGAGCACGTGCGGCGACTGCGTGAACGCTTCGAGGCGGGCGTCGTCGCGCGTGTCTCAGACATTGTCTTCAACGGCGACCGCGAGCGAAGGCTCCCGAACATCTCGAACGTCTCTTTCCGCTTCATCGAGGGCGAGGGGCTTTTAATCAACTTGGACATGCAGGGCGTCGCCGTCTCGACCGGCTCGGCCTGCTCCTCGGGCTCGCTTGAACCTTCGCCGGTCATACGCGCACTGGGTCGTGATGATGAACTGGCGCGCGGCTCGATTCGCTTCAGCCTCGGCAAAGACACGACCGAAGAGGAGATTGACTATGTGCTCGAAGTCCTCCCGCGCGCCGTCGAGGATTTGCGCCGCCTCTCACCGCTCTACCAGAAGGCTCAAGTCGAACGCGCCTTCACGCCCGTCTGAGTTTGTGGCTTACTCCGACCTCTTAAAAGACCACCTCGCCAACCCGCGCAACGCAGGTGAGTTGACTCCTGCCGACGCCGTCGCCGAGCAGTCGAACCCCGTCTGCGGCGACCGCCTGCGCCTCTCGCTACGCGTCCGCGAGGGGCGCATCAGTGCGGCGCGCTTCCTCGCATACGGCTGTCCACCGACGCTCGCGTGCGGCTCGGCGCTGACAGAGATGTTGGAAGGTTTGTCGTTGGATGAGGCCGCGCGCATCACGCGCGCGCAGATAGTCGAAGCTGTCGGCGGGCTCCCCTCGCGAAAGCAGCACGCGGCGGCGCTCGCGGTCGAGACCTTGCGCGAGGCTTTGAAGCTCTTGACTACTTCAAGCGCAGGAACATTCGATGACGTGGGCGCTCCCCGTTAAATGACCTTGCCGTTACGGAGGCGCGACGCGGCGCGGGCGCGTTTCGTTGGGGAGGATGGTCTGGTTCTGATGGTACTGCGGGCCGCAGCGGCGGTGTGGCTCGGTGCCGATGACAAAGGTCTTGGTGCGTATGACGGGACAGGTCGGCGCGGCGATGAGCCCCGTGGTCGGGTCTATGTCGAGCGTGATAGTGCCGGCCAGACGCGAAGCACCGCCCGGCTCGGTCGTATCGCGCCCCTCCGATTCATTCCGGCCGCGCCTGCCCATCGGCGGCGGCGTCTCTTCGGGGAAAGGTGGAACGTAGACCGGGCCCGCCGGAGTTGGAACGGTCTGCGGCTCGCCATCGCCGGGCAGCGTTAGCTCGTCGGGCGTGGCCGTCTCTTCAGGCGCGGTGCTCACTTGCGCGGGCGCTGTGCCGTGGATGAAGAGTTCGGTGCGCTTGTCCACGGAGTCCGCGGCGGCGAGCAGACCCGTGTGCGGGTCTATGTCTGCGTGATCGATGTCGGGCGGTTCCTGCCAGTCGCCTCCCCATTCGGGGTGTGCTTGCAGAGCGGCCGTCATGAAGTCAGTCCAGATGGGGAGCGCAGAGTCCGCGCCCGTCATCCCGAGGTCTGAGCCGTCGTCAAAGCCAACGTAGACGACGCAGACGAGGTTCGGCGTGAAGCCCGCGAACCAACCATCGCGAGAGGTTCCGGTCTTGCCCGCGACGTTAGCGCGAAAGCCGCGAGCGCGAACCTTAGCCGCCGTCCCGCGATTCACCACGTCCTTCATCATCGAGTCCATGATGTACGCGACCTGCGGGCGCAGCACCTCGTTCTTCTGTCCCTGCGGCGCGGCGATGGTCGCGCCACTGCCGGTCGTCACGCGGTTGATGCCGACCGGCGTGACGCGCATGCCCAACTGCGCGAAAGCCGTGTAGGCCGAAGCGACCTGCAAGGGCGTCGCCTCGTTCGTGCCGAGCGCATGCGCGATGTAGTTCTGCTTCGGCTTCGGCAGTCCAGCCTTCGTCGCGAGATTAATCACGCGGCCGATTGTGACTTCGTCGGCGATCTTGACGGTGACGACGTTGAGGCTGTGCGCAAGCGCGTCGCGCAGCGTCACGTCGGCGTTTGTATACTGCCCGCCGAAGTTTCCCGGCGAGTATTGCTGGTTGCCGTAGTTGAAGGTTGTCGGCTCGTCCTTGTAAGTGGTCGCTGCGGTGATGACGCGCGGCACGGGGTCGTAGGCCGTGTTGAGCGCGGTGGCATAGACGAAGGGTTTGAAGACCGAGCCCGGTTGTCGCATCGCATCGGTCGCTCGATTCAATTGACTCTTCTCGTAGTCGCGCCCGCCGACCATCGCGACGATCTCGCCCGTGTCGGCCTTCATGGCAACGAGCGCCGCCTGAAGCGTGCCCGCCGGATAACGTTTCGCTTGCACCTTGTCGAGCGCGGCAAGCTGCTTGACGAGCGCCGCGTAGGCCGCGCGCTGCAAGTCCATGTCAATGGTCGTGTAGATGCGCAGGCGCTCGGCCGCCGACGTGTCGGCGATAACGTCGGAGAGTTGGTTCTGCGCGTAGTCAACGAAGTAGGGCGCTTCCGAAGCGTCAATGCGACCCTTCGCGGGCGCGAGCTTCACCTCGGTCGCCATCGCGCGCGCACCTTCGACCTCGGAGATAACGCCCGCCTCGACCATTGACTTCAAGACCTGATTGCGCCGCTCGAAGGCGACATCCGGGTACTTGTAGGGGTTGTAACGGTTCGGGCTTCGTATGAGCCCCGCGAGGAGCGCGGCCTCGGGCAGCGTAAGCGCCGTCACGTCCTTTCCGAAGTAAGCCTCGCTCGCCTCGCCGACGCCCTTGATTGAGAAGCCCGCGCGCTGGCCCAGATAAGCCTCGTGGCAGTAGAGCGCGAAGATGTCCTTCTTCGAGAGACGCGTCTCAAGAATGATGGACATGTACGCCTCTGAGACTTTGCGCTTCAAGGAGTACTCGGGCGAGAGGAAGAGGTTCTTGACAAGCTGCTGCGTGATGCTCGAACCGCCCTGTCGCGCGATGGGCGAGTTCGGGTCTGCGTCGTAGCGGCGCACGGCCGCGCGCAGGATGCCGCGCAGGTTGATGCCGTAATGGTTGAAGAAGTCGCGGTCTTCGGTCGTGACGATTGATTTGACGAGATGGTCTGGAAGGTCGTTGAAGCCGATGACCTTGCGCCGTTCGCGCTGCGGCCCGGCGACCGAGCTTATCAACTCGGGCTCAAGCCACGCGCTCTGAATCTTCGCGCTGCCCGCGTCGAGGTCGTTGATCGCCGCGACCGTCTTTCCGCCCTTGCCGAACTGCACGCGCACGTGCGGGAACTGCGCGCGTCCGTCAATCATCGAGTCCTTGCTCGGCTCGATTTCGAGATTCACGCCGTCAACGCTGTAGCGACCGCGCGCGTTGTCGGCCTGCTGCGCGCGCTCGACGTATCCGGCACGCTTCAGACGCGCCACCACATCGTCTATCGCAAGACCTTCGCCCGCGCGCACCTGCTTGGGCGCGGCGTAGATGCCCGCGCTTCTGGTGAAGACCTCGCCGCGCAGCAGCCGGTCAATGCGCTGTGAGAAGATGGTGTAGTAGTAGCCGAGCACGCCGACGACGATGAGCGTCGTGACGACGACGGGGATGACGGTGGCGGGGCGTATAAGGCGGCGACGCCAACGCCGCCAGAAGCCCTCGGGTGGCTCCTCGAAGGTGACGACGCGCGGCGTGCGTGGCTGCCTGCGAGCGGCGGCGGGCGGCACAATATCTTTCGGCGGATGACGCAGAGCCATCGTTAGTGATAGTAAATGGTAAATCGTGAATAGTAAATCGCGTTCTTCCAGACGCTGCACGCCGCGCGCGAGTTAACATGTCCGGACTGTTGACGATTAACGATTGACGATTTACGAATTTGACACCTCGCTCCCTTTTTAGCTAACGTGGCGCGTTCGCCCGGATGCCGGGTTTGATGCCGCCGCCGAGTCGCACGGTTCGATGCCTCCCGCTGTAGAACTGACGAAAAGGTTTAAGTCCCGCGCGAGCCTCATCTATTCGCTGGCCGCGCTGGGGGGCGTGGTCGCCTTCGGCACCGTCGGCTTCAGCCTTATCGAGGGCTGGCCGCTCCTCGACAGCCTCTACATGACGGTGATGACGGTGACGACCGTTGGCTACGGGCCGCCCCGCCCGCTCTCACCTGCCGGACGCAACTTCGCAATCTTCTTCATGGTGCTCGGCGTCGGCACCGCCGGTTATCTGCTCTCGATAGCCGTGCAGTCGCTCGTGCGCTCCGAGATTCTGGCGACTTACGGCGAGCGCCGCCGACAGCGCGAGATGAACAAGTTCAAAGACCATTACATCATCTGCGGCGCGGGGCGCGTCGGTAGCCGCATCGTGCGCGAGATGCGGCGCGCGGGCGTCCCCTTCATCGCCATCGAGAGCAACGCACTGCTGGCCGCCGCGCTTGAGCTTCCCGACTCGCAGGTGCTCATCCGTGACGCCACGCTCGACGAGACGCTCATCGAAGCGGGAGTTGAGCGCGCTCAAGGGCTCGCCTCGTGCCTGCCCGACGACGCGGCGAACCTCTACGTCGTACTCACTGCGCGCACGCTCAACCCGGCCCTGCGCATCGTCGCGCGTGCGGTCGAAGAGTCGGCCGAGCCGAAGCTCGTGCGCGCGGGCGCGAGCCGCGTCATCGCGCCGACCATCATCGGCAGCCACCGCATGGCGCAGGCGCTCTTGAAACCGGCCGTTGCCGACTTCATGGACTCGATTACGGCCGAGACTCTAGACCTCGCCTTCGAGCAGGTAGAGGTCGCACCCGGCTCGCCGCTTGAACGTCTCAAGCTCAAAGAGACGACCATCCGTTCTGAGCTTGATATAGTCGTTGCCGCCATTCGCCGCTCGCACGGTGAGATGATCTTCAATCCATCGGGTGAGACGCAGATTCGCGCGGGCGACATGCTCATCGGCATCGGCCGCGCCGAGTCGCTCGCCGAACTCGCCGCGCAGGCTCGCACGACGAAGAAATGAAGCGCGGCCAGTGCGGCATGCGAATTCTTCTTCGATAACAGGGGCGGCGCAACGAAAGCGTCGCCCCACTTCTTTGCCTAATGCCACCGCTGCGTGAGATTATTTCTTCTCTTTTATCGTCAATGCAGCGCAAACTCAGACCGGAACAGATTGAGCGCGTGGTCGTCCGCGGCGCGAACTGGGTGGGCGACGCGGTGATGACCGTGCCCGCCCTGCGTGAGCTGCGCCGGGTGCTGCCCGGTGCGCACCTGACGCTCGTCACGCGCCCTTGGGCCGAAGGGATTTTCGCGGGCGCGGACTTCATCGATGACATCCTCCCCGTCGTCGAAACGCGCGGGACTGTGCGTGCCGTCGTGCGTGAAGCACGCGAGTGGCGCGCGCGCCGCTTCGACCTCGCGTTGCTCTTCCCGAACGCGTTCGCCCCCGCACTTGTCGCCGCGCTGGCGTGTGTCCCCGCGCGCATGGGCTATGCGACACAGGGGCGCGCGCCTCTCCTGACGCATCGCCTTGCCGTCCCCGAATGGCATGGACGACGCCACGAGGTCTTCTACTATCTCAACGTCGTCGCGGAGCTTGAACGCATGCTCCACGGCTCTTCGACCATCGAGACGCACGAGCCGCGCCTCGAACTCTCAATCTCCGACGAGCGGCGGCGAGATGCGTTGCGGCTGCTCGGCGAACACCGTGCGCGCGGCAGCAGTAGCGGCCTCCTCGTCGCCATCTGTCCGGGCTCGACCAACAGCCGCGCGAAGCGTTGGCCGATTGAAAGATTCGCCGCGCTCGCAGACATGCTGTCGGAGAGGGCGGGTGCGGAAATCGTCCTCGTGGGCGCGCGCGAGGAGTTGGAAATATCGGAGGAGGTGGCGCGTCGCATGCGCACGTGTCCCGTCGTGCTGACGGGGCGCACAGACCTCTCACAGATGGCGGCTGTGCTGGGCGCGGCCGACCTCCTCGTCACGAACGACACGGGCCCCGCGCACGTCGCCGCAGCGGTCGGCTGCCCCGTTGTCGTCATCTTCGGCCCGACCAACCCGACGACGACGCGCCCCTTCTCGCCGCTTGCGGAGGTCGTGCGTCGCCCGCCGGACTGTGCACCATGCATGCTGCGCGACTGCCCCATCGACCATCGCTGCATGACCGCCATCACGGCCGAAGAGGTCTTCGAGCTTTCAACGCATGCACTCGAATCGCGTCGGAAGGCGGAGGCGGCGCGTTGAAGCACCGGGAGGTTTCGAGGTTGAGGTTGAAGACCGCTGAGGTTTCAAGATGAGCGGCGCGCGGCGCGCGGTCTTCATTGACCGCGACGGGACGATCTCGGAAGAGGTCGGCTACGTCAATCACGTCTCGCGCTACAAGGTCTTCTCCTTCGCGGCCGAGGCGGTGCGCACTCTCAACGAACGGGGCTGGCTCGCCGTCCTCGTCACGAATCAGGCCGGTGTCGCGCGCGGCTACTTCGCCGAGGAGATGATTGGGCGCGTTCACGGCGTGCTCACCGACGAGCTTGAACGCGGCGGGGCGCGTCTGGATGCCGTCTACTACTGCCCGCACCATCCTTCGATGGGTGAGCCGCCGTATCGTTTGGACTGCGACTGTCGAAAGCCGAAGCCCGGTCTTATCAAGCGCGCGGCCGACGAGCTTGGTCTTGACCTCGCGCGCTGCTGGATGGTCGGCGACCGTTACAGCGACACCGAGCTTGCGCGCAACGCGGGCGTGCGCTCCGCTTTGGTGCTTACAGGCTACGGCCGGGGAGAGTTGGAACACCAGAGTCATGCGTGGGAGCATCGCCCCGACCTCGTCGCCGAAAATTTGCTCGAAGCCGTGAAGAAAATAGTTGAAGGAAGTGAAGAGTGATGAATGATGAGTGATGAAGTAAGAGACAAGCGACTTTATATTCATCACTCATCATTCATCATTCATCACTCATCGAAACATTGAATGACAAAGAGACAGATGTGAGAGAGCGGCTGGCGGCGCTCGCGCGCGGGTTCGCGGGGCGGCGCGTGCTGATTGTGGGCGACCTGATTGCCGACCAGTTCGTGTCGGGCGAGATAAGTCGCGTGTCGCGCGAAGCGCCCGTGATGATCCTGCGTCACGAGCGGACAGAGACCGTACCGGGCGGAGCGGCCAACTGCGCGCTGAACCTTGCGACACTCGGCGCGCGCGCTTCGGTCGTCGGTACGGTTGGCGAAGACGCGGCGGGGCGCGAGCTTCTGGAGAAGTTGACGGCTGCGGGCGTTGATTGCCGGGGCGTCATCATCACGCCGAAACTGCACACGACGACGAAGGTTCGCATACTCGCGGGCCACGCGCACGCACCGCGCCAGCAGGTCGTGCGTCTCGATTACGAAGGCGCGGCGCTCGCGGACGAGGGGCTGCTTGACGAGATCGCTGTCAAGGCCATCGAAGGCTTCGATGGAGCGGAGGCAGTCATCGTCTCGGACTACAACTACGGCGTTGCGTGCGAGTCAACAACCGCCGGACTTCGAGAGGCGGCGCGGGCGTCGGTCGCACCCATCCTGGTTGACTCTCGTTTCCGGCTGATGGAGTTCGCGGGCTTCACCTCCGCCACGCCGAACGAGGACGAGGTTGAGCAGATCGCGGGACGCCGCTTCGACAACGAAGCGGAACTCGCCGCCGCGGGCGAAGCCCTGCGCGAAAGGCTTGGCTTTCGCTCGCTGCTCGTCACGCGCGGCAAGCACGGCATGTTGCTTCTGGAAGATGGAGAGGCTCCGCTCGGCATTGATGCCGTCGGCTCGCACGACGCGGTGGACGTGACGGGAGCGGGCGACACGGTGATTGCGACCTACGCGCTTGCGCTCGCTTCCGGTGCCGACTTTCGCAGCGCCGCGCGCCTCGCGAACCACGCGGGCGGCATCGTCGTCCTCAAGCGCGGCACCGCCTGCGTCTATCAGCACGAACTCCTCGCCTCAATCGAACAGGAAGGTCAGGAGGTTTGAGCCGGGACGACGCGGGCACGGCGGTTCGCCACATGGCTACGAAGTCCGCTATAACATTCAGGCCGGGCGCGTAAAAGTTACAGCGCCGGGCCGTCGAGCGATGCGAGATAACGAAGAGCAAACCAAAGCCTGCGCCGTCGCGCGCATACTTGAACGCAACCGCCTGATAGCGCGTGTGGCGATTGCGCGAAGGGGCGGCGCGCGCGTCGTCTTCGCCAACGGCTGCTTCGACCTGTTGCACGTCGGGCACGTGCGCTACCTTGAGGCGGCTCGCGGGCTTGGCGACCTGCTGGTCGTAGGCATCAACGGCGACGAACAGGTGCGCCGTCTGAAAGGCGAGGGGCGGCCACACATCCCCGAGCGCGAACGCGCCGAGGTGATCGCGGCGCTGCGCGCGGTTGACTACGTCACGATCTTCCACGAGCCGACCGTCACCGAACTCCTCATCGCGCTTCGCCCGGACATTCATGCCAAGGGCACCGACTACACCGAAGAGACCGTGCCCGAACGCGACGTGGTACGATCCTTCGGTGGCCGCGTTCAAATCGTCGGCGACCCGAAGGATCACTCAAGCACGGAAATATTGGGGAAAGTGATGAGTGATGAATGATGGGTGATAAGAGAAGACGGCGTCTCTTTCTTATCACTTATTATTCATCACTCATCACTTCGTTATGAAGATTCTTTTCGTCAAACTCGGAAGCATCGGCGACATCGTTCATACGCTGCCTGCGTTGGCAGCGGTGCGCAGGGCCGTGCCGCGCGCGAAGATTTCTTGGGTGGTCGAGCGGCGCGCGGCGGAAATTTTGAAGGACAACCACTTTTTAGAAACCCTCATCGAAGTGGACACGAAGGGCTTGAGGCGCTGGCCGATGTCTGGGGAGACGCTGCCGGCAACGCGCCGTCAGTTGCGTCGGTTACGCGCCTCACCCTTCGACCTAGCCATAGATTTTCAGGGACTTCTTAAATCAGCTCTCATCGCAAAGCTCTCGGGCGCACGTCGTCGCATCGGCTTCGACCGCGCGCATTTGCGCGAGCCGCTGAGCCGCTTCCTCCTGAACGAGACCGTCCGAGTCCCTACACACACCCACGTCATACGAAAGAACATGGCTCTGGCCGCTGCCGCGCTCGGGGTCGAGTTGCCAAGCAGTGCGGACGACTTCGAGTTTCCCATTGCGGTCTCGCGTGCGCACGAGCGCGAAGCCGAAGAGGTCATCCAACGGGTCGGAGAAAGATTCATTATTTTGAACCCCGGCGGCGGATGGCCGACCAAGCTCTGGAACGCCGAACGCTACGGCGCGCTCGCCGATGCTATCCGGCACGACTTTCAAATGCGCTCGGTCGTCACATACGGCCCCGGCGAGCGTGAGTTGGCCGAGCGCGTGGCCGCGTCGTCACAAAGCGGAGCGGCACATGCAGCGAGCCCTTCTCTCAAAGGCTTCTACGCGCTCGCAAGGCGCGCTTCTCTTTACGTCGGCGGCGACACGGGCCCGACTCATCTCGCGGTCGCGGCAGGCGCACCGGTCGTCGGCCTCTTCGGGCCGACCGAGTGGTGGCGAAACGGCTCGCCGCGCGAGGCTGACTTGTGCGTCGAGCGCAACGACATCGGCTGCCGCACGGACTGCCATCGGCGCGCGTGCTCACAGTGGGTCTGCATGGACATCGAGGTCGGGCGCGTCGTCGAGGCCGTGGGCGAGCGACTCCGGCGTGCCGCAAAGATTTCAAACGCGGTAGAGGTGCATGCGGGTGGCGCGTAGGACGGGCACATGGATGCAGCGTTGGCGAGTCCCGCTCGGCTTCGTCTGCGCGGGGGTCTTTATTATCCTCGCGAAGCCGAACGTGCGCACGCTCGCGGCGGGCGGGGCGGTCGCGCTCGTGGGCCTGCTGGTGCGCGCGTGGGCATCGGGGCACATACGCAAGAACGCGCGGCTCGCCGTCTCGGGCCCTTACGCGCACACGCGCAACCCGCTCTACCTCGGCAGCTTCATCCTCGGTCTTGGTTTCACGGTCGCGGCCTCTTCGAGCCCGTGGCTGCTGCTCATCTTGGGCGGGCTCTTCGCTTCGCTCTTCCTGGGCATCTACTGGCCTGTGATGCGCGTCGAATCGGTGACGCTCGCCGGGATGTTCGGCGAAGACTACAGGCGTTACGCCGCGGCCGTCCCTCTCCTCTTCCCGCGCCTGACGCCGTACAGGGCGGGCGAAGACTCCGGCGTGAAGTTCGATCCGTCTCTCTACATGCGTTATCGTGAGTACCGCGCGGCGCTCGGGCTGCTCGTGGCATGGTGCGTGCTTGTGGTCAAAGCAGTTCTCGCTATCTGACCTAAACAAGCTCGCGAAAAAGAAGGGTGTTCACTATGCCTCGCAGAAATCCAGTGAAAACTACCGCGGCGGCACTGCTTTTTGCCGTTGTACTCTCTTCGGTCGTACTGGCAAAGGACACGCCCAAAGAACGTACACCGCCAGCGCCGCGCACTCCGGCAGCCATGCCCTTTATCCCTTCGGAGGAGCTTGTCTACGAAGGCGAGTTCACGAGGGCCATCCTGCGTGGCATCAACATCGCAGAGCTTAGGTTCAAGGCGCAGCGCCCGTCGGCGAGCAACGTCACCGTCGAGGGCGAGACGGCGGCGACCGCACCGCTCGTACTAACGACGGACGTGATATCGAAGGGATTCTTCAGCAAGCTCTTCGGCGTCACCTTCAAGTTCCACGCCGAGTCGCAAGTCGAGCCGAACGACTTCTACGCCATGCGCACGACCAAGACCGACGAGCAGGGCAAGCGCGTGCGCACGAGCGAAGCCGTCTTCGACCAACAGGCCAAGACGGTCGAGTACACCGAGCGCGATCCCAACAACACGCAGCAGCCTCCGCGCATCATCACCGCCGCGCTTGCAGGGCCGACGCAGGACATCGTCTCCGCCATCTACTTCCTGCGCACGCAGCCGCTCACGCCGGGACAGACCTTTAATATCGCCATCAGCGACTCGGGGCGCGTCTTTCAGGTGCCCGCGCGCGTCGAGGCCGAGAGTAAGCAGATGAAGAGCGTGCTCGGTAAAGTTGCCGTGGTACGGGTCGAGGTCGAGTTGTTCGGGCCGGGCCGCCCCGTCGAAGAGGGCAAGGGCAAGATGTTCATCTGGGTGACGAGCGACGAACGCCACATCCCCGTCAAGGCTCGCCTCTCGCATCAATTGGGCCAACTCGACCTCACGCTCAAGAGCATCCGGAGGGAAGAGCCGATGGTCGCTCAGCGTTAAGACCAAAAACATTTCAGTTGCGAGAAGGCGGAGGCGAAAGCGCTTCCGCCTTTTCTTTTAGGCGCGGTCACTGGCCTGATTTAACTCTCACGCGATTCGTGATAGGTTAAATCCGACTTCCCCATCAGCCGACGGAGCAGCCTTTCGATGACGACCGCGCTGGTCATACACGGCCACTTCTATCGGCTAAGGAGAGAGCAAGGATGTCGAACAAGCCGGGGAACAGGATGGGGCGTGGGGGCGCGGCCGACTATCCGAGCGTCTCGCGCGTCGAGCTTGAGCGGCTGCTCGCGCTCAACTCGCCAGACCCGCACGCGGTGCTCGGGGCGCACCCTTCGCCGCAGGGCGTCGTCGTGCGCGCCTTCCGCCCCGACGCCGAGCGCGTCGAACTCATCATCGAGGGCGAAGACGCGCGCGAGATGCCGAGGATGCACCCGGCGGGTCTCTTCGAGCTTCTGCTCGAAGGACGCGCGCAGTTATTCGCTTACCATCTGCGCTCGCACTACAACGGCGGCGTCTTCACGCATCGCGACCCTTACGCCTTCATGCCAACGCTCGGCACCTTCGACGAGCATCTCTTCGGCGAGGGGCGACACTGGCAACTTTATGAAAAGCTCGGCGCGCACTTACGCGACCTCGGTGGCGTCGGCGGCGTCTCCTTCGCCGTGTGGGCACCGAATGCGGACGGCGTGAGCGTCGTCGGCGACTTCAACAACTGGGATGGCCGTCTTCATCAGATGCGGCGCTTGGGCACCTCGGGCATCTGGGAAGTTTTCATCCCCGACCTCGGCCCCGGCGTGCTCTACAAATACGAGATGCATCGACGCGGCGGCCTCTCGTTCCTCAAGGCCGACCCCTACGCGCTCTCGGCGGAAGTCCCGCCCGCGACCTCCTCAATCGTCTTCGAGCCGCGCTACCAGTTCAACGACCACGAGTGGATGGAGCGTCGCGCACGCACCGATCACCTGCGCAGTCCCCTTAGCATCTATGAAGTGCACCTCGGCTCGTGGCGTCGCATCATCGAGGATGGCGAGCGCTCGCTTACATACCGCGAGACCGCGCCCGCGCTCGCCGACTACTGCGAGCGGATGGGATTTACGCACGTCGAGTTCCTGCCGTTGAAAGGTCACCCTTACGGCGGCTCGTGGGGCTATCAGGTGGCGAACTACTACGCGCCGACCGCGCGTTACGGCGATCCCGACGACTTTCGTTTTTTGATTGACCATCTGCACCGACGCGGCATCGGTGTCATCATGGACTGGGTACCCGCGCACTTCCCTAAAGATGCGTGGGCGCTGGGTCGCTTCGACGGCACGGCGCTGTATGAGCACGCTGACCCGCGACTGGGCGAGCACCCCGACTGGGGCACCTTCATCTTCAACTACGGGCGCAACGAGGTGCGCAACTTCCTCATCGCTAACGCGCTCTTCTGGCTGAAGGAATGTCACGTTGACGGACTGCGTGTTGACGCCGTCGCCTCGATGCTCTATCTCGATTACAGCCGCTCGGCCGGACGCTGGATGCCGAACAAGTACGGCGGGCGCGAGAACCTCGAAGCCCTCGACTTCATACGCGAGCTAAACTCGGTCGTTCATCAGGAGCAGCCCGGAGTGATGATGATTGCAGAGGAATCAACCTCTTGGCCGCTCGTCACCAAAGGCACGGATCAGGGCGGCCTCGGCTTCGACTTCAAGTGGAACATGGGCTGGATGCACGACACGCTCAAATACTTCGAGCGCGACCCCTTCGTCCGCCGCTACTTTCACAACAACCTCACCTTCGGGCTCACCTACGCTTGGAGCGAGAATTTCATCCTCCCCTTCTCGCACGACGAGGTCGTCCACATGAAAGGCTCGATGCTCAACAAGATGCACGGCACGCGCGAGCAGAAGCTTGCCAACTTGCGCGCGCTCTACGCATACATGTGGGCGCATCCCGGCAAGAAGCTTCTCTTCATGGGCGGCGAGCTGGCGCAGTGGCGTGAGTGGAGCGACGAGCGCAGCCTCGACTGGCATCTGCTCGAAGACGGCGACGGCCATCTCGGCGTCAACACGCTCGTCCGCGACCTCAACCGCATTCTGCGCGAGCGGCCCGCGCTCTCTCAACTCGACGTTGAGCCACGCGGATTCCAGTGGATAGATGTCAACAACGCGCTCGAAAACATCGTCGCCTTCATGCGCCACTCGGGCGAGGGCGACACGCTCGTCTGCGTCTGCAACTTCTCCGCCGCCACGCGCCCTGGCTACCGCTTCGGCCTGCCGGAGTCGGGCAACTACCGCCTTCTGCTCAACACCGACTCGTCCTACTACTCGGGCGGCGACGCGCTCAAGCTCGACTCCGTTCAGACCGATGAGCAGCCCTGGCACGGCCTCCCCTTCTCGGCGGTCATAGACCTGCCCCCGCTCACGACGCTCTGGTTTGAAGCTCCACATCACAACCCCGCGCACGTTGACGCGCAGTCTGGCGTTGGCGTTGGAGAGTACGGCAAGCACGATGCGGGAACTGAATTGAGCATGACAGAGAAAGATAAGCCCGCAGCTAAGAGAGCACCTCGAAGTTCGTCGAAGCGCGCATCGAAGCGAAGCGCGTCGGTGCGGAGCCCACGCAGGAAGGCGGAATGAGCCGAGGGCAAAAGAATCCCGAATGAGTCGAGGACGAATCGCCGACAGCGACCTTCTCATCATCGGCCATCGCGGTGCTTCGGCACGCGCGCCCGAGAACACGCTTGCCGCCTTCGAGCTTGCCATTGAAGACGGCGCGGACGGCATCGAGTTCGACGTGCGACTCGCGCGCGACGGCGTGCCCGTCTGTATCCACGACGCCTCGCTCCTACGAACGGCGCAGCTTGAACGTCTCGTCAGCGACTTCGACTCCACGCTACTGGAAAAATTCTACGTTGGGGAGTGGTTCAACCTCCGCTATCCCAATCGCGAGCGAGGGTATTTCGCTTTTGAACGCATCCCGACGCTCACACAGGTCTTCGAACACTTCGGCTCTCACAGGCTCTACGTCGAGATGAAGTGCGAAGAGCCTTCGCTTCAAGCGACGCTTGCGCGCGCCGTCGTCGAGTTGATACACGAGCACCGAATCGCAGACCATGTCGTCGTCAAGAGCTTCGAGCACGACTCACTTCGAGAGGTCAAGCGGCTCGCACCCGAGATTCGCACCGCCGCACTCTTCGGTCAAAGCTGGCCGCGCCCACTTGTGCCGGCGGCCAAAATCATCGCCGAGTCCGCGCGTTGCGGCGCTGACGTAATCTCACTCCACCACTCGCTGCTGCGAAGCGCGACGGTCGAAGCGGCGCATCGTCGCGGCTTCGAGGTTCTGGTCTGGACTGTGAACACGTCCGTATGGCTGCGCCGCGCGCTTGCGCTGAACCTGCGAGCAGTCATTACCAACCAGCCCGGCTGGATGCACAATTACTATATTAAAAAGCTCCGCCCGGTTAACGACGACCGACAAGAAACAGGATGAGCCCCGCCGAGCCAGCCGCGGATAAAATCTACGCGCGCCCACCGCACTTCTCCGTTCACTTCCGCTCGGGGCGGCGGCTCCGCTGGACGGGCGGGGCGCGCACTGACTATGCCGTGCTGCTGCTGCTCGGCGGGCGCATGCGCTGGCACGTCGCGAGTGCGGATTCCGAAACCCCGTTGCAAACAGGTACGGCGGGCGCGTTCGGAGTCTCAGGCGAGGCCATCGAATCGGGTGATATAGATGAAGGCGCGGCGCTCCTCGCCGCGCCCGGCGACACGCTGAGTGCGGCGAGCGCGAGCCCCGCCGAGTACGTCCTCATCAGTCTCTCGCCCGTCTACGTTCTGGACTGCGCGGCGCGTGTCGGGCTTGCGCGCGCTGACCTCGTCGTCACCTTCCGCACGCGCGCCGTAGAAGCCGATGCGCGACTCGCGCGACTCGCGCGCGACCTCGTTGATGAGTTGCGAGGCGAGGAGGCGGGGCAGGAGTTGGTCGTCGGCGCGCTCGTCGAGCAAGCACTCGTACACTTGCTACGGCGTTACGCCAATCTGCGCCGCTCCGCGCAACTCGAACTCTCACGCGCCGGTCTCGTAGACCGCCGCATACGCCTCGCCGTCGAGTTGATGCACGCGCACATGCACCGTGACCTCTCGCTCGAAGAGATAGCGTCTGCCGCGCACCTCTCGCCCTTTCACTTCGCGCGTCTCTTCAAGAAGCTGACGGGTGCGACGCCGCACGCCTACCACGCATCTTTGCGCGCCGCGCGGGCGCAGGTGCTGCTCGCCGAGACAGACCTCGCAATCACCGAAGTCGGCGCGCGCGTCGGCTACATGAGTTCCAGCCACTTCGCTAAAGCCTTCCGTCAGGCCACGGGCATCTCACCGCGCGCCTATCGCAAGGCGCTCGTCCGCGGCTAAGACTGAGTAGTGCCTCGAAAAATTTTCCGCAAGAGTCTTCCACTCCGCCCGTTCAATCCGCAGAAAGCGTTGGCCTCGCGTTTGAGATTGGCACACGCTACAGCGCCAACCGGAAAGATTTGACGGAAAGGAACACGAACGATGAAGCGCCTCTTTTTCAGACTCTCGACTGCGATTTTAACTTTCGTCCTCGGCGTAGGGGCCGTCTCCGCTCTGGTCAGGACTTGCGCCTGCCTGCCGCCTAACGAGCCTCCGGTGACGGACGGCGCGAAGGGCGAGAAGACGCTTGAGATGGTCTTCGTCCTCGACACCACGGGCTCGATGGGCGGGCTCATTGACGGCGCGAAGCAGCGCATCTGGGGCATCATCAACGAGGTGATGCAGACACCCGCACATCCGTCGGTGCGCGTCGGCCTCGTCGCCTATCGCGACCACGGCGACCAGTACGTGACACAGGTTCTCCCGCTCACCAACGACCTCGACAAGGTCTACACAACGCTCATGGACTATCGCGCCGAGGGCGGCGGCGACGGCCCCGAGGACGTGCGTCAGGCGCTTGCCGACGGCGTCGCGCGGGTAGGCTGGTCGAAGTCCTCCGCGAGCAACGCGCAGATAGTCTTTCTCGTCGGCGATGCGCCACCGCACGATGACTATCTTCAGGAGCCCGACACGCTCACGACCACGGCGCAGGCTGTGAGGGCTGGCATGATCGTCAACACAATCCAGTGCGGCGCGGCCGACGACACGCGCCAAGTCTGGCAGCAGATCGCGCGTCGCGGCGAGGGGCAGTTCTTCGCCATCGCGCAGGACGGCGGCGTCCAATCAATCGCCTCGCCTTACGACGCGCAACTCTCTGAACTCGGCAATCGCCTCGGCTCGACCTACCTCGCCTACGGCGGCGGCGCAGGCGTCACGGGCGAGAGATTCCGCAGCGAGGCGCAGGCTCGTCAGGTCAAGACCGAGTCGGTGGTCGCCGGAGCCGCCCCCGTTGCCGCTCAAGCCGACCGCGCCGTCAACAAGGCGCTCAACAAGGACGCATACGTCGGCGACCTGCTCCAGTCAATCGAGAACGGCTCGGTCAAGCTCGACGAAGTGAAGACGGAAGACCTGCCCAACGACTTGCAGAAGCTTCCAGCCGCCGACCGCAAGAAGGAGGTCGAGCATCGTCTCGCCGAGCGCCAGCAGATACGCGACCAGATTGTCTCGCTCAACAAGCAGCGCGACGCTTACATCGCAGCCGAGCGCAAGAAGCAGTTGGGCGGCCAGACCGGCTTCGACGCAGCGGTCGCCTCCGCACTGAAAGAACAGTTGGCGCGCAGGGGCATCAAGTAAGCCGGAGCATCATGCTCACATAAAAGAGAAGGCCGGCTGATTCGCTCAGCCGGCCTTCTTCTTTCTCACTGCGCGGCGGCTACTGCTTCCCGAAATGCTTCCGGTACTCGTCGGAGGTGATGAACGCCTTGACCATCTCCGCTTGGATGTAGTTTCCGTTGAACTCGTTGAGTTTGTTCAGCCAGAACTGCCAGCCGGTGAAGTCCGGCGAGTCGGTCAGGCCCACGACGTATGCGCTCCCCGAGGAATCGACGGCGATGGACGTGCCCTGATTCGGCATCCGCGCCGCCGAGGTAAGAGGAGTAGATGAGCACGGAGTCTATGACGAGCGTGCGCCCGCGGTCGTAGTCCCCCAACTCGAAGCGCACGCGCCCATGCGCGTCCTGCGCGTAGCGCGCCGCCACCTCCCGGCGCACGCCCTCGAACTCCTGATAAGCGACAGGCCGCTGCTGCCGCACGTCGCAGCCGTCGGTCTTGATGATGAGGTCGCCGCCTTCCAGCTTGAGCCGGAGGGTGCTGGAGCGATTCGCCTCCCCTCTCCGCCCCGTGGCCTCCGCCGCGCGCATGCGCAACACCGCGCCCGCCGCCGCGAGGAAGAGCGTGTAGCCGCTGCCGCGCGCGAAGAGAACGTGAGTCTTTAACTCGCGCGCGGCATATAACTAAACCCAGTCCACGGCAAAAACGCGCGGCAGGCATTCTTCAAGCACAGCACCTCGACAGCAATCCGTCGCCCGTATTGCGCAAGAAACGGCAAGACGCCGCGCGCCTGCCTCCGCTATCCTTACTTAAATAACTTGAGTAAGGAGATCATCCACTTTGTCAGCAGAACAGAACGGCTTTGAAATCGCACCGGCCAAGGGCAAGCTCGGCGTGCTGCTCGTCGGACTCGGAGCGGTCAGCACGACCTTCATCGCGGGCGTCGAGGCCATCAAGCGCGGCCTTGCCGAGCCAGTCGGAAGCCTGACGCAGATGGGCGCTATCCGCTTGGGCCGTCGCACCGAGAATCGCAACCCGCTTATCAAAGACTTCGTCCCGCTCGCATCTCTCAACGACATCGTCTTCGGTGCGTGGGACATCTTCCCCGACTCGGCCTACGAAGCGGCGCTGACCGCCGGAGTGCTTGAGAAGGAACTGCTCGCGCAGCTCAAGCCGCAGCTTCAGAAGCTCAAGCCGATGAAGGCCGTCTTCGACCAGCACTACGTTAAGCGCCTGAACGGCACGAACGTTAAAGAGGGCGCGAACAAGTTCGAGCTGGCCGAGCAACTCATTGAGGACATGGCCGAGTTCAAGCGCAAGAACAAGTGCTCGCGCCTTGTCATCGTCTGGGCCGCCTCGACCGAAATCTTCCTCAAGACACACGCCGTCCATAAGACCCTGAAGTCGTTCGAGCAGGCGATGCGCGACAACCACAAGGCCATCGCGCCTTCGATGGTCTACGCCTACGCCGCGCTTAAGTCGGGCGTCCCCTTCGCCAACGGCGCGCCGAACCTGACGGTGGACGTGCCTGCGCTCGTGGAGCTTGCCAACACGAACGGTGTTCCCGTCTGCGGCAAGGATTTCAAGACCGGGCAGACCTTGATGAAGACCATTCTTGCGCCGGGACTCAAGTCGCGCATGCTGGGCCTTCACGGCTGGTACTCGACAAACATCCTCGGCAACCGCGACGGCGAAGTCCTCGACGACCCCGAGTCGTTCAAGACGAAGGAGGAGTCGAAGCTCTCCGTGCTCGAATACATCCTCCAGCCCGATGTCTACCCGCAACTCTACAAGGACTTCTCGCACGTCGTCCGCATCAACTACTATCCGCCGCGCGGCGACAACAAGGAGGGATGGGACAGCATAGACATCTTCGGCTGGCTCGGCTACCCGATGCAGATCAAGATAGACTTCCTCTGCCGCGACTCAATTCTCGCCGCGCCCATCGTTCTCGACCTCGCGCTCTTCCTCGACCTTGCGCAGCGCGTCGGGATGAAGGGCACGCAGGAGTGGCTCTCCTTCTACTTCAAGTCGCCGATGACCGCGCCCGGTCTCTACCCTGAGCACGACATCTTCATCCAGTTGATGAAGCTCAAGAACACGCTCCGCCACCTGCGTGGCGAAGACCTCATCACGCACCTCGGTCTCGAATACTATGACTGAAGCGACGCCTTCGGGTTGCCTCTTCCAAATCGCATGCGGGCGCGCCGAGGATTGCCTCGCGCGCCCGCAAATTTTGTTCGCAATCGTGTCCTCAACGCTCGCTGCGGTTTGACGTTTTGCTTCACGCTGCGCCCTGCGCTCTACGTTTAGGTGTGATAAAGCGCGCAACGACCACATTCATTTTTTTGAATCGGGCCGTTTATTGTCATCTCCGCGGTGCCGCAATGTGTCATGGCGGAGCGCGGCGTTTGTCCCGCGCTCCGGGCAAAAAGTTCTATAGCTCGAATATTTTGTGGTGACAAAAAGCTCATTGTCGTATATATAGTGCTCACGTTATCTGAAGCACTGCCGCCCCCCGGCAGTGCGAATACAGCAAACCACGTCTTTCAACGTCTCATCAAAGAAGAGCGGTTCGCTCTTTGCATGGAGTAGGACTGGAAGCGGCCCCCGGGGCCGGGGGTCGCCAAACGCGACGGCCCACCACAAGCCCCGCGAACGCATTGCCAGCGCTCCACGCAAAGGAGGACGAGCCATGGTTGCAGCAATGGAAAGAGAAACAATCATCACTAACACGGTTCTGCTCGACCCCGACCAGAAGAGCCCACGCGCGCAGGAGTTTGAAGAGAAGCTCGCCGCGCGCATTGTGGGCCAGGAGCGCGCGGTGCGCCGCATGAGCGGCCTTTACCAGATTTTTCTCGCCGGGATGAATCCGCCGAATCGCCCCGTCGGCACGATGCTCTTTCTCGGCCCCACGGGCTCCGGCAAGACGCGCGTGGTCGAGGCGGCGGCGGAAGTCCTCTTCGGCGACCCTAACGCAGTGATTAAGATTGACTGCGCCGAGTTCCAACACTCGCACGAGATCGCGAAGCTCATCGGCAGCCCTCCGGGCTACCTCGGCCACCGCGAGACCTCTCCGATGCTCACGCAGGAGAACCTCGACCGCTATCACAACGAGGAGAGCAAGCTCTCGCTCGTTCTCTTCGACGAGATCGAGAAGGCTTCGGACTCGCTCTGGCAGCTTCTTCTCGGCATACTCGACAAGGCGACGCTCACACTGGGCGATAACCGCCGCGTTGACTTCTCGAAGACGATGGTCGTCATGACCTCGAACCTCGGCGCGCGTGAGATGTCGGAACTCATCTCGGGTGGCATCGGCTTCGCGCCTTCAAAGGGCGGCAAGAACCCGCACGACACCGAGGTGGATCAGAAAATTTATCGCACGGCGGTCGAGGCCGCGCGGCGCAAGTTTTCACCTGAGTTCATGAACCGCATTGATAAGGTGGTTGTCTTCCGAAGCCTGAAGGAGCACCACCTGAAGCAGATTCTCGAACTCGAACTTCAGTCCGTGCAGGATCGCATCATGAAGTCGGCGGGCACGAAGTTCATCTTCCAATGCTCGGACTCGGCAAAAGACTTTCTGCTCAAAGAGGGCATAGACTTCAAGTACGGCGCGCGCCACCTGAAGAGGGCCATCGAGCGCTTCATGGTCTACCCGCTTTCAAACCTCGTGGCGACCGATCAGGTGGGCTTGGGTGATATGGTCTACGTGGACTTCGATGACGAGCGCAGCAAGCTCACCTTCTCGAAGCGTTCGGGCGGTGCGCTCATCGCCGACCCGCAGGAGACCGAGGACGAAGAGGCTCCGCCCGTCGCCAAGTCCGGCGGCGCGGCCGTCCAACTCCCGCAGGCCAAAGCCGCACGCAAGAGCCAGAGCCGCGGCGATAAGAACGAGGTTTAAGTGAACTGACAAAAGTCTGAACGGACTTCAGAAAATGATAAAGACGTGGAGATGTTGAATCTCCACGTCTTTATCATTTTCGCAATGCTTTACAAGAGTGAGATAAGAGTTCGCCACAGCCTTAAAGCTTACCGTCGAGGGGGCGCGTCGCGGCGTGCGGGTCGAGCCTTTGAAGCGCCTCGAATGCAATTCGTGAAAGGTACGGGTCGGCATCCTTTAGAACCGACTGAAGCGCAGGAATGACCGAAGGATCACTGATGAGGCTCAGTGCGTGCGCGGCCTCGCGCCGGATGTCGGCCGTACTGCGCTTGTTAGAGAGCGTTTGAATGAGAACGGGCACACCTTCGCGGCTCCCTATCTGGCCGAGCGAGGCAGCGGCGGAGCGGCGCACGAACTCGTCCTCCTCGACTTTGCGCCGGCCGAGCCGGTTGAGTAAGCCGGAGCCTTGTAGGCGACGAGAGAGCGCACCGGAGAGCGCCGGAACCGCCGCCGCATCGCCTATCTGCCCGAGCGCGATGGCCGCCGCAGCGCGCACCGAAGGCAGCTTGTCGGTTTCGACTGCGGCGGCAAGCGCATTCACATTAAGTCTGTTATGTGTGAGGCCGAGCGCGTATGCAGCCTCGCGCCGCACGAGCTCGTCGCGGTCACGCAGGAGCGACAGAATCAACGTCGAGGCTTCAATGGGCCCGAGCGAGAGGACGGCACGTGCCGCCGTCGCGCGGATGACCGGCACAGGGTCGCCGAGCGCGGCGGCGGCGGCGCGCGAACTTTCGGGCCGCGCCATCGCGCCGAGGCGCGAGACGGCGTCGCGACGCTCTTCAGTGTCAGTGGATGAGAGCCGCGCTGTCTGGACTTTGATTTCGTGCTGGAGCGGGGTGAGTTCCCCTTGAACGGGAGTGACAGAGAGCGCGGTCTGCGTGGCTGACAGACAGGCGAGCGCGAGCGTGACAAAGACGGAGAGGCTCCGCGCCAGCGGCGCGCGGATGAGGACGTGTTGATGAAGGTGTGGCAACGCGCCTTCGTCTCTTCTCATGCGCGGGCTGCGAGACTAAGAGCGGCGCGGCGTTCGGCGCGGCGTCGAACCAACTCCCACTCGAATGCCTGACGCGCGCGCGCGTTCTCTTGCGAGTCCGCGAGGAGCGAGATGAGTTCGTCCTCCCATGCTAAAGGCAGTGCGGCGGCGCGGCGCATTGACTCCATGATCGAGATGTAGTCGAGGACTTCGTGGACTTCCGTTTCGCTCAAGTGTTCGAGTTTGAGCGCAAGGCGCTGGTGTTCTGTAATCCGCTTGGCCACGGGTTCGGCTCCCTTCCTTGCGAAGCCGGACGGCCAACCGCGGACGAGCTAAAGCGGCGTGGCGAATCGTTCGATAGCGGTGTGGCCGTCGGCGTTCGTATGCGGCGCGTTTCGCACGCGCGCGATGTTGTTCTTCACTTCGTTCGTTGTTGTCTCCTCATGCGGCGAAATATACATGACGCGCACGGTGGGCGCAAGATGTATCGGGAGCGTGAACCGTGAGGCGACGCGCACCGAGCGCCCGTCAGTCAATGCGGGATGCAACCGTGTGCATGGTGTCCACGATGAGCACGGCGATGGGCGGGTAGAAGAGCAGGTCGAGTCGGAAGTGCTGGCCGAAGAGATAGTGTATGTCGTTGAAGATGACGAAATACTGCATGGCCGAACCGACGTAAAGCCCTCCGGCCAAGCTCACAAGGTAGCCGAGGATAAGAAAGGTCGAGGCGGTGAAGCGCGTGAAGGGCTTGTCGGGCTTACCCTCGTCGGCGTTGATGATCGAGTCGTGGATCGTCTTCGGCTTGTACGTGTAATGCTCAAAACACGCCTTCAGACGGATGGCAAGATGCCACAGCCCTATGAAGAAAAGCGTGACGACGACGGCGCGTCCGACGAGTTGAAAGTTGTACCAGAAGGGCGGCTTGAACCACGAGACGAAGAAGGTCGAGAGAAAGAGCGTGACTGTCGTGAAGACGGCCTGCTGGAGCGCGAAGTTCTCGCGCCGGTCGGCCTCGATGAGTTGATCCACGCGGCGGTCGAAGCGCGCCTGAACAGCCATGCGGCGCAGACGTTGCGCGTGCGGGTTGTTGGTGTGGAAGACCGAGCCGCCGCCGAGGTCGCCGCTGTGCGCGCGCGTAAGTTGCGTGTCGTAGAAGGAACGCTCCTGCGGATCGCTTAGTGTGCGGTAGGCCAGCGAGATGAGTGCGAACTCGCGCGCTGCGCCTTCGGCCCCGCCGTTCAAATCCGGGTGCCGCTCGCGCGCAAGCTTGCGGTAGGCCGACTTGATCTCGACCGCCGACGCCGTCCGCTTGACCTTTAAGACTTTGTAGTAATCGACCACGACCAGCTTCCAGACTTCTGTGGCCGGCGGGGATGCTCAAAGGGCTTCGACGCCCCTCGCCAACCGCCGCGGGCAGGGAGGTTGCCCGTCGCGGGTCACTATAACATTTTCAAACGCATTCGTCCCGCCCGAAAATATCCGCGGATTAGGTCATAACCCGCGGATATTTTCGGGCGGGACGAATGCATGTGAAGGTTGTGAGTCTGGGAGCGACGCTTACCTCGGATTACCTCCGAGGGGGGCGAGGACTTTTTTGTGGTGTCCGCATCCACAGACCCTATTTGTATATGGCGTTGCAACTCATATGCCAAAAACTTAGCAAGAAAAAGGTTCAAAAAACCTTCACTTTTTATAGGTCGGTTGGATATGCGTCAACAAATGTTGACGCCGGTGTTCACTTCTGTAAACACCGGCGCTTTTTTTGTTCTGTCTGGTATGGAATTTATTTCCCCTTGCTGCCGACTCCGTTCGCCCCCTCGGCGCGGTCTGAGGCGCGCCTGATGAAGTTCAGGAGCGTGCGGACGGCAACGCCGGTTGGGCCCTTCGAGCGGAAGGGTTTGGCCTCGTCGCCCCACGCCGTACCTGCGATGTCCAGATGCGCCCAAGAGAGGCCGTCGGCGAACTCCTTGATGAAGGCTGCGGCGGTGATGGTGCCCGCCTTGCGGCCGCCGACGTTCTTGATGTCGGCGATGTCGGACTTGATCTGCTTGGTGTACTCCTTATCGAGTGGGAGCTGCCAGAACTTCTCGCCGACTTCCCTGCCCGACTCGATGACCTCGTCAATGAGTTGCTGGTCGGTGCCGAGGATGCCTGTGTTGACATCGCCGAGCGCGATGGAGACCGCGCCCGTGAGCGTCGCCATGTCTATGACGCGGGTCGCGCCGAGCTTCTTCGCGTAGGAGACGGCGTCAGCGAGGATGAGGCGTCCCTCAGCATCCGTGTTGATGACCTCGATGGTCTTGCCCGACATGGCGCGCACCACGTCGCCCGGTTTGGTAGCCTTGCCTGAGGGCATGTTCTCGGTCGAAGGCACGACGCCGAGGATGGGGATTGGCGGCTTGAGTTGCGCGACGGCGCGCATGACGCCGAGCACGGTCGCGCCGCCCGTCATGTCATATTTCATCAACTCCATATTCTCGCTCGGCTTGATGGAGATGCCGCCCGTGTCGAAGGTGATGCCCTTGCCGACGAGCGCGAGATAGTCCTCGCCTTCCTCAACCTGCTGATGACCCTCGGGCATGTAAGTCAATATCATCATCTTCGGCGGCTCATCCGACCCGCGTGCGACCGAGAGGAGAGCGCCCATGCCCTCCTGCTCCATCCTCGCCTGATCGAGCACGTCTATCTGGAGGCCGAACTGATTGGCGATCTCCTGCGCGCGCTCAGCCATGATGGTCGGCGTCATGTATGCGCCGGGCTCGTTTGAGAGGTCGCGTGTGAAGTTGACCGACTCGCCGACGACGCGACCGTGTTCAGCTCCGCGTCGCAGCTCCTCATCGGCTGCGCCTTCGCTGACAACGACTAGCCGCTCGACGATGCGCTCTTCCTTTTCGATGGTGCGATACTTGTCGGGCTCGAAGAGTCCGATGATCGCGCCCTCGACGGCGGCCGAGGCGGCGAGCGCGGCGTCGCCGTCGAGACGCGAGACGAGGCCGACGGTCTTCACGTTACGTGAGCGCAGTGCGCGCACGGATGCACCCGCGAACTGTGAAACCTGCGCGGCGCGGTATTCCGCGCGGTCGCCGACGCCGACGAGAAGCAGGCGCTTCGCACGCACGCCGCCGCCGCCCGAGGAGAGGTGCAGGTAAACGGTCTCACCCTCTTTCCCCTTCATCTCCTCTGATTCGAGAACTGAGCGGACGAGCCCGCCCGTCGCCGCGTCGAGTTCTTTGAGAAACCCTTCGTCCGCCCCTTCGTCCTTGAATACGGCGACCGCCAAAGCCTGCACATCCAGTTCAGCGGGACGGCCGCTGCTCGTTTGAATCTCCATAGTCTCCCTTTCCCCCTATCCTTTGGCCCGCTCCTTCAACTGGGCGCGGGTCTCGCGATCCAGAGTGCGGCGCATCTCGGTCTCACGTTTGTCGTACAGTTTTTTACCACGTGCCACGCCTATTTCAAATTTGACGCGGCCCCCTTTCAAGTAGACGCGCGTGACGACGAGCGTCATGCCCTTCGTCGTCGCCTGCTCATCGAGGCGGTCTATCTCGCGCCGGTGCAGGAGGAGCTTGCGCGTGCGCGTGGGGTCGTGGTTGGAGCGGTTGCCGTGCGAGTAGTGCGAGATATGCGCGTTGAAGAGCCACGCCTCGCCCTCGCGCACCGAGACGTAAGACTCCTTCAACTGAATCTGCCCGGCGCGGATGCTCTTGACCTCCGTCCCCGTCAGCGCCGCGCCCGCCTCGTACCTGTCGAATATGTGGTACTCGTGCATCGCCGCGCGGTTGGTGATGATAGCTTTCTCTTGGTCAGACATCAGACAGAATGATGAATGATGAGTGATGAATGATGAATGCAACAGCGATGCGGCATTCATCATTCATCACTCGTCATTCATTGCTCCTTCTTCAACCCGTATCCCTCGAACTCGTCCTTGAGCGGTCTTGACATCAAACTCTCGACCGCGGCACGCGCGCTCTTGCCTTCGTAGAGCACAGCATGAACCTCTTCGGTGATCGGCATCTCGACCCCACGGCGCGCGGCGAGGAGACGGACGGCGCGCGTGGTGCGGACGCCTTCCGCCACTTCGCGCATGCCTGCGAGCACCTCCGCGAGAGAGCGACCGCGGCCCAGTTCTTCGCCGACGTGACGGTTGCGCGAAAGGCCACCCGTGCAGGTCAGCACAAGGTCTCCGAGTCCGGCCAGCCCCATCAGTGTTTCGAGCCGCGCGCCCTCCACGAGCGCCAGTCGCGTCATCTCAGCCAAGCCCCGAGTGACAAGCGCCGCCACGCTATTAGTACCGAGGCCGAGCCCCGCGACCATCCCCGCGGCCAACGCCATCACGTTCTTCGATGCGCCGCCGAGTTCAGTTCCCGTCACGTCGGGGTTCGTGTAGACGCGAAAGGTCGGCGTGCTCAACGCCCCTTGCACTCTCCGGCCCAACTCTTCATCAGGGCACGCGGCCACGACCGCCGTAGGCCGCCCCGCCGCAACCTCATGCGCAAAGGACGGGCCCGAAAGACAGACGAAGCGCGAGGCGACGTGTCTGCCCATTACTTCCGCGACGACCTCGGACATCCTCTTGCCGTTCTCAACCTCGATGCCCTTCGTCGCGCTGACGACGACCGCGCCTGAAGTGAGCGCGCCGCTCATCCCTTCAAGGACTCCGCGCGTCGCATGCGAGGGAGCCGCGAGGATGACAAGCTCCGCGCCGCTCAGAGCCTCGCACACATCGGACGTGGCACGCACGGCTTCGGGGATGGCATGCCCGTCGAGGTATGTGCGATTCACATGCCTCGCGTTTATCTGTTCGACCACCTCGGCGTTGCGTGACCAGAGGCGCACCTTGCGCCCCGCGCGCGCCGCCACGATGCTCAGCGCCGTGCCCCAACCACCCGCCCCGATGACCGCTACGCGCATACAAGACTGATGAATGATGAATGACGAGTGATGAAAATGGCCTTGATGCTTTATTCAGCATTCATCATTCATACCTTCAACTTGCTCTCCTCTCCCCGGAGGAGGCGTTTGATGTTGGCGCGATGCATGTAGATGATGAGCGCGGCCCCGAGGGCGGCGATAACGAGCACCGGCATCGCAACGGAGTCGCTCGCGCCGAGTTTGCTGAGCAACCAGACGGCAACCGGCAGAACGCACGCTGCCGTGATCGAGCCTAGAGAGACATAGCGCCACACCCACACGACCACTACGAAGGCGAAGACCGCACAGGCGGTCGCGAGCGGCGCGAGGACGAGAAAAACGCCGAGCCCCGTCGCGATACCCTTGCCGCCGCGAAATCGTAGCCACACAGGGAAGACGTGACCCAACACCGCTGCCGCCGCCGCCGCGCACACCCACCACTCTCCGCCCGCCTCGCTACCAATGATGAGCCGCGCGAGGAACACCGCCGCCATCCCCTTCAACGCATCGAGCAGCAGCGTCAAGATACCCACGCGCTTGCCCGCGCGCCGCGTCACGTTGGTCGCGCCCGTTCCGCCCGAGCCCGTCTCGCGCACGTCGCCGCCGCCGCGCAGGCGTACCAGTAGATACCCGAAAGGGATCGAGCCGAGCAGGTATGCCAGAGCAACGACCGTGGCGTGAAGCATGCAAAGGCTCCGGGCGACGGATGTGGGGGATTGAGAACGCGGACTGACTATAGCAAGCAATGAAAGAGGGCGACAAGCCGTGAGAGCAGCCGCGCGTTCGGCTTCAAGTAGTTATCTGTGAGTGCGAATCTTTGTTGCTCAGTCTTCCCGCGCGGGCTTCGTGCGTAGTCTCTTAACGCGCGAGCGGCGGGTCTTCTCTTCGAGCGTGCGCTCTTTAGCGGCGCGCGTGCGGCGTGTGGGGACGCGCTTTGGCGGGCGATAATTCAAGCGGGCGACCTCTTCGCGGAGCCTGCGCAGGCAGTTCGTCTTGTTCCTGTACTGACTTCGCTCCTCGCGGCAGGTCACGACGACGCCCGAGGGCGTGTGTTTGATGCGCACAGCGGTCTCGACCTTGTTGACGTGCTGCCCGCCGGGGCCGCCCGCGCGGAAGGTCTCGACCTCGCACTCGCGCAGAAGCTCTTCGTCCGATTCAGGCAGCGTTATCATTGCCTGCCTCATCCCTCAAAGCTTCACGCTTCGCAAGTCTCGCGACGACCGAGATGAGTTCGGGCGGCTCGAACGGCTTGGACAAGTGCGCGTCGAAGCCCGCGTCCAGAGCGCGTGCGCGATCCTCTTCGCGCGCGTAGGCCGTGAGCGCCAACGCCG
>JAVXWN010000045.1:0-7463 GCA_032230645.1 Acidobacteriota bacterium | reverse complement strand
AGACTATCTTGCAGACGGTCTCAACCGGTGTCATCTCGCTCGACGAAGATAATCAAGTGACGACGATCAACGCCGCCGCGCTCGCGATGTTGCGGTTAGAGCAGTCGCCCGCGCCCTCGACACCGCTTGCGGAAGTCGTCAGCCCCGGCGACCTCGACGTGCTCGAACGCGTCCTCTGGCGTGCGCGTGCGCGTGGATGTGCGACCGAGCAGATGGAGCTTGCGCGCGCATCGGCGCAGGAAGCGAACGGCGGCCAGAGCAGCGGCAGCGGTGTCATCCCCGTCGCGCTCACCGCGACCGCACTTGCGCCTCGCGCTGAAGCGGCAAGGCGCGGTGTCGTCCTCGTCATCGAAGACCTCTCGGAACTGCTCGCCGCGCAGCGCGCTGCCGCATGGAGCGAGGTCGCGCGCCGACTCGCACACGAGATAAAGAATCCGCTCACGCCGATTCAACTCTCCGCCGAGCGTATCGCGCGGAGCTTCAAACGCCTCGGCGGCACTGATGAGAGCAACGCTATTTCGTCTACGTCGAACGGCGGCAGCAGCGACGGGCACGCGGGCGAGCGCGAACGCGTCGCGCGCGTGGTCGAAGAGTGTACTACGACCATCAGCCGCGAGGTCGAAAGCTTGAAGGCGATGGTGGACGAGTTCACGCGCTATGCACGTCTGCCGCACGCGCGGCTCGCGCCTGCCGACTTGAACGAGGTTGTGCGTCAGGCCGTCTCGCTCTATCAGGAACGTCTGGAAGGCGTGAGGATGGACGTGCTGCTCGCGCCGACGTTGCCGGGTGCGCTCCTCGACTCCGAGCAGATCAGGCGTGTCTTCGTCAATCTTATTGACAACTCGTTCGAGGCGCTTGCCGAAGACGAAGGCGACCGGCGCATCACGGTCGCCACGGGGCACGACCCCGCGCGCGGCCTTCTCATCGCAGAGGTCGCAGACTCCGGCCACGGCATCGCGCGCGCGGACTTCGCACGCCTCTTCCAGCCCTACTTCTCGACCCGTGGACGGGGCACCGGGCTCGGCCTCGCCATCGTCCACCGCATCATGACCGAGCACGGCGGCCGCATTCGCGCCGAGTCGAATCGCCCGCGCGGCGCGCGCATGATTATCGAGTTGCCCGTCGCCGACGACTCGCGCGAAAGTCAGAGGGCATAAAGCAGATTCGAGTTTATGACTGACTCGGTTCTCATCGTTGACGACGAGCGAGGCATTCGCGAGACGTTGCGCGCGGTGCTCGAAGACGAGGGCTTCGAGTGCGAGGCCGTGGCGTCGGGCGAGGAGTGTCTGAAGACGGTCGAGCGGCGCGCGTTCGGATGCGTGCTGCTCGACGTGTGGCTGCCGGGGATTGACGGGCTGGAGACGCTCGCGCGGATGAGGGGGCAGGGAACGGACGCGTCGGTCGTGATGATCTCGGGGCACGCCACCATCGAGACGGCCGTGCGCGCGACCAAGCTCGGCGCGTTCGACTTCATCGAAAAGCCGCTCTCGATTGAGAAGACCGTGCTCACCGTTCGCAACGCACTCCGCCAGCGCGAGCTTGAGCGCGCAAACGCCGCCTTGAGCGAAGAGCTACGAGACGAGTGGGCGATGGTCGGCGAGTCAGTGGCGATGCGCGCGCTCCGCAAGCAGATCGGGCTGGTCGCGCCAACCGACGGGCGCGTGCTCATCTACGGCGAGTCGGGTACGGGCAAAGAGTTGGTCGCCCGCGCCATCCACGCGCGCAGTCTGCGCTCGGCCGCGCCCTTCGTCGAGCTTAACTGCTCGGCCGTGCCCGAAGAGTTGATCGAGTCGGAGTTGTTCGGCCACGCGCGCGGGGCATTCACCGGAGCCACGGGGCCGAAGCGCGGCAAGTTCGAGCTGGCCGACGGCGCGACGCTCTTTCTCGACGAGGTCGGCGACATGAGCCAGCGGATGCAGGCCAAGGTCTTGCGCGTGCTTGAAGGGCAGCGCTTCGAGCCGGTCGGCGGCACGACTCCGATGCAAGTGGACGTGCGCGTCATCTCCGCCACGAACAAGCGGCTTGAGGTCGAGATCGAGCGCGGCAATTTTCGCACAGACCTTCTCTTTCGTCTCAACGTCATTCCGTTCGAGGTGCCACCCCTTCGTGAACGTTCGGAGGACGTGCCGCTGCTCGTCGAGCATTTCAACCAGCGCTTCTCGCTCTCCTACAACAAGCGGCCGAAGCGCTTCGAGACAGAGGCGGTCGAGGCGCTGCGCGCATACTCTTGGCCCGGAAACGTGCGCGAGCTTCGCAACACGATAGAGCGCGTCGTCATCATGCACACCGGCTCGAAGGTCAGCCCCGCAGACCTCCCCGTGCTCGGCGGCGAGGAGCCGCCCGCCACGGCCGCGCGCTTCTCATCTTTTCGCGACGCGAGCGAAGCCCACCAGCGCGACTTCATCCGGCAAAAGCTCGCCGAAGCCGAGGGCAACGTCTCGCGCGCCGCTGAACTCATGGGCATGGATCGCAGCCACCTCTATCGCCGCATGAAGACCCTCGGCATCAACGTCCGCGAAGAGCGCGCGCAGACCGGCTGAAACTCGCGGCGGCAATCCTTCGACATTTGGTTGAAAGTTGCGGCCTACTCCCGGACGCCGCCGGGCATCAAATACATTCGGCCCGGACTGTGGGCTCGGCGCGTTGACACTCGGGGATAAATCCCGTATCTGTTACGCTTGATTTTCCCCGGCCGGACGGGGAGAAGAAGGACTTATATGGATTATACGACGAGAGAACTTCTGAAACGCTACGCGAAGCTGGCCGTGGGTCAGCCGTTCGCGCCCGTGCTTTTGAACATTCTGGTGACGAGCGTGTGCGACATGCGCTGCACGCACTGCTTCTTCACGGACGAGTTGAACGACCGGCCGCGCAAGAAGTTGCAGATGAAGACGCACGAGATCGAGCGTATCTCCGAGACTCTAGGTGGGAACCTCGGCGTGCTCATCCTCGCCGGAGGCGAACCTTTCACGCGCAAGGATTTGCCCGAGATCGTCCGCGCGTTCCACAAGAACAACCGGCTCGAATCGGTCTACCTGATGTCGAACGGGCAGATTCAGAAGCGCATCATCCCGGACGTAACGCGCATACTCGAAGAGTGCCCCGGCCTCAATGTCACCGTCGCGCTCGGCATTGACGGGCTGAAAGATCAGCACGAGAAGATTCGGCAGAAGCCCGGCTCGTGGGACATCGCTATTGATACTGCGCGCCAGCTTCAAGCCATCAAGCGCGAGCGCCCGCGTCTCGACATACAGACCTGCACCTGCTTCATGAACTCGAATCAGGAGACGATCTTCGACTGGTACGACTTTTTGAAGTACGAACTCAAACCCGACAAGGTCAACTTCAACTACATCCGTCCGCCGTCAGCCGACCCCATCGAGCTCGACATTGATCATTCGCGCTACGCACGGCTCGCGCAGATGATTGACGAAGACTCGCGCCACGCCACCATCAAGAACAACTACGGCGGCGACGCCGGTTTCTTCAAGGCCGCGATAGACATCTACATGCACGGCCTCATCGAGAAAGCGCAGCGCGAGCAGAAGGCGCAGATGACCTGCTACGCGGGCACGGCCGGCGCGGTCATCTACGACGAGGGAACGGTCTCATCGTGTGAGAACAAGGCGGCCGTCGGCAACCTGCGCGACCATGATTGGAACTTCCAATCGCTCTGGCGCACGGAGGCGATGAAGGCACGCCGCAAAGAGGCCGCCGACGGCTGCTTCTGCACGCACGAGTCGAACAGCTACTATCCCTCTTTGCCCTTCAACCCGAAGCACCTGATTCAGATCAAGCGGCTTGAGCGCGAGATGAAGAAGGCGAGCAAGAAGGTGGGTCGGCAGGAAGAGACGAGCGAGGGCTTCGCCATCAAGGCGTAAGGGAATAAGCCGCGAATGTTCCGAGCCCGAGTCCCGAAAATTCTCATCATCTCGTCCGACACGGGCGGCGGTCACAAGTCGGCCGCCGCAGCCATCGTGGCGGGCGTGCAGAAGTTTTTCGAGAGCGACTCTTATGCCGTCCGCGTCGTGAAGGCGGTCGAGGAGTCGCACCGTCTCTCGGCACGGATGGTCGCCTTCTACAACTGGGTGTTGCGCAACCGGCAGCACTGGATGAAGTACCTCTACTGGGGCATCAACCGCTTCCGCCCCGAGACGCGCGAGTTCTTTTATCGTCGCTCGGTCGGCTTCATACGCGACCTCTTCGAGCGCTGGTGCCCGCACGTCGTCGTCAGCGTTCATCCTCTGACGCAGCACGCCCTCGCGCGCGTGCTCAAAGAACTTGGTCTCGCGGACAAGGTGCCGCTTGTCACCGTCGTCACAGACCCCTGCTACGGATTCTGGAAGGGCTGGGCCTGCGACGACGTGACGCTCTATCTCGTCGCGAGCGACGAGGCCAAACAGCAACTCATTGACTACGGCGTCCGCCCCGAGCGCATCAAGGTTTCGGGGATGCCCGTCCACCCGAAGTTCGAGTTGCCAAACGAGCGCACTGCGCAGGCCGCGCGGCGCGAGTTGGGACTCGACCCGCAGAAGTTCACTGTCTTCGTCAACGCCGGTTGGGTCGGCGGCGGCAACATCCCGCAAATCTTCCGCGAGCTTGTACGCGGCGAGTTGGACGTGCAGGCCATCTTCCTCGCCGGGCGCAATGAGGAGCTACGCACAGAGGCCGAGTCGCTCGCCGCCTCTGCGAAATTCCCCGTCAAGGTCATCGGCTACTCCGAGCAGGTCGAGCAGTTGATGCAGGCTGCCAACGTCATGGTCTCGAAGCTCGGCGGCCTGACCACGTTTGAGGCGCTCGCGTGCCGTGTCCCCATCATCGCCGACGCGACCACGCCGCCCATGCCGCAGGAGTCGGGCGCAGCCACGATGCTCGTCAAGCGCGGCGCGGGCGTGCTTCTCAAGCGCGCGGCCGACATCGTGCCCGTCGTGCGACGGATGGTTGAAGACTTGCCTTACTACTCGGGCCTGCGCGCGGCCACGGCCGGAATGGCTTTCCCCGACTCGACGCGCCGCATCGTCGAGGAGATTACGGCGCTCATCCCTGCGCCCCTGCTCGCCGAGGAAGAGCCCACGCCGTTTGAAATTCGCTCGGCTTAACCCACGCCCCGCCTTCTTGCGTCCGTGAGCGCAAGTTGACGCGCCCTCCGCCTTTAAGCTTTAATCGAACCCGTTCTACTCATTAACAGCATCACGCACACGCCGAGAACTTTTATGAGTCGCGCGCGTGCGTCGAACCGGAGACCTTCGATTTGAGTCTTCTACTGGAAGGTAAGCGTGCGTTCGTGACGGGAGGAACGCGGGGGCTCGGCGCGGCCATCTGCGAGGTCTTCGCGCGCGAGGGCGCGGACGTGGCCTTCAACTACCACTCGCGCGATGATTTGGCCGAAGAGACGAAGCAGAAGATCGAGGCACATGGCCGCCGCGCGCACGCCTTTAAAATCCCTGTCACCGACCGTCTCGCTCTCAAGAAGATGACGCGCGAGCTGGTCGAAGAGTGGGGCGGGCTCGACATCCTCGTCAACAACGCCGCCATCAATCGCGGCGACAACTTCGCTACGACGACCGACCGCGCATGGGACTTGGTCATTGACACCAACGTCAACAGCCTCTTCGCCGTCACCAAGCCCATCTACAAGCAGATGATTCGACAGCGCAAGGGCGCGATTCTCAACATCACTTCTATCGGGGCCATTCGCGCTCTCCCGACCGCCGTGCATTACGCCACCTCGAAGGCAGCCGTCATCGGATTCACCAAGTGCCTTTCGCGTGAGGCCGCAACCTTCGGCGTCGCCGTCAACGCCATCGCTGCGGGCATCTTCGACACAGACCTCGCGCACGAGCTACCCGACCGCCTTCTACAGATGCACGAGTTCTGGGCGGCGGCCGGACGCCTCGGACGCCCCGCCGAGTTGGCCGAGATTGCCGCCTTTCTGGTAAGCGACCGCAACAGCTTCATGAACGGCGAGATCATCATCGTTGACGGCGGCGCTGTGACATAGGATGGAGGATGAAGGTTAAGCCGTCTTCACTTCATCTCTCATCTCTCATCCTTCATCCCTTCTTTCATCATCCTTCATCCCTTTTTCGAGTGCGGCGAGTCGCGCTTCCAACGCGCGGAGTGTTCGCTGCATGTCGCCGAGGCGACGATAGGCGGCGGTCGAGCGCAGCCATTCACGGTTGTCGAAGGCGGGGATGCCCGAGAGAACTTTGCCCGATGGAACGTCGTGGCTCGTGGCGCTCTTGGCCGTCAGCACCACGTCATCGCCTATCTCAAGGTGTCCGGCCACGCCGACCTGACCCGCGAGGATGACGCGGCGGCCGATGCGCGAGCTACCCGCAAGCCCCACCTGCGCGCACAGCAGAGAGTCCTCGCCGACCGTACACGAGTGGCCGACCTGTACGAGGTTGTCAATCTTCGCGCCGCGCGCGATGCGCGTCTCGCCGACCGAAGCGCAGTCAATGGTTGTGCCGGCGCCTATCTCCACGTCGTCTTCGATGATGACTCGGCCCGTCTGCGGAATCTTCAGCCAGCGCCCCTCTTCATCCTTCGCGTACCCGAAACCATCCGAGCCGATGACGACGTTGTTGTGTATGCGCACGCGCGCGCCAACCTGTGTGCCCTCGCGCAAAGCCGCGCCGGAATGTACGACCGAGTCTTCGCCAACATGAACGCCGTCATAGACCGTGACGTTCGCGAAGAGGCGCACGCGGTCGCCAATCACAACGTCGCGACCGACGACCACGCACGCACCGATGTTAACGCCCGCGCCGAGCCGCGCCGTCGAGTCAATGACTGCCGAAGGATGTATGAAAGGCTCGAACTCGGGCTCAGGGTAGAAGAGTCGGAGCGCGCGCGTGTATGCGAGGTAGGGGTCGCGCGCCGCGAGCACCGCTACGTCTTCGCGTCCGGCCTCGACGCCTTCGGCGAGGAAGATGGCGGAGGCGCGCGTCGTCTGCACGCGCGGCGTGTAACGCGGGTTGGAGAGGAAGGTGACGTGACCCGCCTCGGCCTCGTCGAGCCCGGCGGCTCCGTTGATTTCAAGTTCGGAAAACTTCTCTTCGACGCGCGCGCCCGTGAGCCGCGCAAGCTCGCTCAGTTTCATGCGGAGAGTTATCGCATAAAGGAAGTTGAAAATTCAAAAGCCTCACATGAGGTTGACCGGATCAATCTCGATGTTGACAGAGCCGAGGTCGCAGCCGGGCACACCAGCCGCTTCGCCGAGCGCCATCTCGATGAGCGTGCGCAGGCGCGGGCGGTTGCGCGACTTGAGGAGGAGTTGTACGCGGTGCTCGCCGCGCAGACGCGCAAGCGGGGCGGGCGCGGGGCCGAGTATGCGGCAGACGCGCTCGGAGTTCGCGCGGTCGAGCGCGGCGCGCACGGCGTCGGCGGTCGCCTGCACGCGGTTGAGGTCGTCGCCGTGAACGAGCAGCGAAGCGAGCGCGACGAACGGCGGGTAACTC
>JAVXWN010000044.1:0-43694 GCA_032230645.1 Acidobacteriota bacterium | reverse complement strand
ATAGACCAACTGCCGATACGTGTCGTGAGCCGCACGCCGTGGATGACGTTCGTCGGCAACGCTTTCTGGCAGGCCATCTTCGCGGGCGCGGGCGCGCTCGTCACGGTCGCGCTCTTCGCGGTCGTCTACCGGCTCGTGCCGAACGGGCGGGTGACTCTGCGCGACACGCTGCCGAGCGCCATCGTCGCGGGACTTCTGTGGGAGACGGGCAAGTACCTCTTCGCGTCGAGCCTGCAATACTTTCACTACGACGAAATCTACGGCTCGGTCGGCGCAGTCGTCGCCGTGCTCACGTGGAGCTACTTCTCAAGCCTCATCCTCATGTTCGGCGCGCAACTCTCGGTCGTCCTCCACCAAGAGCACGCCTCCGAAGAGATCGCGGCCGAGACACCCGCTTCGCCGTCTTAGCTTAATGCGTAAATGATGAATGATGAATGATGAATGTCGCCGCGCTGGTAATTCATCGTTCGTCGCTCATCACTCATCACTCCTGTGCTCATCTCTGATTTCGACTACGAGTTGCCCGAAGAACTGATCGCGCAACACCCGCTCGCGCGGCGCGACGCGTCGCGCATGCTCATTGTCAGCCGCGCCGAAGCGAGTTGGCGCGACGGCTCGTTCTCGGACTTCCCTTCGGAACTTCGCGAGGGCGACACGGTCGTCGTCAACAACACGCGCGTCTTCCCGGCGCGGCTCGTCGGGCGCAGAGAGCGGACGGGTGGTCGCGTCGAGTTGTTGCTCGTGCGGCGGCGCGAGGATTTCGGCGAAGGAGCATGGGAGATTCTGGCTCGCCCCGCGCGCAGGCTCGACGCGGGCGCTCGCATCTTATTCGGTGATGGGCGGCTGAGCGCGGAGACCTTAGCGGCGACCGAAGACGGCGCGGGGCGCATCGTGCGCTTTTGTTCGGAGGGCGACTTTCATGCGCTGCTCGAAGAGTTCGGACGTATGCCGCTTCCGCCCTACATCAAGCGCGCGACGGACGATCTCGCTTCGCGCGATGAAGACCGCGAGCGATACCAGACCGTCTATGCCGCCGCGACCGGAGCCATCGCCGCGCCTACCGCCGGGCTGCACTTCACCTCGCTCGTCTTCGACCAAATAAGCGCGCGCGGCGTCCACGTTGTTGAAGTCACGCTGCACGTCGGCTACGGCACGTTCGCGCCCGTGCGTGCGGAGGACTTGAGCACGCATCGCGTCGCCTCTGAACATTTTGAGATAAGCGAAGCGGCGGCCGAAGAGATAAACCTGACGCGCGCGCGCGGCGGCCGCGTGGTGGCCGTGGGGACAACGACCGTGCGCGCACTTGAATCCGCGGCGGACGAAAGGGGCCGTGTCGTCGCCGGGCACGGAGAGACCGGGCTGACGATCACGCCCGGCTACACGTTCCGCGTGGTGGATGCGCTCCTGACGAACTTCCATCTGCCGCGCTCGTCGCTGCTCGTCCTCGTCGGCGCATTCGCGGGGCGCGAGTTGATGCTCGCCGCCTACCGCCATGCCGTGCGCAGCCGCTATCGCTTCTACAGCTACGGCGACTGCATGCTCATCGCGTAAGTGACGAGTGACAAGTGACGAGTGACAAGCTAAAATTTTACCGGCTCGTCACTCGTCACTGCTCTTAGTCTCTTATGGCTGTGCTCAAAAAAATTCGTTCACGGCTGTTCTCGTCCGACACGGGCGAGGAGGGCGACCGCGCGCCTCTGGGCGATGTGCGTGCGGCGCGCGCGGCCACGGGCGCATCGCCCCGCTACGATGTGCGCCCGCTCACGGCTGCGCAGCTAGACGAGTGCTGGCGTCTCGACCAGCGCTGCTTTGTTGACGGCGAGGCATACAGCCGCGAGACCTTCGAATACCTGCTCACCTCGCCCGAGTCGGTCTCTTACCGCGCGGTGACGGCCGACGGCACGATGGTCGGCTTCATCGTCGGCATCGTCGAGCCGGACGCAACGGGTCACATCACTACACTCGGCGTCGCGCCCGAACACCGTCGTCGCGGTGTCGCGCAGCACATGCTGCTCAAGGTCGAGGAGGGCTTTCGCCGTCGCGGCGTGCGCATCACGCGACTCGAAGTCCGTTCCGTCAACACCGGCGCGCAAGACCTCTACGCCAAGCTCGGCTTCGCAGTCACACAGCGCCTACCGCGCTACTACTCCAACGGCGGCGACGGGCTGATGATGATTAAATCTTTAGTGTAAACGGTGAATGGTAAATGGAGAGCGCCGAGGCTCTTTCCATTTACCATTCACTGTTTACTATTTACCGGCTTCTAGCTCTTCCGCAGCTCGGTCAGGACCTGCTTGGCGACCGACTTGAGCGTGTCGAAGACGCCGTTGCCTTTCGAGGCGATGGCTTCGTGGACGGGCTCCTCTTTGCGACGCAACTCGGCAACCATCTCGTCGGCCGGGATGACGTTCGGTAGGTCGCGCTTGTTGAGTTGCAGGACGTAAGGGATTCGGGTCAGGTCGTAGCCGTTGGCCGAAAGATTCTCTTCAAGGTTATAGAGCGATTCGATGTTGGCGTCCATGCGCTCGTCCTGACTGTCGGCGACGAAGACCACGCCGTCAACGCCCTTCAGGATGAGCTTGCGCGATGCGTCGTAGAAGACCTGCCCCGGCACGGTGTAGAGATGAAAGCGCGTCTTGAAGCCGCGCACCGTGCCCAACTCAAGCGGCATGAAGTCGAAGAAGAGCGTCCGGTCAGTCTCGGTCGCAAGGCTGATGAGCTTGCCCTTGGCCGTCGGCGCGGTCGTGTCGTAGATGTATTGCAGGTTGGTCGTCTTCCCGCATAGCCCCGGGCCGTAGTAGACGATCTTGCAGTTGATCTCTCTCGAAGCGTAGTTGATGAAAGTCATAACATTCCCGTGGCGGTCGGTCTGTAGTCCCGAGTTCGGAGTCTGAAGTTAAGACAAGGCGGCTCCCATGCTTTGACTTCCGAACTCCGGACTTCGGACTTCAGACTCTTAATTGAAAAGGCTGTCTATGTCGTCGTCGGTGATCTCGGCGAAGAGTGCCTCCTCCGAGTCTCTACGCGCGGCGGCGATGCGTTCGAGTTCTTCAAAGAGGGCGGAGAGGTCGCGCGAAGCCTGCTTGACGCGCAGCTTGACCAGACCGAGGCTGGAACGTTCGTCGAAGACGACGACGAGCAGCGTGCGGCCGATGATGCAGATGTGTATGCTCTCGCGCTCGCCTTCGTGCGAGAGCGTCGGGAACTCTTTCTCGCCGATGAGTCGCGCCATCCCACCCGTGGCGGCCACGTTCCCCGCAGCCAGAGAAGCAAGGCTCGTCGTGTCCAATTCGCCCACATCGCCGTGCGCGGCGATCTGCTGCCCGTTCTTGTCCACGAGAAAGACCACGCGGGAAAAAGATTCGAGACGCAGCTTGCTCAGGATATGTCTGAGCTGTTGGAACTGCTGCTCGTACATGATGATAGGAGTGTCCGTCATTCGTACACAGGCTCTTTCTCTCGCAGGATGCGGACTAAAGGTGAGCGCCGGGGCGTGAGTTTTGGGCATCCGACGACGAACTTAAATGAAGAATTCAGGAGACTTGCATTGTAATCTCGGCGGCTGCCGCAGTCGCACCGAGGCCCTGTCCGCAGGGACTCGTCACACCAGAAGAACTCTAGCATATGGCTAAAGATGACTTCAACAGTTTTTCTTTGTCAATCTTCGTTTAACTCATTTCGATTACGGTTAATTTCCCGCAAATCCTACTTCCCCGTTGATTTAGAGCCCTTCGTGTGTTAAGCTGCCGGAGGTCGGCGGCTTCCCTCTTCAGGCGGGAAGCGATCTGTGAAAAGCGAGTGCTTCGCATGAGCGATCCAGTCATCAAGGGTGCGAAAAGAAGCTCCTCCCACCCTGCACCGCATAGCTCCGCGCCAAGGTCTTCGGTCAAGAGCCGCAAGCTGACTGCGCAGTCGGCGAAGCCCAGACCAAAGCGCGCGGCGGCCGAGAAGGCCCCTGTGCGAAAAGCCGCCCCCGTCAAATCGTCCGCCCCGCTCAAGTCAGCCAACAAGTCTTCAAAATCTGCGCGCCCCACAGCGAAACAGTCCCCGGCTGCGAAACAACCCAAGAGTCCCGCGACAAAGTCCGCTCCGGTCAAAAAGGCCACGGGCAAGACGCAAGCAGTCGCGCCTTCAAAGGCCACGCCCGCCAGAAAGAGCGCGGCGGTGGCGGCCAAATCACAGCCCGCGAGGCACACGGCCTCGAAATCTTCTAAAACCGCTGCGATGAAGAGCGCACCGGGGACGCATAAGACCGCCCCGGCGCAGAAGTCCGCACAGCGCCCCGCGCCCGCCCCGCCCCGTCAACCCTCGCGCGACGAGGCTGCGGCGCTCAAAGCCTTCGAGCGCGCACATAAAGATTTCACACGCGGAAACTTCACTGCTGCACGCGAACACTTCCGCACGCTCATCGAGCAGCACGCGGGCGTCTCGGAGGTCGCGGCGCGCGCGCGCACCTACCTGACGATTGCCGAGGCCCGGCTGCGCACCGAGGCTTCGCTACCGCGCGACCCCGACTCGCTCTACGACCGCGGCGTCATCGAGCTGAACCGTGGCGACTTCGTCGCGGCGCAGGAGTTGTTCGAGCGCGCGCTCAAGCGCGACCCGGAGGCCGCCGATACGCACTACGCGCTGGCAGCCGCCCGCGCTCGCCTCGGTTCCGTCGAGTCTGCGCTGCAAGCACTCGAACGTGCCATTGATCTGAAATCCATGCTGAGAGTCCGCGCGCAGGGCGACGCCGACCTCTCGGTGTTGCGCAACGACCCTGAGTTCGAGCGGATCGTTTTCCCCAACACGCGCGCCTGAGTCCGCCCACATCTCTCGCCGCCGCGACTCACACCGGCCTTAAACCCACTTAACTCTTTTGAAAGCCAATGTCTTTCGAGTATGATTTCCGCACCGGCGCGGGCCGGCCCCAGTTTCACCAAGGAGCCCTGAAGGATTTGCAGTCCAGCCTTGAGCACGGCTTAAAGCTCGTCGCCATCGGCGGCGGCACGGGCCTATCAACAGTCCTTTCGGGGCTGAAGGAGATGGTTGGCGACCACGGGCGCGGAGACCTCTGGCTCGAAGCGCTCTCGGCCATCGTCACTGTCTCGGATGACGGGGGAAGTTCGGGCCGTCTGCGTGAAGAGTTGCGGATGCTCCCGCCGGGCGACATACGCAACTGCATGGTCGCTCTGTCGGAGGACTCGACGCTGCTCTCGCGCCTCTTCCGCTATCGCTTCCGTGGCGAGGGCGGCTTGGGCGGCCACAGCTTCGGCAACCTCTTCCTCGCGGCGCTGACCGAGGTCACGGGCGACTTCGTCGAGGCCGTGCGCCTCTCCTCCGAAGTGCTGGCGAGCAAGGGGCGCATCTATCCCGCGACGCTCAACGACGTTCGGCTCGTCGCCGAGTTGGAGGACGGGCGCGAGGTTCGCGGCGAGACTCGCATTACGGCCGCGCGCTCGCCGATTCGCCGTTTGAGGCTTGAGCCCGAGCAATGTCTGCCACTGCCCGAGGCGCTTGCCGCGATACGCACGGCTGACATCATCACGGTGGGCCCGGGCTCGCTCTACACGAGCATTCTACCGAACCTGCTGGTCGCGCGCGTGGCCGAGTGCATCGGCACGTCGCCTGCGGTCAAGATTTTCATCTGCAACCTGATGACGCAGCCGGGCGAGACCGACGGCTACACCGCGCGCCGCCACATCGAGGTCGTTAAATCTTATGCGTCCGAAATAGAGTTCGACTTCGTCGTCGTCAACGACCGTCCCATCAGTTCCGAACAGGCCGAAGCCTACGCCGCCGAAGGCGCACGCCAGATCGGTCTGACAGACCATCGCCTCGAAGAAGAGTTCGGCGCTGAGGTCGAGATCGTGCGCGCCGACCTGCTCGACGAAGGCGAGAAGGTGAGGCACAGTCCGGCCAAGCTCGCGCGGGTCATCCTCGCCTGTTACGAACAAGGGTGCGCGCGCCCGACCGCCTCGGCCGCGCGCTGAACGAGCCTATGGAGAGACAGCCACAACAACCCTCGCAGCCCGCGAGCCCGCCGCTCGACATCCTGATACTTGCCGCAGGTCTTGGAACGCGCATGCGTTCGTCCACGGCGAAGGTTCTGCACAAACTCGGAGGACGGCCGCTCATCGCGCACGTCTGCCGCACGGCGTCGGCGCTCGTCAAGGGCGAGCGGCCGGTCTACGTCGTCGTCGGCCATCAGGCAGAGGAGGTCAGAGAGGCTGTGCGCGTCGAGTTGGGCGAGGGAGGCTCGGTCTTCGTCATGCAGACCGAGCAGCGCGGCACGGGCGACGCGGTCTTTGCCGCGCGCGACGCTTTGGGCGAAGCCAACTCCACACTTCTCGTCCTCTCGGGCGATGTGCCTTTGGTTCGCGCCGAGACGCTCGGCGCTCTCGTTCATCAACATCGCACGCATCGTGGTCGCGGCGCGGCCTGCACGCTGATGGCCGTCAGGCTCGAAGACCCGACGGGCTACGGCCGCGTCGTGCGCGATGAGGAGGGACGCTTCGAGCGCATTGTCGAGCAGAAGGACGCCAACGCGGAAGAGAGACAACTCAACGAAGTCAACGTCGGCATCTACTGCTTCGAGACGCGTCTGCTCTTCCCCGCGCTTGAGCGCGTCCGCCCCGAGAACGCGCAGGGCGAGTTCTATCTGACGGACGTGCCCGCCATTCTTCGCGCCGACGGCGAGGACGTGAGCGTCTACACGCACACCGACGCGCGCGAAGTCTCGGGCATCAACACGCGAGTCGAGCTATCGGAGTTCGAGCGCATCCTGCGCCTGCGCACACTGCGCAGCCTGATGCTCAACTCAGGCGTCACCGTCATTGACCCGCAGCACACCTACGTCAGTCCCGACGCGCAGATCGGCCGCGATACAACTCTCCACCCCAACGTACACGTCGAGGGACGCACCGTCATCGGCGAGGGCTGCGAGATCATGCAGGGCTCGCGCATCACGGACTCGCGCGTCGGCAACGGCGTCCGCGTCAAAGACCACTGCGTCATCGTTGATTCGGACATCTCTGACCACTGCACGGTCGGCCCCTTCGCGCACTTGAGGATGAACGCGCGGATGGATGAAGACTCGGCGGTCGGCAACTTCGTCGAGATGAAGAAGTCGCGTCTGGGCTCGAAGTCGAAGGCGATGCATCTCACCTATCTCGGCGACGCCGAAGTGGGCGAGCGCACCAACATCGGCGCGGGCACCATCACCTGCAACTACGACGGCAAGCAGAAGCACCCGACGACCATCGAGCACGACGTGAAGATCGGCTCCGACACGATGCTCGTCGCGCCCGTCCGCGTCGGCGCGCGCTCGGTGACGGGTGCGGGCTCCGTTGTCACAGAGGATGTCGCGCCTGATACGCTCGTCGCCGGAGTCCCCGCGAAGGTCAAGAAGAAGTTGCCCCGCGAAGATGAAGCGGCAAAGAACAAGGTCACGGAAGAAGTCACGGAAGTCGAGTCCGGAGTCTGAACTTCAGAGTCTGGAGTCAGTGAACAGAAGCGATGAAAGTTACGCTGTCTTGACCTCAGACTCTGGACTTCAGACTCCGGACTTTTGCTGAAAGGAAAGCAATCATATGTGTGGCATCGTCGGATACGTCGGAAACAAGCAGGTCGTGCCCGTCATCCTCGACGGGCTGAGGAAGCTCGAATATCGCGGGTACGATTCCGCGGGCATCGCGGTTGTTGACGAGAAGCACCACCTCGACATACGCCGTGCCGAGGGGAAGCTGCGCAACCTCGAAGAGGCCATTCGTCTCAAGCCGCTCGACGGCACCTACGGCATCGGCCACACGCGCTGGGCCACGCACGGCCGTCCCACGGAAGAGAACGCGCACCCGCATCGCGACTGCACGGGCCGTGTCGTCGTTGTTCACAACGGCATCATCGAGAACTACATTCAACTCAAAGACCGCCTGCGCCGCTCCGACCACGTCTTCGTCACCGAGACCGACACCGAGGTCGTCGCGCACCTCGTCGAAGAGTACCTCAAGCGCGAGGAGTCGTTTGAGCGCGCCGTGTGTCTGGCCGTGCGCGACCTGCGCGGCATCTTCGCTCTCTCGATCATCTCAACCGACGAGCCCGATACGATCATCGCCGTCCGCCAAGGGCCGCCCGTCGTCATCGGATTAGGCGACGGCGAGTTCTTCGTCGCCTCAGATGTTCCACCCATCCTCCAACACACGCGCGATGTTTTCTTCTTAGGCGATGGCGAGCTTGCTATTCTCACCAAAGACTCGGTGCGCGTCACGGACTTCGAGGGCAACGCCGTCGAGCCGCACATACAGCGCATCACTTGGGACCCGATCATGGCGGAGAAGGGCGGGTTCAAGCATTTCATGCTCAAGGAGATTTACGAGCAGCCGCGCGCCGTGCGCGACACCGTGCAGGGTCGCGTCTCTCTCGACACGGGACGCGTCTACATGGACGAGATGAACATCACGCCCGCCGAGTTCAAGTCGTTCGACCGCATCCTCATCGCCGCCTGCGGAACTTCGTGGCACGCGGGGCTCGCGGGCAAGTACATGATCGAACAGTTGGCACGCGTGCCCGTCGAGGTTGACTACGCCTCCGAGTTCCGCTATCGCGACCCGGTGATGACGGAGCGCACGCTGCTCGTCGTCATCTCACAGTCGGGCGAGACGGCCGACACCATCGCGGCGCTCAGGGAAGCGAAGGAGCGCGGCTCGAAGGTTCTCGCCATCTGCAACGTGCAGGGCTCGATGATTACGCGCGAGTCGGACGGAACCATCATGACGCACGCGGGCCCCGAGATTGGCGTGGCCTCGACCAAGGCTTTCACTTCGCAGATGATCGCGCTCTACCTCTTCGCGATGTACATGGGACAGGTGCGCGGCACGCTCTCGGAGGACGAGTCGAAGCGCCACGCGCAGCAGTTGGCCGAACTGCCCGTCAAGATCGAGCATCTGCTTTCAGAGTCCGACGAGTTAGAGGAGCTTGCGCGTGAGTTTCATCGCGTGACCGACTTTCTCTACCTCGGCCGCGGCATCAACTTCACCGTCGCGCTCGAAGGCGCGTTGAAGCTCAAGGAGATTTCCTACATCCATGCCGAAGGCTACCCGGCGGGCGAGATGAAGCACGGGCCGAACGCGCTCATTGACGAACGCCTGCCCGTCGTCGTCGTCAACCCGCGTGAGGAAGGCGACCGCGCCTCGGAGCTTCGCTACGAGAAGACGCACTCCAACATCGTTGAGGTCAAGGCGCGCGAGGGCGTCGTCATCTCCGTGCTCACCGAGGGCGACGAGATGTCGTCGAAGGTCTCCGACCACGTCATCTCCATCCCCGAATCCTCCGACCTCCTCTCGCCCATTCTCGCCATCATCCCGCTACAACTCTTGGCCTACCACATCGCGGTGCGCCGCGGCTGCGACGTGGATCAACCGAGGAACCTCGCCAAGTCCGTCACGGTCGAGTGAGTTCCTCACGGAGGGTCAACCAATGACAGGCGACGAGATGGAACGCGCTATCGAATCTCTTCTCAAAAGTCGGCCAACTTCGATGCCAGATCAGTCAATCACGCGCGCCACGACGCACTTGAGGTAGAGCGTTTCGGGAACTCCGAGAAGGATGGGGTGGTCGCCAGCTTGCGTGCGTCGCTCGACTACTTGCAAGCGGCGGTGTGCGTCACGTGCGGCCTCGGCGAGCATTTCGAGGAAGAGCGGCTCGCTCATGTGATAGGAGCAGGTGCAGGTGATGAGGTGGCCGCCCCGTTCGAGCATCTTGAGCGCGCGCAGGTTGATCTCCTTGTAGCCGCGCGCCGCCGCACGGACGCTCGCGCGGTTCTTGGCGAAGGCGGGCGGGTCGAGGATGATGGTGTCGAATCGTTCGCCCGCCGACTCCATCTCGTGCAACGCATCGAAGACGTTCGCCTCTCTGAATTCGACATTCGACGTGCCGTTCAACTCCGCGTTGCGGCGCGCGGAGGCGACCGCATCGCCCGAGACATCCAAACCCAAGACGCTCTCGCAAGACCGAGCGATGCTCAAGGCAAAGCCACCGTTGAAGGTGAAGCAGTCGAGCGCGCGCCCCCGTGCGTAGAAGCGCGCGGCCGAGTGATTTTCGCGTTGGTCTAAAAACGCCCCGGTCTTCTGCCCGCCGAGCGGCGCGACGCGGAAGCGCACGCCGTGCTGTGTGACCTCAAGCTCGCCGGGCTCCTCGCCATAGAGCACGCCCGACTGCACGGGCAAACCTTCGAGGGCGCGCACGCGCACATCGTTGCGCTCGATGATTGAGCGCGGCTTGAACTCTTCGACAAGCAGTTCGGTGAACGTCTCCTTCAGCGCGTCCGTCCCCTGCGAGAGCGTCTGCAAGACGAGCACGTCCGCATATCTGTCAACAATGAGCGAAGGCATCAGGTCGCCCTCCGAGTAGACGAGGCGGAAGGCTTCGGCCTCGCGCTCAAGCCCCGCGCGTCTCGACGCAGCCGCGCGAAGGCGCGCGCGCCACCACTCGCGATCTATCGCTTCGTCACGCGCCGTCAATATGCGAAGCGCAATCTCGGAGCGCGTCGAGTAGAAAGCCTGCCCGACCGCGCGACCGCGCTCGTCGCGCACGCGCACGACCGAGCCGGCTTCGGCGTCGCCTGCGTCGCGCACATCGCTGCGGTAAATCCAGAGATGACCTTCGCGCGCGCGCTCTGCACCGCGCCGCGTGATTGTGACTTGCACCTGATTCATCGGGTTTCCCTTTGCGGCTCATTGAAGCATGAGAGCGTGCGTGTGTTCAATGAGCCGCCTCGACCTTGAACTCATCCGACTATAGTTGTAGCCTTAAGGCGTCAAGCCCCCGCAAACTAAGTCTGAACATGGAGGAAAACTCTGATGCCAGAAGTCGGAGACGTGGCCCCGGACTTCGAGTTGCCGAGCCATCTTGAAAAAAGCAAGAAGGTGAAGCTCTCGGACTTTCGCGGCAAGAACAATGTCGTCATCGCATTCTACCCGCTGGCGTGGACGCCCGTCTGAACGGCGCAGATGCCTGCCTACGAAGCCGACCTCGAACGCTTCGGGCAGTATGATGCTCAGGTCTTGGGCATAAGCGTTGACAGCGTCCCGTCGAACACCGCTTGGGCCAAGTCGTTCGGCGGTCTCACCTACGACCTCTTAAGTGACTTCGAGCCGAAGGGCGAGGTTGCCCGCGCGTTCGGTGCGTACCGGACGGGTGACGGCATCTCGGAGCGCGCCATCTTCATCGTGGATAAGGATGGAAAGATAGCTTACAAAGACATCCACGACATCGGCGACCAGCCCGACAACGAAGACCTCTTAGAGGTGTTGCGCAAGCTCTAGTTGGCGAGCGCGAAGGGCTTTATCCAACCGAACCAGCGGGCCGCGAACCCTCCGCGCGCGTCACACATCGCAAGGGTTCGCGGCCCGTGACGCTTTAGCGATACAATTGGGCTAGCTTTTCCGGCCCAAACCGAAACGCAAGTACGAAGGAGAGACGATGACGACGCTTTCAAGAAAGTGCGTGCCGTTCACACCGTTTGACGGCGAGTTGTCGAAAGCGACCGTCGCCATCGTCACGTCGGGCGGCGTCCATCTCAAAGAGCAGGAGCCCTTCAACATCGCGGACGATTTGGGCGACCTGACTTTTCGTATCATCCCCGAAGACGCCGACTCGTCCGAGCTGATGGTCACGCATCATCACTACAATCACACGGACGCAGACCGTGACATCAACGTCGTCTTTCCACTCGACGTGCTGCGCGACTTGAAAGAAGAGGGCTTCATCCGCGAGCTTGCGCGCAAGCACGTCGGCTACATGGGCTACACGATGCAGCTCAAGGCGATGTACGAGGGCACCGCGCCCGAGATCGCCAACGAGATTGACCGAGGCTCGCGCGCCGACGTGGTGCTGCTCACAGGCGGCTGACCGAATGTGTGCCACCGCACGGTCGTCGCGGTACAACGTGAGATAGAGATGCGAGGCATCCCGACCGTGCTTATCACCGTCAGCCCCGAAGTCTCAGCGCAGATGCGACCGCCGCGCGCTCTTTATCCGAAGGGCTTCGGTGTCGGCAACAGCACGGGGCGTCCCGGCATGCGCGAACTCCAACGCGCCGTCGTCCGCGATGCCCTGCTGCTCCTGACAGAGAACACGCGCCCCGGCGAAGTCGTCACGCGCGAATATCCAGACTACGGCGAGCAGTATGAGCCGCCGAGAGTAAAGGCCGGAAGATGAAGAGCCGTAAATCGTGAATCGTGAATCGTGACAAGTTGAGGACGGGTTTTATCTTGTCACGATTCACGATTCACGGTTTGCGATTCACGTGCTTATGAAGACTATCGGAATCGTGACCGGCGGTGGAGACGCGCCGGGGCTCAACGCCGTGATTCGCGCAGCGGTGAAGACCGCCGTGAGCGAGTACGGAATGAGAGTCGTCGGTATCGAGGACAGCTTCGAGGGGCTTCTGGGCGAGACGCGTGTGCGCGAGTTGAAACCTGCGGACGTGCGTGGCCTGCTCCCGCGCGGCGGAACAATCTTAGGGACGCGCAACCGCGGGCGCTTCGTCGTCAAACAGGAGAACGGCTCGCACTCGAAGCCCGACGATATTTTGAAAGAATGTCTGGAGAATCTCGCGCGGCTCGGCATTGACGCGCTTGTCGTCGTCGGCGGCGAGGGCACGCTCGCCATCGCGGCCGAGTTCGACCGGCGCGGCTTCCCCGTCGTCGGCGTGCCCAAGACCATTGACAACGACTTGGCGGCCACGGAGCTTACCTTCGGATTTATGACCGCGCTCGACACGGCGACCGAGGCGCTCGACCGCCTGCACACGACGGCCGAGTCGCACGACCGCGTGATGATACTCGAAGTGATGGGGCGTCATGCCGGTTGGATCGCTCTGCACTCGGGCGTCTCGGGCGGCGCGGACGTGATACTCATCCCCGAGATTCCCTTCTCCGTCGAGAAGGTCGCGCAGAAGGTGCGCCAGCGCGACGAGTGCGACGCGCAGTTCAGCATCATCGTCGTCGCCGAAGGCGCACGCGAGACCGAGGGGCGTGAGGTCTATCAGGACGCGGGCGACCGCGAGCGCGCGCCGCGTCTCGGCGGCATCGGGCATTATCTGGCGCACGAGCTTTCAAGTCGGACGAGCAAAGAGGCGCGCTGCGTCGTCCTCGGCCACCTCCAGCGCGGCGGGAGCCCGAACGCTTTCGACCGCATGCTCGCCACCAACTTCGGCTCGGCGGCCGTGCGCGCTCTGGCGCGGGGCAAGCACGGCGTGATGGTCTCGCTGCACGCGGCCAACATTCGTACCGTGCCGCTCGCCGAAGCCATCGCCAACCTCAAGACCGTCCCGCCCGAGAGCCAACTCGTCCGCACCGCGCGCGACGTGGGCGTCTCCTTCGGCGCGCCCGAAGAGGACAGCTACCACCACGGCGAGACCTGCGACCAGTGAGCCGGAATGCGGAATGCGGAATGATGAATGATGAATGATGATAGCTACGAAGTTAGATTCATCACTCATCATTCCGCATTCCGCATTCCGAAAGCTTTGCTATAATCCCGCCAGTCGAGAAACGTGAACGGAGGAAGTGAAGTGACGGAAGTCGTAAAACGGAAGCTGCGACAGGAGTTGGAGGAGTTGGATCAGGAGTTGAGGGTGCAACTGCCTCAGCAGATCAAGACGGCGAAGGAGTGGGGCGACCTGCGTGAGAATGCCGAGTACCACGCCGCGCTCGCGCGCCAGCAGTTCGTACAGGCGCGCATCCAGCAGTTGCGCCAGCGCCTCAGCGAAGTCGCCTCCATTGACATCTCGAAAGTCCCGCACGGCCGCGCGGCCTACGGCTCGACGCTCGTTCTCTATGACTCGGAGCGCGAGGAGGAGGTCACATACCGCCTCGTTACGCCCGAGGAGAGCGACCCGGCCGGGGGGCTCATCTCGACGACCTCGCCCGTCGGCCGCAGCCTCATGGGGCGTGAGGAAGGCGACGAAGTCACCGTCCGCACCCCGGCGGGCTCGCGCAACTTCGAGATTAAAAAACTCACAACGCTCCACGACGAGATTAAGGCAACGTCCAAGGACTGAACCACGCGTCCCCGGATGCGCCGCCCTGTCCGACCACTTCCTTGACAAGCCTTCCGGCGCGTTCCTATGATGATTCGTCCACGTGAAGGGCGTGCCGTGTTGCGCGCCCTCCTTCTTTTCCGTTGAGAGAGAGGCTGTAAAGACTTGTTCGGGGCGAGCATCGGACGCGGCGCGAGCCGAATCATAGGCGCGATGGTGCAGGGGCTCGCGCGCCGCCGCATCAACCCGAATCTGCTGACCGTGACGGGCGTCTCGATCAACGTCCTCTCGGGCGTCCTCTTCGGGCTCGGCCACTTCTTCTGGGCCGGTGTCATTCTCATCATCGCCAATCTCTTCGACATGCTCGACGGTCAAGTGGCGCGGCGCACCAATCAGGTGACGCGCTTCGGCGGCTTCCTCGACTCAACGCTCGACCGCGTTTCGGACATGGCCGCCTTCGTCGGCCTGATGACCTTCTACGCGCGCGACACCGAATATCATTCGACCTTGAACGTGCTGCTCGCGGGACTCGCGATGGTCGGCTCGGTGCTGGTCTCTTATGCCTCGGCGCGCGCCGAGAGCCTGATTGCGAAGTGCGACGTGGGTTTCCTGCGCAGGCCCGAGCGCGTCGTGCTGCTCATCATCGGCGGGCTCTCGACGCATCCCGGCTCGGAAAGCCTCTTCGCCAACCGGATGCCCGCCGTGCTCTGGATTCTGGCGGTCGGCTCTTTCTGGACATTCGCCTACAGGGTCTATCACACGTGGCGCGAGTTGAACCGCGTGGCGGAGCCCACGGCGGCGACCTCGGACGCGCCCGCGCAGAGCTTCTCAAACATCGCGCGCGAAGGCGTCGCCGCAGAACGCGGCACACCCGTTCCGGCAGAGCGCGCATCCAACACTGACGCAGAGCGGCGTGACGCGCCCGACATCACGAGCCGCGTCCCCGCCCCGCGTTGACCAAGGGGAGGTTTGAGTGATGAATAAGGGATTGAGTGATTGCTTCATCGGTTTATTTCTTCGCTGAGCCAATGAGCCGATGAACCAATCACTCAATCCCTTATGAGGTGCAAGCGAGTTGACTATCTGTCCATGTTGCGGCGAGAGAGTTGAAGGCGGCTTCGGCGAAGGGTGCGCGTCATGCGGCGCACGTGCGGTGGGGCCGCCGCTGGCACGCCCCGAGCGCGAGCTTCCCTCTTACGGCCACGCGTTCGCGGTCTGCGCCGCAGGGGTATTGATGCTGGCCGCGCTCGTCGCCGCGACGCTCGGCGCGCTGTTCCAGTTTGAAAAGTTCTCGCTCGACCCAAAGACGCTTTTGCGCGCGGCGGAGACTGCCGGATGGCGTCTGAAGTGGACGGCGCTGCCCGGCGGGTTCGTCCTCACTGCGCTCGGCGCGTGGCTCCGTGCGCGAATGCGTCGCGAGCCTTCGCGCTTCACGGGGCATGTGACAGCGCGCGCTGGCCTCGCCTTGACAGGCGCGGTCGCGCTGCTGCTCGCCACACTCATCGGCATCACGATTCCCGAGCGACTGCACATGCGAGAGCTTGCGCGCCGCTCGGCCGAGAACGCGGTGCTCTACGAAACAGACCTCGTGCTCGCGCGCTATCGCAAACAGTTCGGGACTTACCCGGCTGCACTCTCAGACCTTCGTCGGCTCGAAGACCCGGACGGCTCGATTGCGCGTCTGCTCGCCGTCGTCGCGCCCGGCGAGTACAAGCCCGAGACCGATGTTGCCTCGCTCTCCGTGGCGCGAGTCAAGGGGCGTGGCCGACGCCGCGTGAGCGCGCTACAGGGACACGCCACCGGAGCCGACGACATCCCCGACGCAGGCATCACGCTCACCAACTACGAGCTGGCGCTGCCGGGCAGAGATAAGGTCATCGGCACGGACGACGACCTCTACATACGCGACGGGCTCATCCTCGATGCGCCGCGCGCCGCCGCAAGCCCGAGCCTTATGCCGTCGCCCGCAAGGGCTCGCGCACACTGAACGTCTTCAAGCTTTATGGGACTCCGCAACCTCTTCAAGCGCAAGAAGACAGACGACGAAGCCGAGCGCCGCACGACACTGCTGCGCGCCGGACGCATCACCGAGGGCTCCATCTTCGATGTCATCACCGACGAAGCCGGAGCCATCACGCACGTCTTCTACAACTACCAGATCAGCGGCGTCGAGTACGAGTCATCCCAACTGCTTGACACCGAGCAACGCCGTCACACCGACGACTACTTCCCCGGCGCGCGCGTCACCGTCCGCTTCAACCCGCGCCAGCCCGGCAACTCGGTTGTCGTCTGATGACGCAGCCCGAGACGTAAATCGTAAACAGTCAATCGTCAATGGAAGGAGGCGAGTCTTTCTCCGTTTACGTTTGACGATTGACGATTGACGTTTTTTAATCCTTAGTACCATATGTTCAAGAAGATTCTTATCGCCAACCGCGGCGAGATTGCGGTGCGTGTGATGCGCGCGTGCCGCGAGATGGACATCTCGCCGGTCGCGGTCTACTCGGAGGCGGACGCCTCGGCGCTGCACGTGCGGCTCGCGGACGAAGCCTACCTTCTGGGGCCCGCGCCTTCGTCCGAGAGCTATCTGAGAATTGATCGCGTCGTCGAGGTCGCGCGCATGTGCGGCGCGGAGGCGATTCATCCGGGCTACGGCTTCCTTGCTGAGAACGCCGCGTTCGCGCGCGCGGTCAATGACGCGGGGATGGTCTTCATCGGGCCGTCGCCCGGTGCGATGGAGTTGATGGGCTCGAAGACGAGCGCGCGGCGCGCGGCCGAAGCGGCCGGGGCTCCCGTCGTGCCCGGAACTACGAGCGCGCTCGCATCGCTCGATGAAGCGCGCGCGACGGCCGAGCGCGTCGGCTATCCCATCATGCTCAAGGCCGCGGCGGGTGGCGGCGGCAAAGGCATGCGCCTCGTCGCGGCCGAAGACGAACTCGCTTCGGCCTTCGAGACGGCGCGTTCCGAGGCCGAGGCCGCCTTTGGCGATTCCTCCATCTACATCGAGAAGGCTATCGAGCGCCCACGTCACATCGAGATTCAAGTCTTCGCCGACACGCACGGCGCATGCGTACACCTCGGCGAGCGCGAGTGCTCCATCCAGCGCCGACATCAGAAGGTCATCGAGGAGTGTCCCTCGCCGATTGGCGACCCGTACCTGCGCGAAGCGATGGGCGCGGCTGCCGTTGAGATTGCGCGCGCTGCTTCTTACGTCGGCGCGGGCACAGTCGAGTTCCTCGTCTCGGACGTGACGCGCGACTTCTTCTTTCTTGAGATGAACACGCGGCTTCAAGTCGAGCATCCCGTGACCGAACTCGTCACCGGGCTCGACCTTGTGCGCGAGCAGATACGCGTCGCCGCCGGGCTCCCGCTCTCGTTCACGCAAAGCGAGGTGCGGCTTGCGGGGCACGCCGTCGAGTGCCGCGTCTACGCCGAAGACCCTGAGCAGAACTTCATGCCGAGCCCCGGCCGCATCAACGTCTTGCGCGTGCCCTCGGGGCCCGGCGTGCGCGACGACGGCGGCGTCTACGAAGGCGCGGAGGTCTCGATCTACTACGACCCGATGATCTCCAAGCTCGCCACATGGGGACGCACGCGGCTTGAGGCAATCGAGCGCATGCGCCGCGCGCTCTCCGAGTACACGGTCGGCGGCATCAAGACCACGCTTCCCTTCTTTCGCGAAGTCATGCGCGATGAAGAGTTCGTCGCGGGCCGTCTCGACACGAGCTTCATCTCGCGCTTCAACGAGCGCCGCGCCGCCGCGCGCGAAGCGTCGGACGCCGCCGTGCCGTCGGCGGAAGAGATTGCGCGACGCGACGTGGCGCTCGTCGCCGCTGCCCTCGCCTACACAGAGCCTGTACAGAACAACTCTCAAGCGCAGCCCGCGCCTTCAACACCGAGCCGCTGGAAGATTGCGGGGCGCACGTCGCTTCATCAGTCGAGGCTTTGAAGCCGTGCGAGTGTGAACGGAAGTGTCATCAAATGAATTTTAGTCGGGGCGCGTAACAGACGACTTCTTATGAAACTCAACGCGGAGATTGACGGCGAGAAGGTCGTGCTAGAAGTGCGGCGCGAGGGCGAGCGCGTGTTCGCCGAGGTCGGCGGGCGTCGGTATGAATTGGAGGCACGCATGATTGGCGCGGGCGAGTACCTCTTGATTCAAGAGGGGCGCGTCTACGAGTGCCGCGTAAGCGCCGAGCCGGGCGCGGGCAGCGGGCGCGGCTCGTTGGAGGTCTTGGTCGGCGGACGCGCTTACGGCGTCAGGCTCACAGACCCGAAGCACCTGCGCGGCGCGGGGCCCGCCGCCGGGCAAGACGCGGCGCGCGCGCAGATCAAAGCTCCGATGCCGGGCAAGATCGTCCGCGTGCTGGTCGAGGCCGGGCAGTCGGTCGAGTCGGGGCAAGGTGTCGTCGTCGTCGAGGCGATGAAGATGCAGAACGAACTGAAGTCGCCGAAGACCGGCGTGGTCACCGAACTCCGCGCCGAGCCCGGCGCAACGGTCAACGCGGGCGACGTACTCGCGGTCATTGAATGAGAGAGTCGGAAGACCTTCGCATCATCCTGTGGGACATAGATGGGACGCTTGTGCGCACGCGCCGTCGCCGTCGCCACCGGCCAGCCTACACCGTCGCAGACCTCGCGGCGCACCGTCCCGACGCAGTCCTCCCAGACCTCACCGATACGGAGCTTCTGCTGCGCACTCTCGAAAAGTTATAACGCGTTTCGGTGTCTCACACTGTCTGCTTCTCAGGGTCGGTGGAAGCCGCGTTCGATGTCGCGTTTGGTGAGACGGAGAATGATGGGGCGGCCGTGTGGACAGGTGGTGGGCGAAGAGGTGACGAGCAGGCGGTCGATGAGCCAGAGCATCTTCTCTACGGTAAGCGGCATGTTGATTTTGATGGCGGCGCGGCAAGCGAGCGAGGCAGCAATCTCGTCGCGAAGCGTATCGCGTGCGCGGCCGCGCTTCTCGGCGTCTATGGTGTCGAGGATTTCGGCGAGCAGGTTGCGCGCCTCGCTCGCGGGCAGGTCGGCCGGAACGGCGCGAACGGCGACCGTGCGACCCGACAAACGCATGAGCGAGAAGCCGAGCCGTTCAAGCTCTTCCGCAACCTCGTCGAAGGCCGCGGCCTGCGCGGGCGTGAGGTCGAAGGTCTCGGGAACGAGAAGGCTCTGCGAGTCTGTGCGGCGCTCGGCTTCGAGGCGGCGATACTTGTCGAAGAGGATGCGCTCGTGCGCGACGTGCTGGTCAATGAGCAGCAGTCCCTCGGCGTCCGTGGCGATGATGAAGCTGTCTTCGAGTTGACCGAGCGGGCGTATGTTCGGCGTGAGCGACTCGGTCGCGGCCTCGCGCACGAGCCCCGCAGCGGAGTTGAGCGGCGGCAGCGCGACCGCTTCGGCGCGCGGAGCCGTTGAAGACGGCGGGCGCTGCGTTGAACTCTGCGTTACGTCGGCTCCCGCGTTGCGCGCGATTGCGCCGAGCGCCTCGGCTGAAGGGGGCGCGTCTTCCCTTGCCTGGTCGTCGGGAGTTGTGGCGCTGTGCAACGGCGACTCTTCGGCGGCCGGAGTCCAACCGAACTCGATTGCCTCTTGCCTCGCCGCTTCTCCTGCGCGCCGCGCAAATGGGTCATCGCCTGCGTCGAACGTTGAAGACCCCGCGTCGTAAGCTGATGGCGACGGCTCGCCGCGTGCGCCCGCGCTCGCATCGTTCGAGAACGAGTGCGTTGAGTCGTCATCCTGCTCTCGTAAGCCGGAATCGTTTTCAACGAAGGCGGCGGCTTCCAAGTTGCCGCCCGCGAACTCTCTTCCCGCGAAGTCGCTCGCCAAACCTTTATCAACGAAGCCTTCCTCCGCGCGCAGGAAGCCTCCCGTGAAGAGCGCCGCGCGCACCGACTCGCGCACGGCGTCGGCGACCGCCGAGGCGCGTCGAAAGCGCACCTCGGTCTTGGCCGGATGGACGTTAACGTCAACCTCTTCGGGAGGGACTTCGAGGAAGAGCAGCGCTGAAGGGTAGACGCCGTGCGGAAGCACGGAGCGATAACCTTCGGAGAGTGCGCGCGCCACGAGACGGTCGCGCACGTAACGGCCGTTGACGAAGAGATACTGCGCGTCGCGCGTCGTGCGTCGCGCGCGCGGAGCCGAGACGTAGCCGCCGACACGCGCCACGCGCACGTCGCCGCCGCCGACTTCCAAGAGGCTCTCTAAAAACTCCGCTCCGAAAATCTGGTACGCGCGCTCGCGCAAGTTCGCGGCCGTGCCCGCGCGCAGGACTTCGCGCCCGTTGTTCGTGAGCGCGAAACTTATCTCGGGATGCGCGAGCGCGTAGTGCGTGACGAGGTTCGTCAGGTGAAAGCTCTCGGTCGCTTCGGAGCGCAAAAATTTTCTGCGCGCGGGGACGTTGAAGAAGAGGTCGCGCACCGCAATCGTCGTCCCACGGGGACGAGCGGCGGGCGACACGTCGCGCATGCGGCCTCCTTCGATGCTGACACGCGTGCCTTCGGCTTCGGCCTCCTGCTGCGTCACAAGCTCGATGCGCGCGACCGATGCGATGGAGGCCAGCGCCTCGCCACGAAAGCCGAGCGTGCTGACGCGCTCAAGGTCTTCGGTCGAAGCGATCTTCGACGTGGCGTGTCGCTCGAAGGCGAGCACGGCATCGTCGCGCGTCATCCCCTCGCCGTCGTCCGAGACGCGCAGGAGCCTGCGCCCGCCCGCCTCCACGTCAACCTCGATGAGATGCGCGCCCGCGTCAATCGAGTTCTCGACCAACTCCTTTGCGACCGACGCAGGACGCTCGACGACTTCGCCCGCGGCGATCTGGTTTGCGACGTGGTCTGAGAGGACGCGAATTTTTGACATCAGAGGTACACGATTTTGTGGTCGTTGGTCGAGAGGTCTATGGCGTCGTGAATCCACTCGACGGCGTAGCGGCCGTGGCGCGCGAGCAGCGAGGTGATGTTGACGTGTCGCTCCTGCAAGCTCTTCTCGGGATAGAGGGCGGTGGCCGCGCGCTCAAGTTGACGAAGCGTCGCGCGGTCGCGCTGCATCAGCGCACGATGAAAGCGCGTGCGCAGTCCCTCCAACTGATACACGATCTTGCGACGGCCGCCGCCGAGCGCGTCGGCGAGCGTCGGGTCGAATTCGCGCAGCTTCTCGTGAAGCTCATCGAGCGCGCGCCCCACGGTCGCGTCCGTCTCGTCGAGCGCGCCCGCCACTTCGGTGCCGAGGTGCTCTTCGACGACGCGCGCGATGACCGCATCGAGGCCGCCGAAGAAGTCTTCGAGCCGCAGGCCGTAGCGTTCGAGCGTGCGCCCCGTGCGGCGCTCGACGATGGTCAGACTCGCGCGGTGCAGTATCGGGGTGGCGGGGCGCGAGAGCACGCGATAGCTCTCGGCGGTCTGCGCGAAGTATGCGACCTCGGCCGCGCCGCCAAAGTAGGCGATGGTCGGGAGCAGATAGTCCTGTACGACGGCGCGCAACGTGACGTTGGGGCTGAAGCGTTCGGGCTCGCTCGCGGCGAGCGCGGCCAACTCTTCGACCGTCCACTCGTGCTCGGTGCCCTTCGCGCGGTAGCGTCCCTTCGCCGTGCGCGTGAGCGCGCGCCGCGCGCCGTCGTCAATGAGAAAGAGCGGGAAGGAGTCGGGCGAGGTATGCACCTGCGCGTGGTAGCCCTCGGCCTCAAGCTCGCGTGAGCGCGCGTCGGTCGCCGAGGCTATCTCCGAGCCGAGCCGAGCCGCCTCGGAGTAGAGCGGCGCGGCCAGCCGCTTGAACTTCTTCGCCGTGGGGTCTATGAGAACGAGCCCATACGCGGAGGTGAGCGAGGTGAGCATGCGCGCGAACGCCTCGCCGAACGTGCGCCCCGGTTGATAAGACTCGCGCACGAGCTTTTCGAGGTCAGGCAGGAACTCGCTCGACGGCACGAGGTCGAAGAGAAGCCTTGTCGCTTCTTCAATGCTCTCGTCAAGAAGAACGCCGCCCACTTGCTCGCCCTCGCTGTGCAGGTCGGCGGAGACGCTCACCTGCGCGAGCCTGCCGTCACAGGCGATGACCTCGGCCGACTGCACCTCCGCCCAATCATGATCCTCGGTCGCCATCCAGAAGACGGGCACGGCCTCTGTGCCGCGCGCCGTCAAACACGCCGCAAGCTTCACCGCCGAGAGCGCCTTGTAGAGCGTGTAGAGCGGCCCCGTAAACAGCCCCGTCTGCTGCCCCGTGACGACCGCGACCGCTTCGTGTGAGCGCAGGCGCGTGATGTTCGCCAACGTCTCAGTGCTCGCGCCCCATGCGGAGTTCGACTCCGCGAGCGCCTCACAGAGTGCGCCGCGGTCGGCCTCGTAATGAGAGAGCACGCGCGCTCTGCGCTGCGACAACTCGTAGTGGAAGCGCACGGCCTCGGGGTAGAAGCGTTGGAGGCGTGTGGGGTCTTCGAGATATTCGAGGAAGAGGCGCGACTGATGCGGGACGCGGCTAAAAGGCAGGCGCTCTACGCGAAGCCCCGCGCCCTCGGGCGTCCCGTGACATGCGGATTCGGTCGTGGTCACACGCTTCTTCGACTCCTCGTGCGAGGTCTTTCTTTCGGAGAGTTCAGTTTAGCCGGGGCATTATACCGAGCGGCTCCGAGCGCGCGCAAACAGGAAGCCTCGTGGCTAAAGCAACGCGATAGCAAAAACTCTCGGGTGAGATGATAGTTTTCAAGGAGAAACGACGCGTTAATTAGCGAGTAAAGAAAGTTTGCCCTTCACCGGCCGCTTCATAAACGTGTTGAGCGGTCGGGGAAAATTGTTGTTGACAATTAAGGACGGGGGGGATATTTTCCCCGACGTTCTCAACACGATTTCTCAGCAGGCACAAAGCCTTCCCGTGCCCGCGCTTGAGTTCCGTCTGTTAGTCCTTTGTCGGGGCCCGCCCTGACTCCGGCAAAGGCGTCTTCCAAACACATTCATCGAAGCGAGCGCGCCGCTACCTCGCGAGCGCGGCTGCGAATCGCTCTCCCCGCGCCGCCCGGCCCAAAGGGAGACGCCCCTTCGCTTCCCTGTCGCTGCCCCAACCAGCACTGGCCCCGCGCTGGTCATCAAGGCAGCACGATTATCAACCCCCGTCGGCTTGGACGCCGGCCTGCTAAGGAGTCACTCATGAAAAGGGCTCTCGGCCTTACGCTCTCCTTCCTCGTCTGCTTCTCCGGACTCGTCCTGCTGACGCCCGCACCGGCGCGCACACAGGAGGTCGCCTCCGTCGGCAACATCGTCAAGCTCCGCGAGCAGTACGAGCAGCTACTCGCCGTTGACCGCGACCCGTCCACGCCGACCGAGGTGCGAGAGGTGAACCGCACCTTCCTCAAAGAACGTCGCGCGCAGTTGGCACAGGCGTTACGCAATCGCCTCGGCGCGTTGCGCAAGTATCAGGCGGGCGTCGCCGCGACCCTCACCGACGACGAGAAGCGAGCCGTCGAGGGTTCGATCCAGAAGCTCGCCGATGAGCTTAAGGGACTAGAGCCCGCGTCCGTCGGCACGCGCCCGTCGCGTGTCGTCTCGAAGACGGCACAGTCGAAGCAGGTCGTCCCGGCCTCGTTCGACGAAGACGCTGCGGCGGCGGCCAGTGCCGCGCCCGACTCTGACCCGAAGCCCGCGCGCAAGGCGGGCGCGATTGAGATCACCTCGCCTGACCGCGACAAGACCGTCCACGTCGGCCAGATTGAGGTCGAGGTTAGCGTCGGCGACGAAGACGTTGACGACATCATGGTGGCCGTCTACACACCGGGCAGCGGCCAGAAGCCTGCCACCGCGCGCTCGCTGGAACTCAAGCGCAGCGACCACGGCAAGAAGACTTTCCCCCTCGCGCTCGAAGCGGGCGCGAACCGCATCGAGGTCAGCGACCTCAAGCGCAACGAAGTGCTGGCAACGCGGACGCTCACCTACACGCCCACCAGCGACGTGCTCAACTCAGCCCCGCAGGCCGCGGCTGCGCAGCCCATTGAGAGCCTCATCATCAAGAAGCTTAGGGCGAAGAAGAGCGACCAGGTGGTCATCTGCGGCCAGCTCCAGCTCGCCTCGCTCAACCGGACGTTCGCGCTCATCAGGTCTACGCCCGCGCTGGGCGATCTAGCCGCGCGCTTCCGGCCCGCAATAATAGACCCGCGCAGCAAACGGCCCGCAGACCCGCGCAGGAGAACCGATGATCAGATACAGGCGGCGGATGATGATAGTCAGGACTTCCTCGTCGCGAGCCAACTCAGCGACAAGTGCGAGCCACAGACGGGACTGGTGCCGAATGACGGGTTGCAGAGGTCTGCGGCGATTGACCTGCTTGAAGCGGTGCTGCTGAGGCTCGACTCGAACCTCCAGCCGAAGGACATCCCGGTCAACACCACCGCCCTCGATAATGAGACGAGCTACATTCTCGAATCGACGACGACCTCGAAAGCCGTCAGAGCGGCTGCGCGTAGCTCCGTGCAGGGCGCATCGCGGAAGGGGTCTCATGGCCTGCCCCCGACGAGTTCAGCCTTCTCCAGCCTCTCGGCGGACACCATCCGAAAGCAAATCGTGCTACTCCAGCAGTATCTCGGCAACGTCGAGGTGCTGTTGACGCACAAGGACTCGTCAGGCAATGACAAGGTCATTGACCAGACCTTCGCCGACCGCGACGGCAACTTTGTCTTCACGATTGATAAACCGGCGAACGATGACGATAAGGAGTATTCCATCTCGACCGAGGGCGATGAACACTTCACGAGGCGGACTTTTACTAAGAATGCTTTCGGCGAGGCCAATAGTTTGCGTGTGAATCTCGACATCGAAGACAGGCCGGTTAGCCTGCTCGCGCGTAGCCTCATCGGTTACGACCAGTCGGGGGCGGCCGCCGCCAAGCGCGAGTTCACTTACTTCTTCGACTTCTACGTGAGTAAGAGTTTCCCGTTCAGGCAGGTGATAAATCCCGACTTCGGCGAGCGGCTGCGCTTGTGGGGTGACTTCCGCATCAACAGCGTGCCGCAGACGGCTGACGCAACCATCGCCGACTTCGCGGGCACAGGCTTCGTGACCGGGATACAGAAGCTTCAGGTGAATCAGGCGGCGCGCGTCTTCGAGTCTCTCGGCGGAATAGAGTATCGCCTGACGGGAAACAACGCGCTGCTGCCGAGCTTCGACCGGCAGACCAAGCAGAAGTTCTCGCTCTCGCTGATCGGCGCGTTCGGGTTCGTGACCCCGATTGACCAGTCCGCGAGTACGCCGACCATCTTCAAGGTCTTCGACGACGCGCCCGGATTGCCGCCCGAGGCCAAGGGGAAGGAGTTCGTGGCCTTCATCCCCACCGACCGCGACCGCTTCTTCCGCCAGTACTACGCGGGGCTGCGCGTGCAGACCTTCTTCTTCAACAAGTACAACGTGCCGCTGCAACGCTTCCCCGCGCAGTTCGACGTGACCGTGGGGCAGAACGAGTTCGTCACGGGCGGACGCTTACACGGCCCCGTCTTGCGAATGGAAGGCTTCTTCCCGCTGCCCTACGACAAGCTCAAATTCATCAACCTCTTCGCCACGGCGCAGATGATACCGGGGCGTCCCAACATCAACACCCCGCTGCGCCTAACGGAAGCGCCGGCCGGGACGACCTTCCCGGCCTCCAACGTGTTGCTCCTCGGCGTGCCGCAGCCCAACCGCGATCATTACCGCATCGGCATCGCCTTCGACGCCATTCCGCTGGTGAGACGAATACTCCAGCCACCGGTGCCAAGTGCTGCCGCCGACACCACGCCAACACCGTGAATGCCGACAACAGCAATGGCAACTCGTCGAGCAACTGAAGACGACTGCCTCGCCCTCTTGAATTAATATATAGCCGGTCGGCGCGATGAAGACGGCCGACCGGCTGCTCTCTTTGCTCGACACTTTTCTGCTTGAAAGACTCCCGCAGCCGTCCGGCGCGAGTGGAGGACAACGTGCCCGAATACATCGAAATCCCTCTGCACCTCTGTCAGGTTCTCAACGAGGAGTTCGAGAATTTGCCCGCGCGCGATGGCGCACAGGTCACAAGCCCGCCGCCACCCGACACCGTGGACGACGCGGAAGTCGGAGACGACTGGACGTTCCACGAGGGGCACGTCGGCGACTGGGGGCGGCTCTCGGCGCTGCTCTGGCGCGCGCAAGAGGACTGGCTCGACACGCACAACAACAAGAAGCCCAACGCAGCGGCGCTCAAGGAGTGCGACCTGTACACCTTCCTTGCCTTCACACACCCCGAGTTGTGTAAGGAGAACGCTCCGCCGCCGCCAGACCTCATCGACATCCTCGGACGCATCCTGCAAGAGCCGACTACAGGCACCGCGCCGAAGGTGTTCAAGCCTGTGCGATTCGAGAAGCTGAAGGCGACGATGCGCAACGAGACGCGCATTCTCTTTGAGCTGTGGGAGGACGGCGCGCAGTGGCGGCCCGAAGACGAGTGGGGTCGTTTCGAGGCGAGCGACCTCGCGCGCTTCCGAAGGCTGCTGCTCGAAGACGCCTTTGCTCAACCTCACCCGGCAATCAAACGCATCTACGACCTGCGCCTCGGACTCTCGCTCCGGAGGGCGCACGCCGTCAGTCGCTCCGCGCTCTGCTTCTCCGGAGGCGGCATACGCAGCGGCACGTTCGCGCTCGGCATCATCCAGTCGCTCGCGAAGCACAATCTGCTCGGGCAGTTCGACTATCTCTCGACCGTCTCGGGCGGCGGCTACATCGGCGGCTGGCTGACGGCGTGGATTCATCGCCATCCGGAAGGGCTCAAAGGGGTCGTCAAGGATTTGAATGGTGAGAAGCGCGCTGCCAAGATCGAGCCCGAGCCCGGGCCGCTGCGCCACCTGCGCGACTACAGCAGCTTCATCACGCCACGGACGGGGCTGCTGTCGGCCGACCCCTGGACGTTCGTCGTCATCTACATCCGCAACCTTCTGCTCAACTGGGTCGTGCTCATCCCTCTGCTGGCGAGCGTGCTGATGATACCGCGCGTTGCTACGGCCGTCGTGCTCGCGCCGCCGGGGATGCGCGTGCTGGCAGGGCTCCTGCTGCTAGGCGGGTTCGGCGTATACCTGCTCAAGCCGGACAGGAAGACTCTGCTGACCCTGCTCGTGGTGGTGCCAATCTCGCTCGGCGCTATTCTCGTCGGGTGGTGGAGCAGTCAGGGCGACCTCTCGCGCCGCGTGAAATACGTCGAAGGGTTGCTGCTCGTCGCGGGTACTCTGCTCAGCGCGTACACGCTGGCCTACATGCGCGTGAACCGGCCGAGCAACAGCGGAGCCGTCAGGCCGGGGAGCTTTCTTGACAAGCATCGTGACCAGAGCAGCTTTCTCTGGCTGTGCATGTTCCCACTGACCATCTCCGGCACGCTGCTCACAACCTTCTGGGCGTGGTTCCGTCACACCATCGGCCTTTCGACCGAGAGACAGGTTGACTGCGTCGGCCTCTTCGGTTGGGAGTGTCTCAAACTCTTCGGCTGGAACATCGGCGAGTTCTCGGCCTTCCTTCTCTACGGTGCTGCGGTCGGCGTTCTGGGCTGGCTCATCTATATGTTGCTCGCGGGCTCCTCATGGTGGGGCGGGCATGAAGAGGTCTGGCACAAGGCCAGACACGCGCCGCGCAATCTTCTCACCGGCATCTTCAAGAACGCGGGACGCGAGCTTGTCGTCACAGTCCTCGCGAGCCTGCTCGGCTCAATCCTGCTCTACGTGGCGGCCGTCAAGATTTCAATCTTCTACGACCCGGTCGTAGACCCGCTCGGCCCCCAGACATTCAAAGACGGAATCGTGCAGGGACTGCTGCCCTACACGCACTGGTACACGGCCGAGCTTTACACTTGGCTCGCGTTGCCCGTCTACCTCCTTGTCTTCTTCCTCGGCGTCACACTCTTCGTGGGGTTCACGAGCCGTCGCTCGGAGAAGTCGCCGCGTCACGGGGCGAGTGAGGGCGGCGGGATACTGCCGGACTGGCTGCGCCACCCGTTCGACACGTCCTACGTCGAGGACGAAGATCGCGAGTGGATCGCGCGCGCGAGCGCGTGGGTCTTTATCGTGATGGGCGGCTGGCTCTTCTTCGGCGGGCTGGTGCTGTTCGGGCCGCTGCTCTTCTTCGCGTTGGGCAAGTGGCTGGTCGGAATCGGCGGCGCTTCGGGGCTGCTCTCGCTGCTCGGCGGCGGCAGCTCGCTCACCCCCGGCAACAAGAAGGAGGAGGGGCAGCAGGCTTGGTGGCAGACGCTCGGCGTCAACATCCTCGTCGTCGCCGCCTTCGTCTTCTTCGCCTGCATCGTCATCGTGGTCGCGCTCCTCGGCGGCACGCTCGTCGTCTGGCTGGCAAGCACGTTCTTCGATCAGGGCTTCCCCGCGTGGGTCGGAATCTCGACGGATAACCTGAAGATGTTCCTCGACAGGTACCCGTTCCAGAGCGCCGACAATCTCTTCCGCGTGACGCACTTCCCTTCGTGGCTCTACCTTCTGCTGCTCGCGCTCGGGATGCAACTCTTCGGCCGACTCTTCGCGCGGCTCATCAACCTCAACAAGTTCTCGCTGCACGCGGGCTATCGCGACCGCATCATCCGCGCCTTCCTCGGCGCGTCGCGCTTGCGGGGCGAGCGCCGCGAGAACCCCTTCACCGGCTTCGACCCGCGCGACGACCTGCACATGGAAGAACTGCGGCCGGGGCTTCTGCGCGAGTCCGACTTCAAGGAGCCGAACAGCCTGACGCGCTTCGTCGCGGAGATCAACCGTCCCGGAGGGCGAGCCACGGAAGCGCAATCCGACACGGAGAAAATCCGGCGGGCCGCCGCGAAATATCTGCGCAACGAGATTGTGAGCATCGGCGGCGACTCGCAAAAGTATCTCAAAGACCCGCCCGAGAGCATCGAGACCAACCCCTCTTTTCGCTCGGCGCTCTTTGCCGACCTCGGGCGCATACTACAGGATAAGTCCTTCGCTAAGGCTCCGGGCTTTAAAGAAGTCTACGTCGCGGCGAAGAAGAAGTACGACGAGAAATACGACCCGAAGAAGCCGCCGCGCGGCGATGTGCGCATCATGCTCAACCGCATCATGCTCAACCTCATCTTCGACGACACCATTGAGTTCCCGCCGAATGAGCACTACGGCCTGATGCACGTCGTCAACATGGCGCTCAACCTCGTGGGCGGCGATAAGCTGGCGTGGCAGCAGCGCCGCGCCGAGTCGTTCACCTCCACTCCGCTCCACTCGGGCAGTCTCTTCGTCGGCTATCGACGCACGCGCGACTACGGCGGTCGCAACGGCATCCGTCTCGGCACGGCTGTCGCCGTCTCGGGCGCGGCCGCAAGTTCCAACATGGGCTACTTCTCGCCCTCGGTCTTCGTCACCTTCGTGCTGACGTTCTTCAACGCGCGGCTCGGCTGGTGGCTCGGCAATCCGGGCGTCAGCGGATGGGACACATACTATCGCTCGCACCCGAAGAGCACGCTGAGTCCCATTCTCGACGAGGCGTTCGGGCTCACCGACGACGAGAACCCATACGTGCTGCTCTCGGACGGCGGCCACTTCGAGAACCTCGGGCTCTACGAGATGGTGCTGCGCCGCTGTCGCAACATCGTCGTCATTGACGGCTCGGCCGACCCCTCGGGCTCCTACGACGACCTCGGCGGCGCGGTGCGCAAGATACGCATTGACCTCGGCATCTCGATAGAGTTCACGGACAAGCGCTTCCCCATCATCTCGCGCCCCGACAGCGAGACGAAGAGCGGTGCCTACTTCGCCGTTGGCACCATCCATTACGAAGACGTAGACGGCGCGCTCGGCGGCCTCTCTCCCGGCAAGCTCATCTACATCAAGCCCGCCATCTACAACACCGAGCCGCGCGACGTTTTCAACTACGCCAAGGGAGACTCTACCTTCCCGCACGAATCTACGGCCGACCAGTTCTTCAACGAGCCGCAGTTCGAGAGTCACCGCATGCTCGGCTTCTACATCCTCGAAAAACTCTTTGGCGGCGACGTGCCGTCGAGCCCGCCCGCCCCCGCGAGCATCGAGCAGTTCGTCAAGACGCTCGAACGCAATGCAAGCGATGCGGAGGCGGCCGAGGACGCGGAGGGCGACGAGGAGAAGACTTTGAAGGTTCAGGTGAAGGAGACGGTGAACGTCAATGTGAAGTAAGCGGCTCGGGTTGCTAAGGCGCGGGGCGTCGTGCGAGGATTGAGTCGTTCCGAAATCACCATGAGCGACCGACGACTCGATCTGCTAATCATAGGCGCGGGCCCCGCCGGGCTCTCGGCGGCCGACGTGGCCGCGCGCGAAGGGCTCGACTATCTCGTCGTCGAGAAGGGGCTCATCGCCGACACCGTTTATCATTATCCCGTCGGCCTCACGGTCTTCTCCACGACCAACGAGCTTGAGTTGCGCGAAGGGGACTTGCAGCCCTGCCGCGAGAAGCCGACGCGCGAGGAACTGCTCTCCTACTATGTTCGCTTCACGCTCGAACACGACTTGCGCATCAACACCGAGGAGGAGGTGACGCGCATCGAGCGCATCGTGCCCGACGCCTTCCGCGTCAGCACCTCGCGCACGCATTACGAGGCCGCGCGACTCCTCGTCTGCATCGGCGGGATGGCACGCCCGCGCCGACTGGGTGTCCCCGGCGAAGACCTCGCCAAAGTCCGTCATCGCTTCACCGAGCCCTTCCCCTTCGTGCGCAAGGAGGCGATGGTCGTCGGCGGCGGCAACTCGGCTGCCGAGGCCGCGCTCTTCCTCTCCGAAGGCGGCGCGCGCACGACCTTCGCCATCTGGCGCACGGACTGGGAGAACCGCGACCCGAAGAAGGGAGCCGTCAAGCATTGGGTACGCGCGCCGCTTGAGCGCGAGATCACGGAAGGTCGCCTGCGCCTCTTTCTCTTCTCCGAGGTCGAGGAGATAACTGATACCGCAGTCCGCATCAAAGACGACCGTGGCGAGATGCACGTGCTCGCGAACGACGCCGTCTTCATCCTCATCGGCAGCGACGCAGACCTCACGCTGCTGCGCGACGTTGGCGTTCGCACCGAAACCTCCGGCATCACGGAAGTCCCCGCTTACGACCCCGAGACCTTCGAGACCAACATCGCGGGCCTCTACGTCGCCGGGCACTTCACCAACTCGCGCCACATCAAAGAGGCCATCGCTATCCCCCGCCGCATCGTCCCCGCCATCGCCCAATCTTTACGCGCGGCAGTCTAAGCTTTCCCTAATTGGAGGAGCCCCGCGATGAGCAATGCACACGAGAGCATGATAGGCATTCTCAAGTTATACGAGCTGCGCTCCGAGCAGAGCATGCGCAAGGCTCGTGATTGGTTCATGACGGGCTTCTTTCCCGAGAGCGCACAAGACATTCTCAACGTCCTCGTCGGCGAACACAGCGCCGATTTCCGAATGGTCACGTCATACTGGGACATGGCCGCGGCCTTCGTCGTCTTTGAAGCCGTTGACGGCGAGATGTTCAATGCCATCAACACCGAGCACGTTGCCGTCTACGCCAAGCTTCAACCTTTCCTCGCGCAGCTTCGCGCGATGCCCGGCCTCCCGCCCTACCTCTATCTCAAGCATCTTGAACAGGTCGTGCTGCGTATCCCCGACGCACAGGAGCGCGTCGCGGTGATGCGTCGCTACATGGAAAGCCGCAGAAAGCCCGAGACGGAAGCAAAGAGCTAGTAGTCAGTCCATCGAGTTTAGATGGATAGCTCTTTGACAGGGTATAGTCGGGTCAACGCCAACGAACGGAGACTGGAGACCGTCAGTTCACGCGCCGCCTCGCGCACGCGAGATGCGTCCTCCGGCGGGAGCCATCCGCCCCCTTCTGAGCTGATCTCCGATAGCGTCACCTTCAAGCGACTTGCCCTGCGTCTCGAGAAGCGCAACGCACACCTCAGCCGTTTCACGGACCTCCTCCAGCGTCAGCGGCCACGTCCCCGGAGCCATGTGACCGCCCTCGGCGCGGCCGACCTCCAAGCCCGCGCCCGCCCGCGCCGGTCTTCGACGCCCCCGTGCTTGCGCAGCAGGTCGTAAGTCTCGCGCTGTGCCACGCGCACCGCCTTCGGCAACGCTTTGGTCTCGAACCACTGACGCGTGCGCTCCATATCGCGCGCGGCCGACTGCGCGGCGGCGTGTGCCGCGATCTCTCTCACGCAAGGTTCCAACTCACCCTTCAGGCGCTCGAAGATCTCCTCGATGGAAACGACGCTAGCGGTAGGAGGCGCGGCCACTAACTTCCTCCCTTCAGAGTTGTGGGGTGTGCGCGCGCCGAGCGCCTGTGGTTGAGGTGAGGCTGAAGGCGTTTTACCAACCAGCTTTGTCCCCGCGCCGTTTTTCGGCGCGCGCGGATTAATATCTGTTTCTAAACCTTCTGATACAGCGAAGCTGTCATTAAAGGGCGTTCCCGCTACGGGAGTGTGAGATTCTTGGATGGGAGCACGGACGACGCGTAAATTTTTTTGCCCCGCGCGCCTCCCAATCGAAGCCATAGCGCGGTTGATAAAGATGCGGATGCCGGCACCGTTCTTCCCCGCGTAGTAGCCGATGATCCCCTGAGCGTGCATCCACAGTCGAGGGCCTTCTTGGCCGTCGTGTTACCGCACGCCAGCAGCCCGGCGAGCTGCCGCCACGCCGTAGTCGGCCCGCCCTCCCCGCCGTCGCCCGTGAAGCGCAGCACCCCTTCGCGCTCCCCTCTGTGAAGGCGGTGTTTCTGCGTCAAGTATTTTCTTCCCTACATAGTCTGGATACACAACTCCTCCAATTCGACGAGATTTGTCTCACCACCCTGTTCGCGCTCGTCTGAGGCGGCTGTTGAGCCGGGGCGCATTATAGCGCTTGGTTCTTCGCCGTCCGCCACCGGAGCAGCTCCCACGCCGCCTCGATGAGCAGCGTCTAAGCGTTGACCGTGCCCATCGTCCCCTAGCAATCGCTCGCCGCTAAGGCGCGGTAGTGCGGCGGCGCTATTTGCAAAAAGGGTTCAGAAACGCTTACCCTGTATGTTGCCTTAAGTCTCACTGCGGGCGGTTCCGAGCCTCAGCACTTATGGGTGTCAAAATCTTATTCATTGAAGACGACGACCGTCTGCGGGATGTTCTCCTGGAGGCGGCGGCGATGGAGGAGTATGACGCGCGGGGCGTCTCCACCGCCGAGGCCGCAGTCGAGCTGTTGCAGGCCGAGCCCTTCGACGTTCTCGTCACGGACGTGACGCTGCCGGGGATGTCCGGCCTCGAACTGCTGCGACACTGCGCGCGACTGCGGCCCGGCATCCTGCCCATCGTCATCACCGCCTACGGCACGGTCGACATCGCCGTCGAGGCGATGAAGCGTGGTGCCGCCGACTTCATCACCAAACCTTTCGAGCTGGACGGGCTGCTCGGCGCTATTCGCGTCGCGGCCGGGCGCGCAGCGCAGACCCGCGCCGTCACGCAGGCTGGCGCGGGCCAAGGGACGGATAATCTCATCGCGACCGCACCCGTGATGCAGAAGCTGCTCGAACAGGTGCGCGCCATCGCGCCGTTCCAAACGACGGTGCTGGTGACGGGCGAGACGGGGACGGGCAAAGAGATGGTCGCGCGCGCCATACACAACTTCAGCCCTCGTAGCGAGAAGGCGCTCGTTGCACTCAACTGCGCCGCAGTCCCCGAGCAGTTGCTTGAGGATGAACTCTTCGGCCACGTGAAGGGGGCATTCACAGGCGCGCAGTCAGCGCGCGATGGGCGCTTCGAGCAGGCGGACGGTGGCACACTCTTCCTTGACGAGATAGGCGACATGAGCCTGTCGCTTCAGTCAAAGCTCCTGCGCGTCTTGCAGGAGCGCGAGTTTGAAAAACTCGGGTCGTCGCGCACCGTCAAGGTGGACGTGCGCGTCGTGGCTGCGACCAGCGCAGACTTACAGAGACGCATCGATGAGGGCACGTTCCGCCCCGACCTTTATTACCGACTAAACGTCGTCCACCTGCGTCTACCGCCGCTACGTGAGCGGCGCGAGGACATACGCCCGCTCGCCGACTATCTGCTAGCAAAATTCTGCGCGGCGACAGGGTTGCCTCCAAAGTCAATCTCCGAAGAGGCTTGGAACGCGCTCGGCGTCTATCGCTGGCCTGGTAACGTTCGCCAGCTCCAGAACGCGGTCGAGCGCGCGGCGGCGCTGACAGGTGCGTCGGACGAAATTCACCTCCAAGACCTGCCGGAGGAGGTGCGCGAGGCAGCCGCGGTCGGGGGTACGCACGGTGCCGCCGAGGCGGCCGGGCTCGGGTCGGCGCAACAACCGCCGGACACTCCCGACGACGGAGTCAACTTCGACGCAGTCGTTACGAAGGTGGAGCGCGACTTGCTATTGCAATCGCTCGCCAAGGCGGGCGGCAACAAGATGCGCGCCGCACAAATGCTCGGCATGAAGCGCACGACCTTCGTTGAGAAGCTGAAGCGTCACGGTATCGAGTGGGAGAAGGGGGCAACCGACATGGAGCGCGAGTAATGAACCTCATTCGCGGCGTCAAGATTTTGACACTGTGTAGAAAAGGGCGTCGGTTTACCGATACCAACTCGCCCGACGGCCGCCACACAGAAGTAAGCCCGACGCCCGTCCGAGCCTGAAAAGCCGCACAGATGGAAGCTCAGGCTTCCATTCACCGCCTGCTTCGAGCCACTGCCCTCACGCCCCGCAGACGTTGCACGTGATTTGCATTTCCAGTCACGGCTCCACACTCCTGTGAGTCTTCGGACACTCACGAACGTGCATGAGAGGACAACTGATGAACCCCAGACGTTCCCCATTAATCATCACTCTGCTCAGCCTCGCTCTGCTGCTGGCCCCGTGCGCGGTACCTTCGCGCGCGGCGCACGCCGAAGACCGCGACTCCACCCCTCTAGTCGATGGCAACTCCGCCGCCGTAAAAATATCTCCCGACTTGCTCCCCACTCCTGCCGCTGCGGGTATGCAGGCAAGCCCGCAGCTTGTCTCCGAACCCGTGCGCGCCATCGTCCAGACCAAGGGTCAGCACGACGTTCTGCTCGAACAGTTTATGGCCGCGAGGGGCGGGCGTGTACTGCGCCGCTTCGGAAGCTTCGGGGCGGCGGCCGTCGAGTTGCCCGCCGAGGCTTTGGACGCACTGGCCGAACTGCCCGAGGTCAGATACATCTCGAAGGACAGGCCGACTCACCTGCTCGGCCACGTGTCCCTGACGACGGGCGCGGACGCGGTGCGCACGCAGTCCGCCTCGGGCGGCGGCAGCTACACACTCGACGGCACGGGGATAGGCATTGCCGTCCTCGACTCCGGCATCTCCCACTCGCACGACTCTTTCCTCGACCAGAACGGCGACAGCCGCATCGTCGCCGACGTAGATTTCACTGGCTCAAGCGCGCCGCCGTCCGACCCCTTCGGACATGGAACACACGTCGCGGCGCTCGCCGCCGGGAACGGCTCGGTTGCGTCCGGCGCTTACACCGGTATCGCCCCGAACGCGAACGTCGTCAACCTGCGCGTGCTCGACGCGGACGGCGTGGGTACGACCACCGGAATGTTGGACGCGCTCGAATGGGTAATGGACAACCGCGCAACGTACAACATACGTGTCGTCAACATCAGCCTCGGTACGGCGGCGGTGGACTCGTACCGCTATGACCCGCTGTGCCTCGCCGTGCGCTCGCTCGTAGACACAGGCGTCGTTGTAGTGGCCGCCGCGGGCAACGCGGGGAAGAATGCCGACGGGCAGAAGGTCTACGGCCTCATCCACTCACCCGGCATCGAGCCGTCGGCGATCACGGTCGGAGCCGCGAACACCTTCGGCACCGACTCGCGCTCGGACGACGGGGTGACGACCTACAGCTCGCGCGGGCCGACGCGCTCCTACTGGACGGACTCGACAGGCGGCGTCCATCATGACAACCTCATCAAGCCCGACCTCGTCGCGCCCGGTAACAAGCTCGTCTCAGCCGAGTCCGCGGGCAACGCCCTCGTCACCGCTCACCCCGAGCTTGAAGCCTATACGGACAGTGATCCTAACCACGCGATGATGCGCCTGAGCGGCACCTCGATGGCGACGCCGCTCGTGAGTGGGGGGGCCGCACTCCTCCTGCAAGTCAACCCGCAGCTTACGCCGAACATGGTGAAGATGCTTCTGATGTACACGGCACAGCCGCTCGACGGATACAACATGTTCGAGCAGGGCGCGGGCGAGCTGAATATAGAGGGAGCCGTGCGGGTCGCCGCGCTCATGCGCACGGACTGTTCGAGCGGACTTGCGCTCGGCGACCCGCTGCTGACAGGCTCCGTGCCGACGCACTCGACGACCATCGCCGGTTTCCAGTTCCCCTGGGCGGGTGGGGCCTTGTCGGGGCACACTTACGTGAGCGGCGTCGAGTTGTTGACGAAGTATCAGAAGGTCTACGACCTCGGGACGCTCTTCGGCGACGGCATCCTCGCTTCTGACGGGATACTCGCCAGCGATGGGACAATGTACACGGACGGCATACTCGCCTCCGACTCCATCTACACGAGCGACGGCCAGCCGCTCGGCGGCGGCGACTTCTTCCTCGGCACGGGCATACTCGCGTCCGATGGAATTCTCGCCTCGGACGGGGTGCTCGGGGGCGACGGGATTCTCGCGAGCGACGGCATACTCGCCTCGGACGCGACGACGACGACCGACACGCTCATGGGCGGCGACTGATGTTTCACTCGCCGACTGAAAATCCAGTCTGCGATTGAAGTCTGATTCGACGACTGAAATCCTTGAAGGGAACGCTGCGGGAACGGATGAAGGCAGTGGTTATCTTAACGGACAGTCTTGGTGAGATTGCGAAGGGCGCGTCTGCGGTTGGCGCGAAGGCGAGGTTCATGGCGCTGACGAGCGTTGCGGGCGCGGCGGTCTTCCTTTTCTCCGTGTGGGGCTTGCGCTGGTCGCATCTCGACTGGAGCTTTGCCGCCATGGCCCTCGTCACAATCGGCGTGGGCGCGCGCGCTATCGTCAAGATTCCGCGCGTCAAGGGCGAGGTGACCGCCACCGACACCTTCATCTTCCTGACCATGCTGCTCTACGACGGCGAGGCGGCCATCATGCTCGCCGTCGTGGAGGCGCTCTTCTCCTCAATGCGCATCACGAAGACCTGGCTCACGGTCTTCTTCAACGCGGGGCTGATGGGCTGCTCGACCTTCGCCGCCGTCTGGGTCGGCCGCGCACTCTTCGGCAAGATCACGAACGCTGCCTCGGGCGAGTTCACTGCGCGCAGTGTCGGGCTGCTCTGCGCGCTGGCGCTGACGCAGTACGTGACTAACTCGGTGCTCGCAGCCGTGCGCGAGGCGCTCAGGGACTCGAAGTCCGTCTGGCATACTTGGAGGGAGTCTTACCTCTGGATTTCAACCACGACCGTCGCGGCAGCATCGGCCGCGATGATCGCCGCGAGGCTGATAGGCGCGACGGGCATCTACTCCGTCATACTCATCCTGCCCATCGTCGGCGTCGTCGTCTTCGCATACAAGACCTACCTCAAGAACGTCGAGGCCGCCGAGACGCAGGCCGAGCAGGCGCGCATGTACGTCAAGGAGCTTTCGCGCTATGTCGAGGAGCAGGAGCGCATTCGCGTGCAGTTCTCGCAGGTCGAGAAGCTCTCGGCCGTCGGCTCGCTCGCCTCGGGCGTCGCACACGATTTCAACAACTGTCTCGCCGTCATTTGCGGGCGCGCGGAGTTGATGCTCAAGTACACTCCCGAACCGAAGATGCGGCGGGGGCTGGAGCTTATCGTCCAGTCGGCGCGAGACGGCGCGAAGACCGTCAAGCGCATACAGGACTTCGCGCGACAGCGGCAGGATCGAGACTTCGAGACGGTCTCCGTAGATCATCTCCTGTTCGACGTGAGCGAGATCACGCGCCCGCGCTGGAAGGATAAGGCCGAGGCGGCGGGCACCCAGATAAACTTCGCCGTCTCGAACCGCTCGGGCGCGCACGTGCTCGGCGACGCCTCGGAGCTGCGCGACGTGCTCGTCAACATGATCTTCAACGCCGTGGACGCGATGCCCGGGGGCGGCCGTCTCACGCTCGCCGCCGCGCAGCACGACGAGAAGGTGGTCGTCACGGTCGAAGACACTGGCTGTGGCATGAGCCCGGAAGTTCGCTCGCGCGTCTTCGACCCGTTCTTCACGACGAAGGGCGTCGAAGGCATGGGGCTGGGGCTTTCGGTCAGCTACGGCGTCATACGTCGCCACGGCGGGACGATTAAGGTCGAGTCCGAAGTGGGCCAAGGCTCGACCTTCCGCGTCGTCCTCCCGCTCGTGGGTTGCGCGGGGCTGTCGCCGGACGCAGAGGCTGAGACGGGCGCGCACGACGCCCCCAATCAGAGGTGCAGGATGACTAGGTTTCTCGTGGTGGACGACGAAGAGCCGGTGCGCGAACTTTTGTGCGACATCCTCGAAGACGAGGGCGTCGAGGTCACACTGGCCGCGAACGGCGCGGAGGCGCTGGCGCGGTTCGAGCCGGGCAAGTTCGACGCGGTGCTCACCGACATAGGAATGCCCGGCATGAACGGCTGGGAGTTGCTGCGCCACGTCAGCGAGCGCGACGAGCAGGTGGCGCTCGCGGTCATTACGGGCTGGGGCGAGCTCGTCAGCACGCACGAAGAGAAGGCCGCGCGCGTTGAATGGGTGCTGACGAAGCCGTTCTCGATGTCGCAAATCTGTGAGATCGCGCAGGAGATCACACGCCGCAAGCAAGCACGCGAGGGCGGCGAGCACCTCACACTTGTCGCCTGACGCGGCACTAACTTTAGACCCATACAGAAAAGCGCCCGTGAGGTTAACCCCTCCGGGCGCTTTATGTATTTAGCGCCGCTGCGCTGTCGGAAAACTGACGCAAAGGAGCGCGGCCGTCAACTTTCAGACACGCCTAGAGAGCGCGAATGCCATGCAAGCAATAGTAAATGCGCGAGCGCGTCGGCCAAGTCGGTGTGGAACGGTTTTCGCTATGGCTGTCGCGGGATGGTCGTAAGGAGATATGGACAGATGCCCCTGAAGATAATGGTCGTCGACAGCGAGCCCGCAGACCTCCGACGGCTGGGAAGTTTCTTAGGACACACCTACCACGTTCTCGGCGCGGGTTCTGGCGAGGAGGCGTTGCGCCTGCTCGAACAGCACGACGTGGCGCTGCTGATCACGGAGCAGCGCCTGCCCGGCATGACCGGAATCGAGCTTCTTGAGCACGCGATGGCGTTGCGCCCTCACATGGTCAAGATCATCCTCACCGGCCAGACGGACACGAAGGAGCTCGTCGCAGCCATCAACCGCGGCCGGGTCTACCGTTTCGCCGCGAAGCCGTGGGATAGCGAAGACCTCCGGCTGACGGTCGTGCGTGCCTTGCAGCACTACGAGGCTACGAGGTCGCATCACGAGGCGGAGGAGTCGAACAAGCGTCTCGCGCGGCGACTTCAGGCGATGACGCGCGGCGTCGTCCGTGCCATTGCCGACACGCTTGAGGCGAAAGACCGCTACGTCTACGGACACGCGCGGCGCGTTAGCGGATACGCGACGGCCATCGGCCGTCGCATGCGACTGAGTGTCCCCGTACTCGAACAGCTCTCGCTGGCCGCACTCCTGCACGACGTGGGCAAGATCAGCACGCCCGACTCCATCTTGCTCAAGCCCGCCGCACTCACCGAAGAGGAGCGCGCCATCGTCCGACTCCACTCGGAGCGCGGAGCGCGCCTGCTTGCCGCCGTGCCGGAGATGGAGGAGGTCGCCGCGGCGGTGCGTCACCATCATGAGAACTACGATGGGACGGGCTACCCCGAAGGACTCGCGGGCGAGCAGATACCGCTCGCCTCGCGCATCATCCACGTCGCGGACGCCTACGATGCGATGACCAGCCCGCGCCCATTCCGCAACGCGCTCGACCACGAAGTGACCGTCCGCGTGTTGATAAATGGATCCGGCTCGCAGTTCGACCCGGAAGTCGTGGCCGCATTCTGCGGACTTGAGGCGCTGGCGCAAATCCGCTGCCATATCGCGCGCGGCGACTTTGGCTCTCGCTTCCTCCCGTTCGCGCGGCCCGCCGCGTTGCGCATACTCCCGCTCGAAGAGCTCGTGAGGGTGGTTGAGACGGAGCCGGCGTTAGCCGCCGCCGTCCTGTGCGTGGCCAACAAGGGGCTGCGCGCCGAAGAGACGACGATGAGTCTATACACAGCCTGTGCTCGCTTGGGCGCGGACGCCTTGCGCGACATCATCGCGCAGAGGAGCGTGGACAATCAGCCCGGCTACGAGTCGGAGGTGTTGCGTAGCCACTCGCGCCGCTCGGCCGCCGCGGCGATGCTCCTAGCGGAGAGGACGGGCGCACTCGACCCGGACGATGCGTACACTGCGGGACTCTTGCACGACCTCGGCGAGGCGTTGCTGCGCTCGCTCTTCCCCGAAGAGGCAGAGAACATCACCTGGCTCGGCCACCCGTTCGCGGTCGAAAGGGAGGTAGCTGCCTTCGGCGTTGACCACGCGCAGGTCGGGCAGTGGATTCTCGACGCGTGCAATGTTCCCGCGACGCTCTCCTTCGCCATCCATGCGCACCACGATATAGATCACGTCAACGACCCGGCGGCGATCCTGTTGCAAGTCGCCGACGCCGTTGCGGGCGCGAGCGATTCGAGCGAGATGACGAGTCTCAACGCGCTGGCCCCCGACCGCCTCGCGCTCCTGCGCCTGACGCGCGCCGATCTCGCCCGCGTCCACGAGATGACAACCAACATGGTCGGTGAGAGGTTCGACAGTGTCGCCGCTTAAAGGCATCTTGGTCAGCCCGCAGCGGCGCGTGTTCGCCCCCGCCTCATTCGGCGCGGCGTTGTGCGCGGCCTTCGTGCTCGCGCTCACGTTCGCTTGCCGCGACGCGTGCGCGTCGGTATCGGCAGGCGCGCATGCGATTCGTGACACGGACGCGCGAAGGGCCGAGAAGATTCTTGAGAAGCTTCGGCTCTTGCACGCTGCGGCTGAGACTGACGACGCGAACGCGTACCGCACTCTCGCCTCGAAGTTATACCCCGACCTCTTCGTCAAGGTCGCGGAGATGCACCCGAGCGACTTGAACACCGACCTCTCTACTTCCGTCTTCTTAGCCGAAGAGTTGGGGCGGACGTGGTTCGCCGCGGGGGCCGCGACGGCCGATTGCCGAAGCGAAAGGCCGGACATCTACATGCCGCTCTGCCTTGCCTTACGGGGCGGCACGGTTCGACAACTGCTGCTGGCGAAGTCGCGTCTGCACGCGCGCTGGGCCGAGGCGGAGTTGAGAAACGACAGGGGCGAGACGGACGCCGAGACCGCGCGCGCTCGCGACGAGATTAACGCGGCGCGCGCAAACGACCTTTTAATCGCCGCGCACGTTATGGAAATGTTGCAGCCGATGGAAGGGCGCAGGAGCCCTTCCCATGCAGGCGCAAGCCGTGAGGAAAGATTCAATGCTTCGGCGGTCGGGTCTGACGATGTTAACACTGAGTTCGCGGAAGCTCTGCGCGACGCCGGGACACTGCTCGAGTGGATGCCGCGCAGCCAGACCTTCTACCAACTGTCGGGCGCGCGGCGCGCTTACGCGGACGGGCTTTGGTGGCGCGGCAAGGCTCGCCAGTCGAAGGGGCTTGTGGTCTCCGTGAACAATTTCAAGCCCGACCCGCTAAAAGACTTGAGGCTCGATGCCGAACAGGTCTCCGCCACCGCTGCGGCCAACTGGAAGTCGGCCGCGAAGCATACGCGCTTCGCTGAACAAGAACTGTCGGCGCTCAGGCGTTGAAGGCGTCTGCGCCTGACCATTGGTTCCCACCCGAACGTACCCAACGAAGAAGGTCGAGAGGGACCGAGTCGAAGTGTGCGCCAGCGGCGCGGTAGCGGCAGTTGAGCAGCTTCCGCGCCCCACCCCGACCTTGTTTAAGGTTGTGCCGCGTATAAGGCGGCCAGCCACGGCGGACGGTGAATTCTTCCGCCCATCGGCTGCTGGGGTGCTGCCCACACGTTGTGAGTATGTCCACGGTCATGACAGTGGTGTGGTGGTCATCACTTACTTGTCATTTACGTTCGGCGATAGTCCGCGAGGTATTCCCAAAGAGAAAGACGCTCCCCGGCAGCGCGATGATTGAAGTTAACTGTGGGAGCGCCGCATTTGAGGCAGATGCCGATAAATCTCCTGTCTCCACCGGCTGAATTTTACAGCCCGCGCAAATTATTGTTGACAGGCTCCGCACGGAGCAGCTATCGTCACGCCGATTCATAATCGGATCGGCTGGAATCTTTCTTTCTCATCCGGCACCTTTCTCACGCGAGCTACCGAGAGCAGCGCCTTCGCTAGTCTCACGTTCTTCATCCGGTATCGAGCCACGGGGTTTTCACAGCCCGCGCCGGTTGTATTCAACATTCGGAGGCATTCCTCATGCGTCCTCTCCGCCTCTCACTCATTCGCGGACTCATCTCCCTCTCTTCCCGGCGTCTCGTCTCCGCCCTCAGTCTCCTTCTAAGTTGTGCGCTGCTGCTCGCGGCCTTTCCGGCAACGATGTCCGCCCGAAAGACAGTACCGGCACCGCCGGGGCAAGGCTCTGCGGGGAAGAGTCAGGCGCGAAGAGTGAAGCCGGAGCCGCCACAGCCGGGCGCGCCAGAGGCGACATTGCCGAACCTCGACGACGTGCGTAGCCGCCCGGTTCCAGTGCCGCATACTCCTGCTTCCATCCCTTCGACGATGCGGTCGCGTCGCAAGCCACTCGAACCGCGCCGAGGCAGGCGAGTTGGCGACCCGCTGCCATCGCCACCACCACCACCAGTGCACGTAGCTCAAGCAGGTAACGATCAGGAGAACTATTACGCCTTCGACTCAGTCCACTTCCTCGTCTCACCTTCCTCCGAGCAGCCTCTTTCCTTCAACGACTCCTTCTCCTTCTCTTTCTTCAACCCGACCGCGTTTTCAGACCTCAACTCATCATTCGACTTCTTTGCGTTGCCGATGCCGCAGGCGGGCGGCGCGAAAGTAGTCTTCTCAAGCAACCGCGACGGTCGTGTACAGATTTACCTGATGAACGCGGACGGGAGCGGGCAGGTCAGGCTCACCAACAGCGGCGGCAACGACGACAGCCCGCGCTTCTCTCCGAGCGGCGCGAAGATCATCTTTCAGAGCGACCGCGACAACCCCTCCTCCGGTAACAATGACATCTATGTGATGAACGCCGACGGGAGCGCGCAGACGCGACTGACCACAGACCCGAGCGACGACTGCGCGCCGTCGTGGTCGCCCGACGGGAGCCGTGTCATCTTCCAGAGCCTGCGCGGTAACGGCCAGTACTATCAACTCTACTCGATGAACGCCGACGGCAGCGGCCAGCTCAACCTCGGAGGCAGCACGGGGAGTGACCGTCAGCCCGCGTGGTCTCCTAACGGCGCAAGAATCGCCTTCGCAAGCGAGTGCGACCACGCAGGCTACGCGAGCATCTACGTGATGAACGCGAACGGCACCGGACAGACGAGACTCACCTTCAGCGCCGACGACGTGACGGACGACCAGCCTACTTGGTCGCGCGACGGCAGTAAGATCGCCTTCGTCAGCACGCGCGACGGCGATAAAGAGGTCTACGTCATGAACGCGGACGGCACAGGCCAGACGCGACTGACCGCAGACCCCGGCAACGACGACTCGCCCAACTGGTCGCCGGACGGCTCGCAGATCATCTTTCGCAGCGACCGGCAGCGAGACTC
>JAVXWN010000022.1:0-8651 GCA_032230645.1 Acidobacteriota bacterium | reverse complement strand
TTTCCGGTGGTTTTGTCGAGAGGGTCACACCCGTTCCCATCCCGAACACGGAAGTTAAGCCTCTCAGAGCCGATGGTACTGCGTGGGTAGCTGCGTGGGAGAGTAGGTCGCCGCCGGATTTATTTTTAAAGACGAAGCCCGCTCGGTCTTGCGAGACCTTGAGCGGGCTTTCGTTTTTTCAAGTTCTCTTAGACAATGAGTGTTCGTAAAAAATTTCCGGCGAGAGCCGTCTTGGAAAAAAGGTAAACGACACTTATGCGAAATCTGAACGGCTTTTTGATTCTGCTAATCATTCTTTGCGCCGCAAGCTGTGACCCGGTTGACAGGACGAACACGGCGAACGTCAAAGCCCCGGGCAATCAAACGTCCACGGCTACGCCCTCGGCTTCAACTGAACAGACGCCCATCTACGGATACGAGGTTGTCAACACCTTTCCGCACGACCCCGCAGCCTTCACCCAAGGGCTCGTCTTCAACGACGGCGCGTTCATCGAGAGCACGGGGCTTGAGCGTCATTCAACGCTTCGGCGCGTCGAGTTGCAGACCGGAAAGGTTCTACAGAAGGTGGACGTGCCGCCCTTCTACTTCGCCGAAGGCATGACGCTCTTCGCGGGGAAGATTTATCAGCTTACGTGGAAGGGGGAGAAGGGCTTTATCTATGACCCGAGAACTTTTCAGAAGACGGGCGAGTTCAACTACACGGGCGAGGGCTGGGGGCTGACGCACGACGCAGACTCGCTGATTCTCAGCGACGGCTCGGAGCGGATACGCTTCATTGACCCGAACGACTACAAGGTCAAGCGCACCATCAACGTCACCGACCACGGCCGACCCGTCCAAGAGATAAACGAGCTTGAATACGTGCGCGGCGAGATTTACGCAAACGTCTGGCACCAGAACCGTGTCGCGCGCATTGACCCGCAGACGGGGCGTGTCACGGCTTGGGTAGACCTCTCAGGCTTGCTCAAGGCTGGCGACGTTTCGGACGAAGAGGCCGTGCTCAACGGCATCGCATACGACGAGCAGTCCGACCGTCTCTTCGTGACCGGCAAGCTCTGGCCCAAGATTTTCGAGATCAAGCTGAAGCAGAAGTAGTGACGCGGCCGAGCACCGGAGCGGCGCATCAAATAGGGCGATGTCTTTCGAGAGCTACTTCCGTGCGTGCTCCTACGCAATGATCGCGTGCGGGGTGCTGGCGCTCGCCGTCTCGGGCGGTGTCGGCGTCGTGCTCGCCGCCGCGTTCGCGGTAGTGCTCGCCGTCTCGTGGAGGCTCACCGAGACGCGCTGGCAGTTGTCAGAGCGAGCGGGGATGTTCGTCGTCCTGTTGGCGCTACCGGCCTTCTACCTCGACTGGAGTTTTCTGCGCGGCGTGGCGGCTGATGCTGCCGGGCAGGTCTACGCGGGTGTGAGCGCGCTCGTTCACTTCACACTCCTGCTCTCCTCGATCAAGCTTCTGCAGGTCAAGTCCGACCGCGACTGGCTCTTCCTTTATCTAATCTCATTCTTTGAAGTGCTGCTTGCCGCGGGCTTGAGCGTGAGCCCATCCTTTCTTCTCTCGCTCGGCCTTTACGTCTTCACTGCGCTCTTGGCCGTCGTCTGTTTCGAGTTGAGGAAGTCGTCGCGCGCCGTCCCGCATGCGGAGAGTAGGCTGCTCGTTGCCAACGAACCGAAGTTTCTACGGCGGAAGAGTCAAGGTTCGCGAGTGAAAGAGGCGAGGGCGCTCCGGCGTCTGCCGCTGGCCGCAGCCTGCCTGTTCATAGCCATCTTCGGGTTGTCACTCCCGATTTTTTTAATCACGCCGCGCGCAGCCGAGAGCACGCTTTCGATACCGGGCGGCGCAGCCTCGTCAGGCTTCGTAGGCTTCTCCGACCACGTTACGCTCGGCGACATCGGCCGCTTAAACGAGAGCAACCAACTCGTGATGCATGTCCGTGTCGAGGGGCCTGCGGGTGCGCAGGGTCTTCGCTGGCGCGGCGTCGCGCTCGACCACTTCGATGGCCGCCACTGGTCGCAGACTTCCGACTCAAGCCCGAGCTATCCGCCGCTTGACGGGAACCTCTTCAGGCTCGGGACGACCGAAGATTTGGGTCGGCTGACGACGCAGACCTTCTTCGTCGAAGCCATTGACACGCCCGTTATCTTCGCCGCGCCGCGTGCTCTGGCGCTTCAGGGCGCGTTCCCTTACGTCAGGCGCGACCGAGACGACGGGCTTGCTTCGCGCCCGCACGAGTTTGAGAGAATCGCTTATACAGTCTACTCGGACACCTACGAGCCACCCGCCGAGCGGCTGCGCGCAGAACGTGTGCCCGACCCTTCGCGCGATGCGCAGGGTCTGCGCCGACCCGTAGAGGACTACCTCCAGTTGCCCGCGAACCTCGACACGCGCGTCGGAAGTCTCGCATGGACTGTCATCTCGCAGGCGGGCGCGCGCAACGTGTATGACGCCGCGCGTGCAGTCGAGGCGCACCTCAATCGGAACGCTTACGGCGGCGATTATCGTTACTCGCTTGAGATGCGCGCGAAGGGCCCCGACCCGCTCGCGGACTTTCTCTTCAACGTGCGCGCGGGTCACTGCGAATACTTCGCGACGGCGATGGCCGTCATGTTAAGGACGCTGCACATCCCTGCGCGCGTCGTCAACGGCTTTCAGACGGGCGAGTACAACCCCGCGGCCGACGCATACGTTGTCCGACAGGCCGACGCGCATTCATGGGTCGAGGTCTACTTCGCCGAATCGGACGCGTGGGTGACGTTCGACCCAACGCCCGCCGACGGTCGCCCCGCGGGCACAAGCGGCAACGGAGTTACGGGAAGCCTCAGACGCTATGCCGACGCGCTGGAGCTCTTTTGGATTCAGCACGTCGTCGCCTATGATAGACAGGGCCAGCGCGCGCTGGCCCGAACACTCTCAAGCCAGATCAACTCATACAGTCGCGCGGCCTCTGAGTCGGCCGACGGTCTCGGCTCGCTGTTCGCCGCGTGGCTCGGCAGGGGCGGCCGCGTAGCCTCCATGCTCGGCCTCGTCACGCAGCCGCTCGTATGGGCCCCGGCTGCTCTCCTCTTCTTCGGCGTCGGGCTGTTATGGCTGCATCGCGGGGGACATCTCGGGTTCGGGCGCAAGGGTAAGGGAAGCAATACGGCAGCAGCGGTGGCGGTCGTTGAGTTCTACAAACGGATGACGGCGGCGCTTGGGGCGCGCGGTCTCAGCCGACGCGCCGACCAGACGCCGCTTGAATTCGCCGAGACAATCGGCACGCCCGAGGTGCTCGAAATCACACAAGCTTATAACCGCGTCCGCTTCGGCGCGCGGGAGTTAACCAACGCCGAGGCCGCCGAAGTCGAGCGGTGCCTGCGGAGAATGGAAGAAGAAAAGTGAAAGGTAAATGATTAATGGTAAGTAGCGGCTCCCGCCTTCCTTCCATTCACCATTTACCTTTCACCATGTACCAATCATGAAGAAAGTCGGATTCATCAGTCTTGGATGCCCGAAGAACCTCGTGGACAGCGAGGTGATGATGGGGCGTTTAAAGCAGGAGGGGTACGAGATTACGAGCGACGCGGCCGAGGCCGACACGCTCGTCGTCAACACGTGCGGCTTCATAGACGCGGCGAAGAAAGAGTCCATTGACGCGATACTCGAAGCCGCGCGTTTGAAGTCGGAAGGGAAATGCACGCGGCTCGTCGTCGCCGGTTGCCTCGTCGAGCGTTACCGTGACGAGCTACGCGCGGAGATGCCGGAAGTGGATGCCTTCATCGGCACGAGTCAAATCAACGACATCACGACGGTCGCGGACGCGCGCGTCAACACGCGGCAGCTTCCCGTGCTGCCCCTCGGCAACCAGACGGCGACCTATCTCTACGACGAGTCCACGCCGCGCGTGCTCGCCACGCCCGGCCATTACGCATACGTCAAGATTGCCGAGGGCTGTGACCGCCCGTGTGCCTTCTGCTTCATCCCGCAGATGCGCGGCCACTTTCGCAGCCGTCGCTTCGGCTCGGTCGTGGCCGAGGCACAGCAGCTTGCCGCGCAGGGCGTCAAAGAGATTATTCTCGTCGCGCAGGACTCGTCGCGCTACGGCGAAGACCTCGGCGAAGCGGACGCGCTCGCGCACCTGATGCGCGAGCTTTGCCACCTCGAAGGCGTCGAGTGGGTGCGCGTGATGTATACCTACCCGACTCACATCAGCGACGCATTCCTCAACGTGATGGCCGAAGAGCCGAAGGCCGTCAAGTATCTCGACATGCCCTTGCAGCACGCATCGCGCAACGTCCTGCGGTTGATGAAGCGCGGCGGGAGCAGCGATAGCCTCGAACGGCTCATCAAGCGCGTGAGGAAGCGCGTCCCCGGAATCGCGGTGCGCACGACCTTCATCACAGGCTTCCCCGGCGAACAGGAAGAAGACTTCGAGGAGTTGCTCGACTTCGTCCGCAACGTCGAGTTCGACCGCGTCGGCGTCTTCACCTACTCGGACGAGGAAGGCACTCCCGCCTTCGACTTGCCCGACAAGGTTGATGCGAAGGTCGCGCGCAAACGCCGCGACCTCCTGATGAAAGCGCAGTCGCGTATCTCGCTCAAGCGCAACCGCGCGCGCGTGGGCCAAACGGTGCGCGTTCTCTTCGAGGGCGCTTCCACAGAGACCGACCTGCTCTGGCAGGGACGCACCGAGACGCAAGCGCCCGACATTGACGGCTGCGTCCTCATCAACGACGCGCCTGAAGGCTTCGCGCCCGGGCCGGGCCAATTCGTCAACGTCGAGATCACAGAGGCGCAGCAGTACGACCTCGTCGGGAGAATTGTTTAAGGCAATGACGAGCCACAAGTGACGAGCGATAAGTAAGAGCCTGTCTTGACTCGTCACTCATAACTCGTCACCGTCACATCTTTCATGTCGAAGCCAAAAGAGACAAGCGACTCGCTGAGCCATCCGGTAGTTGAACCGGCTCATGTCGTCGTGCCGCCGCGCAGGCGGACGGTGGGCGATTACGTCGCGCTTGCGCTGGCGACGTGCGGCGTCGGGCTCATCCCTTTAGCGCCGGGGACGTGGGGTTCGGCGGTCGGCGTCGGGCTCTATCTCTTGTTGGGGCGCGCGGCGGAGAAAGGTTTTGACTACGCCGTCGCACGCGGGCTCGACCTCTCGGTGCAGACGTTCCCTTTGGTGCTGCATACGGTGATGCTCGCGGCCATTCTTCTGGTATCGCTCGTTGGGACTTGGGCGGCGACGCGCGCCGAGAAGCTTCTGGGTAAGAAAGACCCCGGCGCGGTCGTCGTGGACGAGGTGGCGGGACAGTTGATCGCGTTCCTGTTCGTGCCGTGGCTGGCGGGGCGTTGGGCGGTCGTCGCGGGCTTCCTCGCCTTCCGCTTGTTCGACATCTGGAAGCCTTACCCGGTGAGGCGGCTCGAAGGCTTGGGCGGGGGACTTGGGATCATGGCCGACGACATGCTCGCCGGTTTCTATGCGGCGGCCTTGATGTCGCTGCTGGTGACGATTCATCTACTTTACTGACGGAGGGCGCGAATGGAAGAGACGAAAGACCCGAAGGCTTCGGCCGAAGACGCGGGCACGCCGAAGCGCGACGCCGAGGCCACAAGCTCTGAGACACTGAGCGACATCGAGGCGAGTGAGAAGGTCAGCGGAGGCAGCACGGGCGGCAACGAAAGCAGCCCGCTCGAAACCTCTTCGCCCCGTCCAGACTCGGGCGGCGAAGGCCGCGCCGACGGCAGCGACTCGGGCGGCCCGATGTGATTGAAATATTCGTCGCCGATGATGTGAACGAGAGCGGGCTGGAGCCTTTGCGCGCGGCAGGCTTTAGTGTCGAGAAGCGGACGGGGTTGAAGGGCGACGAGTTGGCAGAGGCCATGAGCACCGCCGACGGCCTCATCGTGCGCAGCGAGACGAAGGTGACGGCGCAACTGCTTGAGGTAGCGGGGAGGCTGCGCGTCATCGGTCGCGCGGGCGTCGGCGTGGACAACATTGACGTAGCGGCGGCCACGCAGCGCGGAGTCATCGTCATGAACGCGCCGGACGGCAACACGATGACGACCGCCGAGCACACGCTCGCTCTGCTGCTCGCGCTCGCGCGGCGCGTGCCTTCGGGACAGGCAAGTTTGAAGGCCGGACGTTGGGAGCGCAAAAAGTTCGTCGGCGTCGAACTGCGCGGGAAGACTCTGGGCGTCGTCGGGCTCGGTCGCATCGGTCGTGTGGTGGCGAGCCGCGCGCTCGGCTTTGAGATGAAGGTCGTAGCCTTCGACCCGTTCGTCGCGCCCGAGCAGGTGCGCGAGCAGGGAATTGAGATGGCGACACTCGAAGAGGTCTGCGCGCGCGCAGACTTCATCACCGTCCATTCGCCGCTGACGCCCGAGACGCGCGGACTCATCGGCGCACGCGAATTCTCGTGGATGAAGGAGGGCGTGCGCGTCATCAACTGCGCGCGCGGCGGGCTCATAGACGAACGCGCTCTGCTCGAAGCTATCAAGATGGGGCGGGTCGCGGGCGCGGCTCTCGACGTGTTCGAGCAGGAGCCGCCGCCGCCCGACCATCCTCTGCTCTCGCTCGAAGAGGTGGTCGTCACGCCGCACCTCGGCGCTTCGACACGCGAGGCGCAGGAGGGCGTTGCCGTCACCGTCGCCGAGCAGATGCGCGACTTCTTCCTGACGGGCGCGGTGCGCGGCGCGGTCAACGTTCCGGCAGTCGGTGCGCAGGAGTTGAAGGTGCTCGAACCTTACCTGCGCCTTGCCGAGCGGCTCGGACGCTTTCAAGCGCAGCTTGTTGACGAGCCGGTGCGCGCGGTCGAGATTGAATACGCGGCTGAGGCGACGACGTTCGATGCCTCGCCTGTCACGCGCGTTTTCATCGCGGGGCTGCTGCGGAACGTGAGTGCGCGCGTGAACGTCGTCAACGCCCTGCTCATCGCCGAGGAGCGCGGCATCGCGGTTACAGTCTCACACAGGCACGCCGCGGCCGGTGCCGAAGCGCGCGAGCCCGTGCGCACGCGCGTGCGCACCGTCGCGGGCGAGCACACGGTCGCGGGCGCGCTCTTCGGGCAAGTGGCGGACGGGCGCGTCACCGAGATTGATGGATTCCGCATCGAGGCTACGCCAGCGGGTCACATGCTCCTGACGCGCAGCAGCGACGTGCCCGGCGTCATCGGACGCGTTGGTACCATCCTCGGCGATCATGGCGTCAACATCAGTCGCTTCCATCTGGGTCGGCGCGAGCGCGGCGGCGAGGCAATGGCCGTCATCGAAACCGACGCGCCACCTGATGACTCAACGCTCGAAGAGCTGCGCGCCTTCGAGCCCGTCATCTCGGCACGTCGCATCGTGCTTGAAGGCTGAAGGGCCCTTGCGGCCTTTTTCACTCGATGATGAAGCTGGCGCGCTGCGAGGCGGTGGTCTTTGCGGCGCGGTCAATGGCAGTGATCTGGAGGACGTAGCGGCCGGAGGGGAACGTGCCGAGGTTTAGCTCGGCAAGGTAGGGGATGCGCGAGAGGTCGGTCGCCTCTTCGGACTTGAGGCGGCTGAGCGGCGCGGTGAAGACGGGCTGGTCGTCGCGAAAGATTTGTATCTGGAGCGCTATGTCGGGCTTCGCCGCCGCGACGGCCGAGGCGTTGTAGATGAAGGTCAAGAAGCGCAGGTATGAAGTGCGCTGAAAGCGTCGGCCGGTGCTGAGCAGCACGCTTTTGGGCGTGTCTTCCGACTTCAACTCGCCCGCCGCGCGCTCGCCGACGAAGATGCTGCTGAGCGAGAGTTGGCTCTTGTTGAGGTCGGGCACTTCGAGCCATTGCATCGCGCTTCCCGTTCGGCCGCTCTGCTCGTCGCGCGCTGCGGCGCGCACCTGATAGAGGCCGGGCGCAAGCGGTACCTGAAAGCCGTAGGACACATGCTGTTGCGACTCAGGCGTGGCCGGGTTGGGTGCGACGGTCAGCCTTTGGCCGAACTGCGCGACGGTCTTTCCACGGTCGTCGAGGACTGCGCCGAGCACACCGAAGTCCGCGTGCCTCTTCTCGCCCTGCTGGAAGGTGAGCGCCTCGCTGTCCACCTCGACCGAGACGCAGAGCACGGCCCCGACCTTCTGGTCGTGGAAGAAGCCGACGGCCAGCGAGGTCGGCAGCGCCGCACGCGGCAGCGGCGCGTGAAGCGCCGACACCAAGTCGCGCTCGGCCGCCGACAACTGACGCGGCTCGGCTTCGTCACCCGCCTTCTTGTCCACCTTCTTCTTCTTCTCAGCGCGCGCGGGTGGCTCGGGCGGAGGCGCGTTGAAGAATCCGCGCCTGACGATGACGTGTAGCTCTGGGCGACCGCGCACGCCAACCTCGATGTGCTGGTACTTCGGCGAGCCGCTGCCCGTGTTAGTGGCTGCGCCCTCGGGTCGCCACGCCAGAAGATAGTAGAGCGATGTCTCCTTGAGCGCGCCCGAGACGACGCGACCCAGCGCGTTCGTGTTGACGAGCGCCCGCCCGCCCGTCTCGTTGGCAAGCGTAAAGAGCGGCGACTGCATCGCCGACACCTCCCTCATATCGGTCTGCGCCAACCGTCCGCCGGGGTCAACGCTGACGCTCTCGGACGCGTCGTGCTGTCCCGTGCGCAAGCCCTGCGCGTCGAGTGAGTAGATGACGACGCCTGCGCGCGCCGCCGCGTCGGCAATAAGCCG
>JAVXWN010000230.1:0-7237 GCA_032230645.1 Acidobacteriota bacterium | reverse complement strand
CCCACGCTCTCTTTCACCTTAAGCTTTAACTTTTGCTTCTTAGCTTTTGCCTTCTATCAGCCGCCGCCGCCGGTCGTAGTCTTCTGCGGGTTCTTGGGCTGGCCGAGTGCGCGGCGCGCGGTGTCGGCCTTGTCGCGCGAGCCGGTGCGCTCGTAGAGCGCGACGAGGCGTTCGAGGACAACGCTCGCGCCGGGCTGAAGCCGCAGCGCAGCCTCGTAGTGCTTGATCGCATCGCGGTCGCGCTTCTGATCTTCGAGAATGCCCGCGAGCTTGAGGTGAGCGTCGTAGTCGTTCGAGGCGCGCACGAAGTTCTTGTACGCGTCGTCGTAGTGGCCGAGCCGCGCGTGGACAACGCCGAGGTTGTTGAAGACGACGGGCTCGCCCGGCGCAAGCTGTGCCGCCTGCCTGAGTCGCTTGAGCGCGCCCGCGTAGTCGTCCGCAAGATAGAGCGAGTAGCCGAGATTCGTCAGCGCGATGAAATCCTTTGGCGCGACCATGAGCGCGCGCTCGTAAGCCGCAGCCGCCTGCCTGTGCCAGCCGAGACGGTCGTAGGCGAGGCCGAGCAGGTTGTTGGCCTCGGACAGTTGGGGCCCGACGGTCGTCGCGGCGACCTGAAGCTCGGCGATGGCCTCCTGTATGTACCCGTGCTGGAGCAGCGCGCGTCCCTGTGAGACGGGGTCTGCGGGGACACCGACGATGAGCGGAATCCACATCTTCGGCCGTAACTCTTCCGCGACCTCGCCCGCGTCGGGTCTTATGATGCGCGCGCCGTCCGAGACTCCGGTGCTGCCCGCGACCGCTGAACGTGTGCCGCTTGCGGAGTCGGCGTTGACGTTGCTTGACGTTTCGGCTTTAACGTCGGCTGCATCGGAGCGCGCGGGCTCGATAACATCATGCGTCGAAGCCGGAGGCGTCACAATCGGCTCGACGTTTGCAACCGCCTGTGCTTGTTCCGTTAGTCGCGTTGCGCCGACAACTTGTCCGGAAGGCTTTGCCGCGTGGGCGTCGTTGATGGGGCTCGCCTTCATCTCTTCGGGCGCGGCGGCCTGAGTCGTGGCGGGTGCGGTTGCCGATTGCGCGGGGAGCGTTGACTGTTTCTTCGCCTGCTCGGACTTGGACTTTTTGCCGCCGCCGAACAGCCTCGCGAGCGCGCGGAAAGGCGCGGCAAGGGCGTGCGCGAAACCACCGCCACTGCGCTTCGGCTGTTGCGTGTCGTCATCAACGTCCGAGGCATCCGCATCAGCGTCGTTGGCGGAAGCGCCGGGCGTGGTTGCCGTGGTCTTACCCGTGTCGCTCGCGCCCGATGCCGATTCGTAAATAGCGCGGTTGCCGAGCGCGACGCGCGGCGCGAGGACTGCAAGCGCAAGCGCGAGTGAGAGGGCGAGTGAAAATGTTCTGCGCTTAGACACGGCCGAAACCTCCTGCGACCTCGGGCCGCACTGTCCAGACTCTCAAGGGAAAGACCTCAGGCGTGACCCGGAGGGCGTTCGAATTATAAGCCACACAACTCCCGATGTAAAAACGCACGCACGCGCCGCTGGTTGCAGTTTGTGTAGAAGTAAAAGTCGAGGGGCGTGGCGACTCGTTCTTGTCGCCACGCCCCTCTTTAATCGCGCAACCCGAGAGAGCGCGACCGTCAACGTCTACTTGCCGGTGTTGAAGTACTGGATGCAGTCGCCCTGATTCTTGAAGGTGCGCGGGAAGGCGAAGCTCTGCCAGCCATCTCCCTTGCACTGCTCCTTCGTCGCGGGGGCGTTGCCCGACGCCTGCTTGAGCCCGTCGAAGAGGAAGCCGAAACCGTAGGTGGACGGCGCGGGGTCTCCGCCCGTGCGGAAGAGCATCGAGTCAACCGTGCGGCTCTCATTCGTCGCCTCGCACCAGCGGAAGTAGTCTTCCCAGCTAGTGCCCGTGTGCTTGAGCACGCCGTCAACGTAGACCTGAACCACGTCGTTGCGCGGCCCGGGCACGAAAGCCATCACGACCTTAACGGTGTGCGGGACGTTGCGGGCAAGCCCCGTGGCGACGGGGGTGAAGAAGAAGTCGTCTTCCACGTCGCAGCCGGCCGCCTGATTGGAGTTGCTCCCGAAGGGGGCGTTGTCGCGATAGTCGTAGAAGTTGACCGCGAGGCCGGTCGGCGTGTCAGTCATCTGAATCCAACTCATGCGGGCCCCGTCGCCTCGGTCGGGGCTGACGACGACGGAGAGTCCCGGCTGTTGCGCGCCGGGCGTCGTCGAGGCGAAAGTCCACTCCGCCGAATAGTTTGATTGTCGTGTGCCGCCGGACATGCCGCCGTTGAGCGCGGTCGGCTCGCCCGCTTCGTTGTTGAGCGGCTTCGAGAAAGTCTGGTCGCCGAAGCAGCCGCTCGTGACGGCGTTCGAGACGCGCAGGCTTTGCGAACCGAAGGACGCGGGCGCGCCGGGGAAGCTGGGGGTGCTGGCTATCGCGTGGTCATAGGGGGCGCAGCCCATTCCGGCGCTGCCCAGTGCGACCCAACCGTCCTGACCATTGGGCGAGCCGAGCGTGTAGGTGGGCGGCTCGAAGTTGATTGAGTTGCTGTCGGCAAGGGCGGTGGCAAGAGAGAATGCTGCGAGCGCGGCCACGACGGTCGCCGCCAGCAATGAAGTCTTTCTGATCTTCACAGGGGGGAATTCCTCCTTAAAGGGGTAAGTAAGCTTGGATGGCGGGCGCGTCGAGGGTCACGTCCGAGACATGGCACCAATCGTTAGAGTGCGGCGCACTCTACTTGAGCCCGGACACACTGTCAACCGCGTGGACAGAAAACGAGGCGGGGTGCGAAGGAAGCCGTTCCTTCGCACCCCGCCTTCAGTCTACGGGATGAGTTGGGGAGAGTTTATGCGGCGCGGCTCGCCTGCTGCCGCTGGCGGCGACGGCGCGCGTAGAGACCGGCGAGTCCCGTGCCGAGCAGCGTGAGCGTGGCGGGCTCGGGCACGCTCGCGGGCGTCGAGGTGAAGATTTCAAAGGTGATGCCGTCGTTGAAGAAGTGGCAGTCAGGGTCGAAGCCGAGCGCGAAGTTGCCGCCGTTCGAGATGTATGTGAAGAGCGCTTGCACCTGCGCGGCGGTGAAGTTGTAGACGAAATTCGTGGGCGTCATCGTGAACGAGCGGTCGGTCAGGTACGTGTCCGCCGTGCCGCTGGCGACCAGCCAGTTGCTCTGGTTGTGATAGCGCGTGTCTACGAAGTCGTCGCGGATATCGGTGACGGGCGTGCTGCCCGTCGGGTCGTCAACGAACGACGCGACACCAGAGAACTTCGCATTGTCGAGCAGGTGGATGAAGAGCCGGTTGGCGTTGCTATCCCAGTTCGCGATGTTCTTGATGGTGATGCGCGCGCCGGCAATCTGCTGACCATTGAGGTTTACGCCGCTCACTTTCCATGTGTAGACCATATGATGGTCGAGGTCGTTCAAGTCCGTCGGCGTTGGTGTGTAGGTCAACGTGTCGGCCTTCGCGGCGGATGACATGCAGAGGACGAAAAGCGCGGCAAGAGAGACTAGAAGTTTTTTCACGGGGCACCTCGGTCAACAGGTTTTCGGGATAGAGATGGAAAGCGAGCCGGAGGCGTCTGCCGCCCGCTGAATCTTTCCATGTGCTCTTATAAAAAAGGTGATTGCGCGAGGTCTTCCACAAATTCCGCGCGGCTGGTGTGTATTGCGAGGCATCTCTCTCGGAAGGTCTGCGGCCTTGAGCGGCGTCGGTCGTTGACGGAGACAGAGGGCTCAGTCGGTGCTCTGCTCAAACGCGCGCCGCAGCGCATCGGGGAGTGGGACGGCGCGGCGCTCGTCTAAGTTCATCGCGACCTGTACGTGCGTCGCGCTGGCGCACAGTTGTCTGTCTGAAGCGCGGCGCAGACGATACTCGAAGGTGACGGACGTGCGCCCGACACCCGAAGCCCAGACCTCGACCTCGACCTCGTCGCCGTAGACGAAGGGCGCGAAGAACTCCGCGCGCACGTTCACCGTGGGGAAGCCGAGCCGCTCGTCCGCCACGAGCCGCGCGTAAGCGATGCCGCAACGCGCCGCGAAGAACTCTTCCATCGCCGCGTGGCAGTAGTGGAACAAAGCGGGATAGTAGACGAGTCCCGCCGGGTCGCAGTCGCCGAACCTGACGGTGATGCGTGTGGAGAAAGTCATGAAGGTAAATGATGAATGATGAGTGATGAATATAACCACACTGCCATATTCGTCATTCATCATTCATCATTGCTCTTTCAGTCTCTTCCTATCTATCTTCCCGCGGTCGTTCTTCGGAAGCGAGGGGACGAACTCGACCCAGCGCGGGTACTTGTAGAGCGCGAGACGGGATTTGACGAACTCTTTAATCGAGCGCGAGAGTTCTTCGCCGGGCGCAAAGCCTTCGCGGAGGACGACGAAGGCTTTGGGCTTGATGAGTCGGTCGCCCGTGTCGTGGCCGACGACTGCGGCTTCGAGCACCGCGTCATGTTGGAGCAGGCAGTTCTCTATTTCGGCGGGCGCGACGAAGACGCCCGAGACCTTCAGCATGTCGTCGGTGCGGCCGTGGTACCAATAGTATTCTTCGGCATCGAAGTGGAACTGGTCGCCCGTCGTGCACCAGTCGCCCGCGAACGTCTGCTTTGACTTGTCGTGTGCCTGCCAGTAGCAGAGGGCCGCCGAGTCGCCCTTCACACGCAGCGTGCCCATCTCGCCCGCCGGAAGCGCGTGCCCCTCCGCATCCACGACCTCGGCCTCGTAGCCCTCGACGATGCGGCCGAGACTGCCGGGCTTCACGTCGCCCGGCCGGTTCGTGATGTAGATGTGGAACATCTCGGCCGAGCCGATGCCGTCGTAAATCTCAACGCCGAATCGTTCGACCCAACGCCGGTACAACTCGGCGGGCAACGCCTCGCCCGCCGACAGGCACATGCGCAAGGATGACAGGTCGCGTGCGCCCGCGCCGTCGGCTGCGAGCATGGAGTTAATCATCGTCGGTACGCTCGTCAAAATCGTCGGGCGGTATCGCTCGATCATCTCGAACATCTTCTCGGGCGTAGACCTCTCCGGGAAGAGCGCGGTCGCGCCGCCCACGGCGAAAGGGAAGAGGAGGTTCGTGCCCGTCGCGTAGCCGAAGAAGAGCTTGGGGACGGAGACGGTCAGGTCGTTTTCGTTTACACCAAGCACGCCCTTCGCGTAGCACTCTGTGTTGTAAGGCAGATCGTGTTGCAGGTGTACCGCGCCCTTCGGATGTCCGGTCGAGCCCGAAGTGAAGAGCCAGATAGCCACGTCGTCGCGGCTCATCTCGGCGGGCTCAAGCTCATCGCCTTGCGCGCCGAGGGCTTCAGCGAACGAGTGAAAATGCCCATGCTCTTTGCCCACGACCAGCACGCTACGCAAGTGCTTCGAGCGGTCGGCGGCCTGCTCGAAGTTATCGAGCAGCGACTCGTGTATGACGGCGACGCGCGCGCGTGTGTATTCGAGATAGTAGCGGTAGTCTTCGGCGGGCAGCAGAGGGTTGACCATCGTGATGACGCCGCCCGCGCGGTTCGTCCCGAACCATGTCCACACGAACTCGGGGCAGTCGGGCAGCGCAATCAGCACACGGTCTTCAACCCTCAAGCCCAACTCGCGCAGTGCCCCGCCCGCACGGTTCGACATCCGCGCCGCCTCCGCGTATGTGTAAGTCTCGTCGTCGTAGTAGAGACAGACCTTACCCTCGCGCCCTTCCTCAAGATTGTGATAGAGGAAGTAGTCCGACATCCGGAAGCGTTCGGGGAACTCGATGTTCGGCATAGACGATTCTTAAAACGCAGCGCCCGCCGTCTCGTGCGCGGCATAGGCGCGTGTGTCGAGGATGCGTCGCATCTCGCCGATGACGAGGTCGAGTTCTTCGTCCTTTGTGTAGAAGTGCGGCGAGATGCGGATGCCAGCGCCGGGGCGGTAGTCTACGATTATCTCGCGGCGTATGAGTTCGCTCGTGACGGCGGGCGCGTGTTCGATGGCAACGGTGATGGTGCCGCCGCGCTGGTTGGGGTCACGCGGGCTCGTCACGCGGAAGCCTTCGGCCTCGGCCAGATTGATGAGACGCTGCGTCTGGCGGACGTTCTTCTCGCGAATCTTTTCGACACCGACCTCGTTGATGATTTTGTAGCCCGACTCGGCAGCGTAGAGCGCGGGAATGGCGGGCGAGCCGTGGAGGAAGCGCGCCGCGCCCTCGGCATAATGGATGGGCGCGTCTTCAAACGAGAAGGGCTCGGAGTGAGCCATCCAGCCCGTGACCTTCGGCTCTAACGTCTCTCGCAGCCGAGGCGCGACGTAGAGATAGCCCGCACCGGGGCCGCCGCAGAGCCATTTGACCGAGCCACCCGTCGCAAAGTCCACATCCAAATCCTTCACGCTGAAAGGAACCGTCCCGGCCGACTGGTATGTGTCGAGCACGACGAGCGCGCCGACCTCGTGCGCGCGTTGCGTGATGGCGCGCGCGTTCTGCAAAGAGGCGCTCTTGAAGAGGACGTGTGAGAGAGGGACTAAGAGCGTCTCCTCGTCAATGGCCGCGAGCGTCGCTTCGAGCGGGGCGGTGATGCCGTCATCGGACTTCACCTTGACTATCCGAAAGCGCCCATCTCGCGCATGCGCCTCGTAGACGTACATGACCGATGGGAACTCAAGCTCGGAGTAGACGATCTTGTTGCGGCGCGTCGCGGGTGTGGTGTCGAAGCAGGAGAGGATGACCGACTGGCAGACCGAGACGTTCTGATGCATAACGACGGTGCGTGCTTCAGCGCCGATGATGCTCGCCACTTGGTCGCCGACCGAGAGCGGCATGTCCCACCACCCTTCGGCCCATGCGCGCACGCCGCGCGTGGCCCAAGTGTCGGCATAGGCTTGCAGCCGCTCGTGCGTGCGACGCGGCATCGCACCGAGGCTGTGCGAGATCAGGTACGCCGTACTTTCCAGAATCGGAAACTCACGCCGCCACTCAAGAAGCTCGTCGGTCAAAACGCCTTATCCTCCGTCCTTCGGTTCTTCAAACGTACTGTAACTTTAAAGACTCGGATGCAACCCCTGACGCCCTTGTCAGGCGCGCTTTCTCATCTTGTCCTTCAACTCGGGGTGGCGTGCAAGGAAGCCGCCGCGCTTCATCTTGTAGCGGCCGGGCTTCATCATATCGTCGTCCGTCCAGCCGCGCTTTAAGCCTTCCTCATAATCTTCCTGAGTAACAACAAGCTCAACCTCTTCGAGAGTCGGCTCGGGTTTCTCATCTTT
>JAVXWN010000191.1:0-17596 GCA_032230645.1 Acidobacteriota bacterium | reverse complement strand
GTCCTTGTCAGGAACCACCGGGTACAGCTTACGCAACTGAAGTGAGGCGGGGTTCGACTCATTGTTGATACAGATGGCGTAAAGCTGTGTGATGTTATTCGTCTTCATCTTCCTACTTCGTGCCCTTGCCTTCGGTGAGCGTGAGCATCTTGTCTATGGCGGGCACGTCGAAGGTCTCGGTCGAGCCGTCGGGCCATTTGACTTCGAGCTTATCAACTTTGGTCGCAGTGCCGAGGCCGAAGGAGAGGCAGGTGTCGTTCTGCGACGAGTAGCTGCCGCCGCTCACCACGTCGGCGCGTTGTCGAAGCTTGCCCGAGGTGAGGTAGACGGTCGCGCCCGTGGCGTCGCGCGGACTCTTCTTCGCGGGGTCGCCGACGAGTCGAAGCCGGAGCCAGTGCGCCTTCGAGTCCGAGACGTTGCGCAGCACGGTCGGCGCGGAGTCGGCGTTGTTGATGACGAGGTCGAGGCGTCCGTCGCCGTCGAGGTCGCCGCAGGCAAGGCCGCGACTGGGCCAAGCCTCTGCGAGCCCGGAGCCCGGTGCGGCTCCGACGCGCTCGAACCGGCGCGCGCCCTTCGCGGCCTGCTGCGCATCCGGATGCGCGAGGTTGCGGAAGAGTAGAAGCTGCTGCGCGTAGGATGTGCCCCACTGCTGGCTGTCAACGGCCGGGTAGACGTGACCGTTGGCGACGACGACATCTTTCCAACCGTCGTTGTCGTAATCAATAAAGGTCGTGCCCCATCCGAGGAAGGGAATGGTCGGCTCGCCCAGTCCCGCCTGAAAAGTCACGTCGGTAAAGTTGCCCTCGCCGTCGTTGTGATAGAGCGTGTTCGAGTCGTCCGAGAAGTTCGTGATGTAGAAGTCTACGAGTCCGTCGTTGTCGTAGTCGCCGATGGCAACGCCCATGCCCGCCTGCTCGCGCCCGTTCTCGTTTAAAGCGATGCCCGATGGATAGCCGACCTCCTCGAACGTGCCGTCGCCCTTGTTGAGATAGAGCTGCTTGGGCGTCGAGTCGTTGACGACGATGAGGTCGGGCAGGTTGTCCTCGTTCACACGCACCCACGCCGAAGAGAAGCCGTAGTAACGCGGCGCGTCGTTGACACCTGACTTGTCGGACACGTCTTCAAAAGTGCCGTCCGGCTTCTGATGATAGAGCGTGTCGGGCTCGCCCTTGAGGCCGCGCGGGCCGCACATGACGGCGACGCCTCGGAACTGGCAGAAGTTCTGCGCAAGCTGGCCGGGCTTGGCGGCGTCGGCCGGAGAGGGCGGAAGGTTGTCGAGGTCGAACGAGACGTAACCGGGCACGAAGAGATCGAGGCGGCCGTCCAAGTCGTAGTCGCCAAAGCTCGCACCCGTAGACCAGCCTTTGCGCGCGACGCCCAACTTCACGGCAACGTCGGTGAACGTGCCGTTGCCGTTGTTGTGATAGAGGCGCGACGTGCCGAAGTTGCCGACGTAGATGTCGGCGAAGCCGTCGTTATCGTAATCGCCGACGGCGACGCCCATGCCCCAACGCTCGTTCGCAACACCCGCGCGCTCGGTCACGTCCTCGAACTTCCAGTTGCCAAGATTGTGAAAGAGCGCGGCGTGCGGAGCCTTCTCTTTCCCGTGCTCGGCCGCGATGGTCGAGCCGTTGAGGATGTAAACATCGGGCAGCCCGTCGTTATCATAGTCGAAGATGGCGACGCCGCCCGAAGTGGTCTCGACGATGTAATCCTTTTTGGGATTGCCGGAGTTGTGTTTGAACTGCGCAAGCGCCGTGCGCGCCGTCACGTCCTCGAAGACAACGGGAGCCTTCGGGTCAACGATGCCCGCCGTGCGTCGTGTCGCCGAGACGAGCGCCGTGCCCGTCGTGACGCCCATGCCCTGCGGGGACGGTTGCGGCTGCTGCTGCTGTGGTCGCGGCGGGTCTGACTTCTGCGCGAGCGCCTGAAAAGACGAAAGGGCGAGCGAGAGAAGCAGGAGCATTGACAGGGGGCGACGCGCGGCGCGGCGCAGGGGACAAGTCTGAAACGGCATAAACTTCAGTTCTCTGTAAACGTCACTTCTCGTTGATGGTCATGTACCTATCAACTTGGGGGTTGTCGATTGTCTGCGTCGTCCCGCCCGGCCAGTGAACCTCGATTGTCCGCGCGGTCTTCGCGCCGAGGCCGACGAGCAGGCGCGGGTCGTTGGTTGAAAGATAACTGCCCGTTGCGGTCACGTCAAAGACCTGTCGCGCTCCGGCCGAGTCGGTCACGACGACTCGCGCTCCGAGTCCCTGCCTGTTCCCCTTCGCGCCGACAAGCGAGAGGCCGAGCCAGTGATTCTTCGCGCCCGAGTTGCGCAGCACGAGGCCCGCGCCGTCGGTCTGCGCGAGCACAACGTCCGTGTCGCCGTCGTTATCTATGTCGCCGAAGGCTGCGCCGCGCGCCGCGAGCGGCAGCTTGAGCCCGGCCGAGTCCGAGACGTTGACGAACACCTTGCCGGTGTTGCGCAGAAGAAGTGGCGTCTGTTTGTAAGCGAGAAAGCCGGTCGTCTTCTCGATGGTATCGAGCACGTGCCCCTGCGCGACGAAGATGTCGCGCAGCCCGTCCGCGTCGAAGTCGGCGAAGCGCGCGCCCCATCCCGAGTAGGGGACGGTGATGGGCGCGAGCCCCGCAGTGCTCGTCGCGTAGGCGAAGGTCAGATCGCCGTTGTTGCGATAGAGCGGATAGGTCTCGTTCGAGAGCGCGGTGACGAAAACATCCATGTGCCCATCATTGTCGTAGTCGGCGGCGTCAACGCCCATGCCCGCGAACACCTTGCCGTTCTCGTCGTAGCCGACGCCCGCGAGCAGTGCCACGTCCTCGAATGTGCCGTCGCCCTTGTTGCGGAAGAGGAACTGCCGCGCGTTGTCGTTGGCGACGAAGATGTCCGTGAAGCCGTCGTCGTCGAAGTCGGCGAAGACGACGCCGAGGCTCTTGCCCTCGGGGTCTGCAACACCTGCGCGCGCGCTCACGTCCTCGAATGTGCCGTCCGACTTTTGATGAAGGAGGACGGGCGCGGCCCCTTTGAAGTTGTCGGGATGACAGTAGGCGCGCACCTGCGGCGAGCCGCAAAAGAGCGAGCCACGCTCGAAGTCCCAGTCCATGTAGCGCGCGACGAAGAGGTCGAGGCGGCCGTCGCGGTCGTAGTCAAACCAGCCCGCGCTCGTTCCCCAACCGGACACCACGGCCTTCGTCTTCAACGTCACGTCCTCGAACGTGCCGTCGCCACGGTTGCGATAGAGACGGCCCGCGTTGAGTCCCGCGACGTAGAGGTCTGTATGGCCGTCGCCGTCGAAGTCCGCGGCGGCCGCGCCCATCGAGTAGCCTTCGCCGCGAAGCCCCGCGCGCTCGGTCACGTCCTCGAATGTGCCGTCGGGCTTTTGATGATAGAGGCGGTTCCAGAATCTCGGGTCGCGCTTATCGGGCTGCGCGCCCTTCGGCATCGGGTCAGCGAGCAGCGCGCCGTTGGTGAAGAAGATGTCGAGGCGGCCGTCCGAGTCGTAGTCGAAGAGCGCAACACCGCCACCCATCGTCTCGGGGAGATACTTCTGCGAGGTCGGCGAGGCCGAGTGTCGGAAGTTGATGCCGAGTTGCGCCGTCACGTCTGAGAAGGTGATGGGCGAAGGCGATTGCGGCGCGGGCGGCGGGGCCCGCCGCGCGGGCGCGGCCGTGTCGTAGGAGCGGCCCGTGCGCTGCGCCGGAGTCGTTTGAGGCGCGGGCGCTTGCCGCGCCTCCGTGCTCACGCACGCGCAGAGCGAGACAAGCGCGGACAGCACGAGACAGCGGAAGAGCTTCACCGCCTTGCCTTGAGTCGCAGCCATTAAAGCAAATGATTTCTCTGGGAGACCTACCGGCCGTGCGCCGCCGGGAGACGGGGCCGCGCGGGCTTTTATATCGAGGCTGTCATAGTACCCGTTCGCGGTCGGAGACGGCAAACCCGGAACCCTCGATGTACCGTAACGAAACGTCCTCGCGCAGTACAAGCGGACGAGATATGACGAAGGCGCTTGCAATCGTCAATACGTTTCTGCCGCAAAACTTGATAAAGCGCGCGCGGCATATAGGTTGCCCTGTGAAGTGGGCGGCAAAGCTTTTACAGTCAAGTGAAGGAGCGTGTAGATGAGAAGAAGAAGCCTCGCAAGCCTTATCGCAATCATGTTGGCGCTCGCGGCCTACGCGCCCGCACTCGCGGCCTCGGACAGCAGCAAGGACACGGACACTCGCATGGTTGACGCGAAGGTGGTCGAGGTCAACGACCGCCACATCTCAATCGTCGCACGCACAGGCGTCGAGCATGTAATTGCGACCGACACCGCCGACACGCACGTTACGCTTAAGGGCAAGCGTGTTGCCGTCAAAAAACTTCAGGTCGGCGACCTCGTCACGGTCGAACTCGACGCCGCAAACCCACTCAAGTTCGCGCGCCGCATCGTCATCGGCGAGCAGGCCGGGAGCACACTGGCCTCCGCCCGAGAGTAGACTTCAGGCGCACATCCGAATTGCCACCCGTCGCCGTTGACCTCCCTCGGGAGAGTCCCGTGACGCGCGGCAAGAAAGGCCGACCGGCTCCCTCGCTCTTAGTGAAGCCGGTCGGCCTTCAATCTGTCCGCACGCCAGACCTCAAGCCGCTTCCGAATCTCAAGCCACTCAACGCGTGCAGCAACGTTCCAACCGAAAGGATAATGACGGCCGGAAGCGTGAAGTGCCTCTTCAATCCCGGCAAGCCCGGCTCGGTAAAGAATGCCGCCAGCATCAGCGCGGGCGCGACGACGATGAGCACCGAGCCGAACACTTGCAGAGTCCTCCGCCAGCCACGCTCACGATAGCTGAAGTAAGAGCCCACGCCGAGATTCACAAGCCCCGCCAGCAGCAGGTAGATGTGACGCGAACGGAACATCGCCCTCGCCACCTCGCCGAGCGCGCCCGAACGCACGTTCAGGTAGTCCATGTACTGCCCGGTCAGCAGGAAGGCGACCAGCACTGCCGCCCCGACACAGAGGTGCAGGAGTCTCATAGCTTGTTGGGCGAGGGATTAGAAAGCGAGTGATAAATGATAAGTGATGAATGATGAATATAACCACGCGACTATATTCATCAATCATCACTCCGATTCAGAGTCTGTAATGAACGTGCCCACGTGCGCGCGCGTCCTCTTCGACGCCGACGTTTTGGAGACGGAGCGAGACATCGGCGTCGAGGTCGAGTCCGGCGCGCTCGCCCGCGAGGAGCTTGACGGTTCCGGCGGCGGCGATCATCGCCGCGTTGTCGGTCGAGAGGTGACGTGAAGGGAAGTGGGCGGGGATACTGAGCCGCGCGGCTGCCTCGCGCGAAGCCTGACGCAGCGCCTCGTTGCAGGCGACGCCGCCCGCGACGATGAGCGTGCGCGGACGATGCTCGGCGGCAAGCCGCTCGGTCGTGCCGACGAGCGAGCGGATAACCACGTCCTGAAAGCTCGCCGCCAAATCCCTGACCGCTTGCGAAGGCTCCTCGCCCTCTGCGACTTGTTTGAGTCCCGTCTCGCGCACGTGCTTGGAGACGGCGGTCTTGAGTCCGCTGAAGCTGAAGTCGGGCAGGCCATCGCCCATGCGCGCCGGACGGAAGCGCACGGCGCGCGGGTCGCCGTCAAGCGCAAGCCTCTCGATGATGGGCCCGCCCGGATACCCGAGCCCGAGCATCTTCGCGACCTTGTCATACGCTTCGCCCGCCGCGTCGTCGCGCGTGCGCGCGAGCACCCGGTACTGGCCCGGCTCGGGGACTAAGAAAAGGTTCGTGTGCCCGCCCGAGACGACGAGCGCGAAGGCCGGATACTCGATGGGCGGGTTGTCGAAGACGACCGAGTAGATGTGCCCTTCGATGTGATTGACGCCGACCAGAGGCTTCTCTAACGCGTAGGCCATCGCCTTTGCGAACGAGAGCCCGACGAGCAGCGAGCCGACGAGCCCCGGCCCACGCGTCACGGCGATGCCGTCTATCTCGTCCTTCTCTAAACTCGCGCGCGCGAACGCCTCTTCGACAACGGGCACTATCTTGTCCAGATGCTCGCGCGATGCAAGCTCGGGCACGACGCCGCCGAAGCGTTTGTGAATCTCGACCTGCGAAGAGATGACCGACGAGACCATTTCGCGGCCGTCGCGCACGATGGCTGCGGCCGTCTCGTCGCAGGAGCTTTCGATGCCTAGAACTAACATGATGAAAGGGGCCGTGTGCTTAGCTTGAAAGTTACTTTCGTTTCCAGCGGACGCCGTCGCGCGTGTCTTCGAGCGTGATGCCGCGCGCGGCGAGAGTGTCGCGGATTTCGTCGGCGCGCGAGAAGTCGCGGCGGTGTCGCGCCTCTTGCCGCTCGTCAATGAGCCGCTGGATGTCTTCGTCTAAGAGTGCGGGCTCGTCGTCGGGGAAGATGTTGAGCACGGAGTTGACGCTCTCTACAAGAGCGAGTATGTCGCGCCGGTTGTCTTCGCGCAGCGTGCATGAATCGAGCGCGGTGTTGACCTCGCGCTTCAGGTCGTGGATGGCGGCGAGCGCAACCGACGTGTTTAAGTCGTCGTCCATGCCCGTCTCGAATTCAAGTTTGGCACGGTCAACGCGCTCCTTGAGAAGCTCGTTCGACCCCGTCTCGCCGCGCGCCGTCCTGACGCGAGCGCGGAAGTCGCGCAGAGACTCGACCGTCTTCTCCGCCCCGCGCAGGCCCTCGAAGGTGAAATTGAGTTGCTTGCGATAGGGCACGCTCAAGAGCAGGTAGCGGATAGCGAAAGGGTCGAAGCCCTTCTCGCGCAGGTCGCGGAAGGTGTAGTAGTTGCCGCGCGTCTTCGACATCGACTCGCCCTCGACCTTGAGGTGCTCGGCGTGGAGCCAGTAGCGCGCGAACTGTTGTCCGGTCGCGCCCTCCGATTGCGCAAGCTCGTTCTCGTGATGCGGGAAGACGAGGTCGATGCCGCCCGCGTGGATGTCGAAGCTCTCGCCGAGATACTTCATGGACATCGCCGAGCATTCGATGTGCCAGCCCGGCCGCCCCACTCCGATGGCTGTCTCCCACGCGGGCTCGCCCGGCTCAGCCTGCGCCTTCCACAGAGCGAAGTCGCGCGCGTCCTCCTTCTCATACTTGTCGGTCTCAACGCGCTCGCTGCCGCCGACGATGTTGCCCGCGAAGTTTATCTTCGAGAGCTTGCCGTACTCGGGGAACGAACTGATGCGATAGTAGTAAGAGCCCTCGGACTCGTATGCGTGGCCTGAGTCGGCGAGACGGCGGATGATGTCAACCATCTCGGGGATGTGACGGGTCGCCTGCGGCGTCATCTCGGGCCGCTCCGCGCCGAGCGCGTCGAAGTCTTCAAGGAAAGCCTTGATGTACTTGGCCGTGTACTCGTCAATCGTCTTGCCCTGCTCGCGCGAAAACTTGATGATGCGGTCTTCGACATCCGTGATGTTCATCACGTGCGTCACGCGGTAGCCCTTGTACTTGAGATAGCGGCGCAGCACGTCGCCGAAGGCGGCCATCGTGCGAAAGTTGCCGATGTGCGCGAAGTCCCAGACCGTGGGGCCGCAGATGTAGAGTCGCACCTCGCCTTCGTTCATCGGGCGAAACTCTTCGAGGCGGCCGGAGAGAGTGTTGAAGAATTTGAGCATCGGTGGTTCAGTGGGTAAATGAAAAGCGCGCCGCCCGGCGTCGAAACTCAAACGTTGTGGCGGCGCGCTCCGAAACTTATTCGAGCACGAAGTTGTATGTGATGACGCCCGAGACTTTGACGGGTCGCCCCGAAAGGCGCGTCGGCGAGAAGGTGGCCTGACGCGCAGCGTCCACCGCGGCCTGCTGCAACAGCGGGTGCCCGCTCACCGCCATGGCCGACATCACGTTGCCGCTCTCGTCAATGACGATCCGCACCACCACCGTGCCCTCGGCCCGCGCGGCCTTTGCAATCGCCGGGTAGGCGGGCATGGGCCTGCTGAGCGCGTTCCCGTTGAGCACGCCGCCCGAAACGATAAGGTTGCATGCATGCGGCGGCGGTGGTGGCTCCTCTTCTATCGAAGGGGCGGCGACGAGCACTGGCGCGGTCAAGACGTAGCGTCTCTCAAACTGGACGGGATGCTTAAAGCTCAGAAGCCAGTTGGCGGCGACGCCGACACCGAAGGTCAGGAGTGCGACAAGAAGACGAAGACCGTAGAGATGCATTGCTGTTCCTCCTTCAGAACGATACGGGGCCGGGGAGTTCTTCAAGAGAGTCTAGGCAAGGAAGGTCGGCGGAGTCAAACATTTGCCGTTCGCGCCGCGCAAAAGGTCTCAACCGCGCGACCACGCGAAGTGCTCGAAGCCGCCGGGGCGGAGCAGTCGCGCGCGCCCTTCGCGAACCAGTCTCACGCGCCCGCGCTCGGCCGTGACCTCGCCGATGCGCGTCGCGGGCACGCTGCCAACTTCGCGTGGAAGACTTGATGCCGTGCGCGGGCTGACTGTAAAGAGCAACTCGAAATCTTCGCCGCCGTCGAGCGCGAGCGCGAGAGCTTCGTCCTCATCCGACACCACGGATTTTAAATGCGGCTCGAAGGGCAGGAGCGCAGCCTCTATGCGCGCCCCGACTCGACTCTCGCGGCACACGTGCGCGAGGTCGGACGAGAGGCCGTCGCTCAAATCAATCAACGCCGTGGCGAGCGCCTTCTCGCCCAACAGCGCACCCCACTCGGCTCGCGGCACGGGCCGAAGCTGACGCCGGACGAGCCCGCGCTCCGCACGCGAGAGGTTCTTGTTTGAAGACAAGACCGAGTGTGAATTCTCGACGGTGCGGCCTTCAAGAATCTTGAGCCCGGCGGCGGCTCCGCCGAGTGTGCCGGTGACGAAAATCTGATCTCCTGCGCGCGCGCCCGAGCGCATGACGGCGCGGCCGTGTCGAGTCTCGCCGATGACGATTGAATCAATAACGACGTGTTCGGGAGTACGCGAAGTGTCGCCGCCGATGATCACGACATCGTGGCGGCGCGCGAGCGCGCGAACGCCTCGATAGAACTCTTCGAGGAAACCGCTGCGCCAGTGTCGGCGCGGGACTCCGACCGACAGGAGGCAGAAGCGGGCGTGCGCTCCCATCGCCGCCACGTCTGACAGCGAGACGGCAAGCGCCTTGTGCCCGAGGTCACGCGCGTTAGTCCAGCCCGGCTCCAAGCGAAAGTCTATCCCCTCGACGAGAAGGTCTGTGGTGATGATTGTGTCGAGGCCAGCGCGCTGGCGAATGATAGCGGCGTCGTCGCCGATGCCTCGGATGAGGGATGAGGGATGAGGGATGAGGGATGAGGCGTCGCGACCGTCGAGGCGTTTGAGTTCTTGACGACGGATGCGCTCGATGAAGTCGAACTCGCCGCGACCCTGCGCGCGTGAAGAGTGCAGGAAAGGAGTCTTGCGATGAGATTGACGGCGGCTGTCTTTGTCCCCCGCTCTCTCATCACTCATCGCTCGTCACTCGTCACTCGTCACTTGTTCAGAGATTTCGCCGCAGCGAATCGAGTCCGGCCTGTATCGTCTCGGGCGAGGTGGAGAAGGAGAAGCGCAAGTGTCCCTCGCCGTGCTCGCCGAAGACGACGCCTGCGACGGTCGCGACCTGCGCGCGTTCAAGCAGAAGGTCAGCGGCGACGCGGCTGTCGGGGTTAACGCGCGACACGTCCGGGAAAGCGTAGAAGGCTCCGGCCGATGGTGCGCAGGTGAGTCCCAACTCGTTGAGCCCGGAGACGAGCAGGTCGCGGCGGCTGCGATAGTCGCGGAGTATGCCCTTGTAGAAGTCCGCGGGCAGATTGAACGCGGCGAGCGCGGCCCACTGCGATGGCGTCGAGACGCCGTTCGTCGAGTAGAGCAGGCACTTCTTAATTCCAGACATCCAAGGCTCGGCGGCGACAGCGTAGCCCACGCGCCAGCCCGTCATGGCGTAAGACTTCGAGAGCGTGAAGCAGGTGATCGTGCGCTCCATCATCCCTTCAAGCGAAGCGATGGAGACGTGCTCGCCTTCGTAGACGAGGTCTTCGTATGCCTCGTCCGCGATGATAACGAGGTCGCGCTCACGCGCGAAGCTCGCCACCTCCTCCGTCTCCTCGCGCGTGAAGACAAGCCCCGTCGGATTCTGCGGCGTGTTGAAGTAGATGGCGCGTGTGTGCTCGGTCGCGTAGCGCGCGAGCGTTTCGCGGAAGCCTTCGCGACGCGCCTCGGCGCTCGGGACGAGGACGGTCTTTCCCTCGCAGTGCGCGATGAGGTCTTTGATCGGCGTCCAGAAAGGGGAGAAGACCAGCACCTCGTCGCCCGGATCGACGACCGACTGGAAAGCGCCGAAGAGTCCCTGCATGCCGCCGTTGAGGATGAGCACTTCCTCTGCACGCGCATTGATGCGGTTGCGCTCGACGAGCTTCGCGGCGATGGCGGCGCGAAGCTCCGCGATGCCTGACGAGGGAGCGTAGCGCGTCTTGTTGTCGGCCAGCGCGCGCGACATTGCCTCTTTGATAGGCTCGGGCGTGTTGAGAAACGGTTCGCCGCCCTCGAACTGGTAGACGGAGGCACCGCGCGCGCGCAGCTCCATCACCTTGTTGCGTATCTTCACGATGTCGGAGAACCCGACACCTTCGAGCCGCCTCGCGAGGCGGAAGACGGAAGCGGACGTGGACACGACGCGCGGCGAACCTCCATGAACGTTACTGAGCAAGGACGAATTATAGACCTTGAATTGACGAAGCGTCCAACCGAGTCGCATCAGAAGATAGTTCCGGTCAATCTTGAATCTAGTGTCCGCAGCGGTGAACCGCGCTTCACGCAATGTTCGGGTCACGTATTCGAATGCAACTGAGGAAATCGTCAAATCGCGGCCCCATATCGTGTACTAACCTTGTACGAAAGCACAACATCGTCTACAGGGCCATTCTTACATTTCGGCGATAAAAGGATTGCGATAGGACGGAAAAGGAGCAAAGCCGGAACGACTTTGCTAGATTGTCTCGGAAGCAGCTCAACGCGTCATTCAAGGAACGGTAGTTGCACTCTCTTCCAAGTGTGAACGCTCATTCTCGTGCGTCCTAAAAGATTATTTGGAACTGTGAGGAGACACTGACCCATGACGACGACGAACAAGATTCTACCCGTGGCGCTCGTGGCGGCGCTGCTCGGCGGCACTGTCGGCGCGTTCGTGATGCGTCCCGGCAGGAACGCCGAGACCGCACAAGCGAACGCGACGCAGCCCGCGAAGACAAATTTGGTCGCTGGTGAAAGCACGACCGTCGCGGCCGACGATCAGAACGCCGCGCTCGACAACGAGATTGCCAACGAGACGAAGAACATGTCGGCCGAAGAGCGTGCGGCCTACCGCGATGGCTTCATGGAAGGCGTACAGGCCGTGCGCTCCGATGTGAACGGCACGCGCGCGACGCGTTCGTCCACGGCCCCGGTGACGGAGCGCGTGGTCTATCGCAACAACACGCGCACGCGTTACGTTGGTCGCAGCAGCGCGCCACGGCGCGTCTACTACGACTACGGCCAGCGTAGCGGTCGCTCGTTCTGGCAGAAGCACCGCGACAAGCTGACGTTGGCGATGGGCACGGGCGGCGGCGCGCTGCTCGGCGGCATCATCGGCGGCAAGAGAGGCGCGGGCATCGGCGCGCTCGCAGGCGCGGGCGGCTCGGCGCTCTACACGTACAAGCTGCGCAAGCGCAATCGCAACTACTAAAAGGGCGACGCCGATGCGTAGAAGTCTGAGGACGGCCTTCACGGGCGTGACTTCGGCTCTGCTTCTGGCGCTGCTACTCATCGGGCGGGCGACTCCGGCTATGGTCGGGGCCGCCCGTCTTCGTCTGAGCGAGCAGCAGGGAGCTGGCCGCGTCCTCTCCCTATACTCTTCGAGCGGGTCGTCGTCATCGCAGAACGACCCGTGGGGTCAGAGCCGGAACGAGACGACGAGCCGCAACTCATCGCTTCCATCGACGGTCTACTTCCGCGAGTCGGGCGAGCGTGGCTTGCTCGTCAAGACTTGGGTCAACGGGGCCGGGCCTTTCAACTTCGCCATTGACACGGGCGCGGGCGCGACCATCCTCTCTTCACGTACAGCGGGCGCGGCGCGCGTCGAGGTCGAGTCGGGCGGGCGCGACATAGAGGTCGGTGGCCTGAGCGGTGCGCGTGCGGGCGGCGCACAGAAAGCTTTTGTACGCACGGTCGCGCTCGGCTCACGCGAAAACAGTCTGCCCGCGCGCGGCCTCTTCGTCATCGCACAAGGACTCCCTTCAGACCTCGACGGTATCCTCGACCCTTCGGAACTCACGAGCTCGCTCGGTTACGTCATAGACATCCCGGCGGGTGAACTCAGCTTCTTCGACCCGCGCACGCAACCCTTGCGCACAGGCGCAGCCCCGCCGGGCGGCGCAGTCGTGCCATGGCTGACCGAGGGCGGAAGTCGTCGTCCCTTCGTCATGCTGGCCGAGGGGCGGCGCGCTCTGCTCGATACCGGCTCGGGCTTCGGCCTCGCGGTGGATGAGAGCGCCGCGAGGGCTCTGGGCATCCTCGCGACTGAAGGTCGCCAACGCGGCGGCACGCGTGATCTCGCGGGAGGGGAAGTGCCCACGCGGCGCGTGCGCGCGGCCACGATCAGCATCGGCGCGCTCGTGCTGCGCGGCGTCCCGACCGACCTTCTTCTAAGAGCTGAGAAGGGCGCGCCCGTCATCCTCGGGCGCGACGCACTCCGTCCCTTCCGTATAAGCTTCGACCCCTTGAACCGCCTCATCATGCTCGACCCGCGCGCGGGTTGACCGGCAAGGCTGCGGAGGGTTGGGGCGCTCGTCCGCTAACAATAATGTTGACAAGGGTTTGTGGCGCGGGTAACATTGGCCGCGTTCAGCTTCACTGTCGCTCTCGTTTGCGCGGCGAGCCGTCAACAGCCCAAATTTCAGTTACGCGCTTTTGGTGAAGTCGGGTTGCGACCTTCAAAGGCCGCGCGGATATCCCGTCAGTTATGAACCGAGCAGCCGTCTCCATTCCCGAGAAACTCTTCTTCAAGATCGGAGAGGTGTGTGACATCACGGGCATACAGGCGCACGTGCTCCGCTACTGGGAGTCGGAGTTCCCGATGCTTGCCCCGCAGAAGAACCGCGCGGGGCAGCGCACATATCGCAAGCGCGATGTCGAGATGGTGCTGCGCATCAAGGAACTGCTCTACGAAGACCAGTACACCATCGCGGGCGCGAAGAAGCGTCTGACGAACGAGCTACGCGGTGCGAGCAAGCTCAAGGTCGTGACGCCCGACATGGCCGCACAGGCGATCAACTCCGCGTCCGCTCCACAGCTCGTTCCTCCGCCCGTTCACGATGCGGAAGAGCCGCCGCACGACTTTGCCGACTCGCCCGAAAGTACCCCTTCACAGAACGCCTACCGGCAAGAGCACGAAGCCCCCCAGAGCGACGAAGGCCGTGCTGCTCTACGCCGCCTCCGCGATCAATTGCGCGACCTCATGCTGCTCCTTGACACTGAAGAGAAGCGCTCCGACACACGCCGCCGCTAAAGCCGCGAACGCGGCCGCGCCTCATTTGACCAAACCAAAATTTCCGGAGATACTAAACGCCGTCACGGGATGTGGCGCAGCCTGGTAGCGCGCTCGCTTGGGGTGCGAGAGGTCGCTGGTTCGAATCCAGTCATCCCGATAATAAAAGCCTTCAACCCGCCAGCGGTTGGAGGCTTTTACTTTTTCGGCAACCAGGTTGACTCCGAGACTAAAAGCGTTTTGCACCGGCGGGTATGGTGGTTGTCTTGCCTGCGGGTTGCGCGGTCTTCGCGGTGACATTGGCGAAGCCACCGGCGAGGGTGATGACGCACATCGCGCCGAGCTTGTGTTCGCCGCAGGCGATGCCGGCGACTTTGAAGGTCGGGTCGAGGAGGCTTTTGCGGTGGCCGCGGCTGGCGAAGCCATCGTCGATGAGCAGCGTGAGGACGCGCTCGCGTGCAGGGTCGTCGCCGTAAGTAAGGTTCTCGCCGATGGGCTCCGTCCACGAGCCGAAGCGTTGAGTCCGCTGCTCGCAGAAGCTCCCGTCCGCGCCCTTGTGGCCGGTCTCTCCCGACGCCGATTGCTCCCTGACCAGCTCGCGTGCGCCCAAGCACATCCCCTGCGAGAGCGAGAGCGGTGGCACGGGCTTCGCCGCTCGCAGGAAGGCGATGGCCTCGTCGAGCGCCTTCGTGCCCTCTTGCGTCATCAGGCCGGGCTTGCCGGGACGCCTGTACTCTTTACCCGAAAAGTATGAACGCAACTGCTCAAGGTAGGCGGCGTACTCCGCCGGGTGCGTGCGTGCGAAGTTGATCTCGTTGATGACTTCCTGTTCGAGCGCGGCCGACGCTCCGGCGCTGGCTCCAATGAGTTTCTGGGCAGCCGTGGCGCGCGGCGCGTGTATGGAAGAGAGAAGAACTGCGCAGGCAATCAGGGGGAAGAGAAGGCTGTGGCGTTTCAAAGGGGGAAACTCCTTTTCAATCGTCGAGGTGTAAAAGTTAAGTTATCGCGCGGCATCGAAGACTGCCTGAACAGCGAGGGTTATGACGGCGCAATATCTAACAGAAGCGCGGTTCGTGTCAAGAATTTTTGCGCCGCGCGGGTGCATGACCGTTACGAGCGATCAACGCGGTCGTGCGATTAGCTCTAAGAGGTCTTTAAAGATAGCCGAGTTTTATTTTGCCCCGGTGCTCTGTCGGATGAGTTGCTGAAGCTTGTCGGCGCTCTCGGGGTTGAGTGACTTGAGTGCTTCGTATTGCTCGCTTGCGGCGGCCGTGTTGCCCTGCCTGAGTTGTGCGACCGCGAGGTGGAAGCGCGCGTCGGCGTCCGAGGGCCGCAGACGAACGGACTCGCCGAAGGCGGCGGCTGCATCCTTCGGACGGTTCAGCTTGTCGAAGGTGTTGCCGAGATTATAGAAGGCGTCAGCGTCCTGCGGGTTGAGGCTCGCGGCATCCTGAAAGGCGCGCGCGGCATCCTCCTGCTGGTTCAGACGGTCGAAGGCGTTGCCCAACTGGAATGAGGCATCGGCGTACTTCGGGTTCATGCGGAGCGCCTGCCGGTATGAAGAGACGGCCTCTTTGAACTGGCTCAGCTTGAGCAGAGTGTTGCCCAACAGGTAATAGCTCTCGGCGTTCTTGCCGGATATTTTTTGCAGCTCGCCGACCGCCTCTTCATACTTCCCCGCCTTGTAGAGTTCAAGCGCGTGCCCGTTCGGTTGCAGACGCACGAACTCCGCGCGCTGCTTTGCCGCCTCGGCCGGTTTGCCCGCCTTCTCGTAAACATCGGCGAGACGTTGACGAAGCTCCGCGTTGTCGGGTTCGAGCTTGGTCGCGCGCCGGTATGCGTCGGCCGCTTCTTCAAGTTCGTTGGCCGAGGCATAGGCGATTCCCATCTTGATGTGCGCGTCGAAGTCCTTCGGGTTCTTGTCGGCGACGAACTTGAACTCAGTGGCGGCCTCATGGAACTTGCCCTCAAAGAGATAGGCCGTGCCAAGATTGTAGTGTGAGGTCGGGTCGTCCGGATGCTCTGTGACTTCCTTCTGGAGCGTTGCCGTGGAGAGTTCGACCGAGCCCGGCGGCGGGGTCGGCTCCGTGTTCGCGTTCGTGGGGGAGTTCGCTTTGTCGGCGGAAGCGTCGGGCACGCTCTCGGACTTGCAGGAAGCGACAGATAGAAGTAGTGCGCAGATTGTAAGTAGTGCGGGCAGACGTTTCATCCGGGTCATCTCGAAGACTGCGAAGATAAAAAAACGGCGAGGACATTTAAGCAGCCGCGCGCTTCGTCAGGCAAGAAGAGCCACGCGACTTTCGTTCAGTTCTTCTCATCCTCGAACTCCGTGATGGTTATCTCCGAGACGAGCGTGCGATGAACGGGGCATTTGTGCGCTATCTCTTGGAGGCGCGCACGCTGCTCTTCGTTGAGCGCGCCTTCAATCTCGACGGCGCGCTCGATGTGATGGATGAAACCTTCGGAGTCGCTTCCGCACATGGCGCAGTCCTTCGAGTGTACGCGCTGCTGGCGCAGACGCACGCGCACGCGCTCGACTGGCCACCCCTTGCGCCGCGCGTACAGCGTCACCGTCATCGAGATGCAACTACCAAGCGCGGCGAGCAGCAGCGTGTAAGGGTCTGGCCCCGCGCCCTCACCGCCCATGGAAGCGGGCTCGTCCGTCAGGAAGGTCTCCCGCTCGCCGTAGCGGACTTCGTTACGCAGGTTTGAGAGAGAGGTCACAGTCACTTCGCCCATCGTCGTCATCTCCCGCAAGTTGAGATCGGAGGTTTTAAGCTGGACGGCGAAAAGCTTAGCGCGTCGGGCGGGGCGTGAGAAGGGCACGCGCGCGCCGCGCAAAAAAAGTAAGCGGGCCGGAACGCTCCGGCCCGCCCGCTCTCTTCACTCAAAAGGATGCAACCGACTAGCTATCTCGACCTGCTGGCTCTCGCGTAGAGGTTGACAGCAAAGAGCACCGTTAAAGCCAACGTCATCGCTTCACCTCGCCTGTCTTGATGTCTGGAAGAGACGGCGAATCCCGTATGAGTTCCAGAAACCTCCCGGCTTGCGCTGCCGCCGCGCGTGCGGCTACACTCGACGGCGTTCCGCAACAATCAAAACATCTCACGGCAGGCGCGCCGAACGACTGCCGCCGAAGGGGTCGAGGATGAAGATTCACGAGTATCAGGCGAAGGAGCTTTTGAAGAAGTACGGCGTGGCCGTGCCGCGAGGCTTAGTCGCGCGCTCGCCCGAAGAGGCTTATCACGCCGCTAAGGAGTTGGGCACCGACGTGGTCGTCGTCAAGGCGCAGATACACGCGGGCGGTCGCGGCAAGGGCGGCGGCGTCAAGCTCGCTAAGAGTGCGGACGAAGCGCAGGAGATAGCCTCCAAAATTCTCGGCATGCATCTCGTCACGCACCAGACCGGCCCCGAGGGACGCGAGGTGCGCACGCTCCTCATCGAAGAGGGGCTCCCGATTGATAAAGAGTTCTATCTCGGCATCGTGCTCGACCGCGCCACGGGTCGCCCCGTCTTCATGGCCTCATCCGAGGGCGGCATGGACATCGAAGAGGTCGCCGCCTCGACGCCCGAACTGATTCTCAAAGAGACCGTAGACCCCGCGGTCGGCTTCCGCTCGTTTCAGGCGCGCAAGCTCGCCTTCGGACTCGGCATGCCCGCGCAGCTTGTGAATCAGGCGGCGAAGTTCATGCAGTCGCTCTATCACGCATACGAGCAGATGGATGCCTCGCTCGTCGAGATCAACCCGTTCCTTCTGACCAAGGACGGGCGGCTCTTTGCGCTCGACGCCAAGATAACCTTCGACGACAACGCGATGTTTCGCCACGCCGACTTTCACGCTCTGCGCGACCTCAACGAAGAGGAGCCTTTGGAGATCGAGGCGTCGAAGTACGACCTCAACTACATCAAGCTCGACGGCAACATCGCCTGCATGGTCAACGGCGCGGGGCTCGCGATGGCGACGATGGACATCATCAAGCTCGCGGGCGGCGAGCCCGCCAACTTCCTCGACGTGGGCGGCGGCGCATCGCAAGAGAGAGTCGAAGCGGCCTTCCGCATCCTGCTCGCAGACCCTTCGGTACGTGCCGTGCTCATCAACATCTTCGGCGGCA
>JAVXWN010000153.1:0-4831 GCA_032230645.1 Acidobacteriota bacterium | reverse complement strand
GTCATCTTCGCCACGGGACTGCACCGCGCGGTGACAAGCGAAGAGAAGGCGGAGCTGTTGACGCCCTTCATCGTGCAGCGCGTCCGCACGCTCACGCACGACGCCGACGAGTCGAAGCACGCGTCGTTCGGCGCGACCGAGCGCGGCACGCCGGTCGAATTAAATCGCGCGCTCTTCGAGCACTCGCACGTCATCCTCACGGGCTCGGTCGGCTTTCACTACTTCGCGGGCTTCACGGGTGGGCGCAAGAGCGTCTGTCCCGGTCTCGCGTCGCGTCGGACGATTGAGGCGACGCACTTGCAGGCGCTCGACTTCGAGCGCGGCGGGCGACGCCGCGCGGGCGTAGGCGCGGGGCGTCTCGACGGCAACGCCGTCCACGAAGAGTGCGAGCGCATCGCGGCAGAGGCCGCGCCCTCGTTTCTCATCAACACCGTGACGGACGAGCGCGGGCGCGTCGTGCGTCTCTACGCGGGCGACTGGCGCGCAGCACACCGTCTGGCCTGCGCCGAGTACGCCGACTCGCACGCTCTCAAGATTAAAGAGAGGCGCGCGTTGGTCGTTGTCTCTGCGGGCGGCGTGCCTTACGACCTCAATCTGATTCAGGCGCACAAGGCTTTGGAGATGGCTTCATACGCGTGCGAGGATGGCGGCCACATCATCCTCGTCGCCGAGTGCGCCGAAGGCTTGGGGCGCTCGGACTTTCTCAAGTGGTTCGACGCGCCCGACGCGCACGCGCTCGCCACGCGGCTGCGCGACGCTTACGAGGTCAACGGTCAGACCGCGTGGACGCTTTTGACGAAGGCCGAGCGTTTTCGCGTTCACCTCGTCTCGAATCTTCCCGACGACGAAGTGCGACTCATGCGCATGAATCCGGCTCGCTCGATTGAAGAGGCGCTGGCGCGAACGGAGCAGAGCGCCGAAGGCTACGTACTGCCGCGCGGCGCGGCCTTCATGCCCGTCATCGCGGGCTGAGAAATTTTTAAGGGCGGAACTTTGAACGGAGGATGTCAGGTGAGAACAAGACTTTTTGTGACGGCGTCTCTGTTTGCCATCATCGTGTCGTGCGTCGGCGTATCGCGCGCACATGCGCAACAGCAGCCGCAGCCGCAGACGGCCGCGACGACCGCGGACGTGCGGCCGAGCGAGCCGCACGTCGCGCTGGCGCAGGCGGCAATCGCTTACGATGTGGCGGGGCACGAGGCGCTCGGCGGACGGCTGCGCACGCAGACGCTCGCGGGCACACCCGACGCGCCCGCACGCAACACGCGTGTCGTGGTCGAGAACCGCAGCCCTGTCTTCTACAACTACGTTGCGGGCTGGGCGACCTTCTACGGCGAAGACGGCGTGCGCTGCGGCGAGGGGCTTTGGAAGCTCGAAGCCTTCGCGCCCGGCGAGCAGGTCGAGGTGGACACGCCGGGACTTCGTCTGACCTGTACGCCCACGACATGGCGCATCGTGGCGACGACGCTCTTGACGCGCACGGGCGACGTAGCCAAGCCGCGCGAGCAGGCCGCGCCACCACCCGCCGAGACCGGCTCGCCGCAAGCGGGCGCTACCGCTTCCGAACCTTCGACGGGCGCGGCGACTACGACGGCCACAGTCCCGCCGCTCGAAATCAACGTCAACGGCAAGACCATCCCCATTCAACTCGGCAACCCGCTCGAAGTCGTCGTCGGCAAAGAGCGCGTCCGCATCGTCGTCCAGCAGGCACCGTGAAGGGAAGGGATGAAGGCAGAGGGATGAGGGATGAATGAAGACTGCTTCCTCTTCTTCATCCCTCATCCCTTCTTCGGGCTTGACCTTTGCGGGGTCTCGGGTCGAAACTTGGGTCAAAATCCCCCGGCCAGTGCAACGAGTCGAAGAGATCAGGAGGTTAAGATGGCGGACGAGAGTCAACAGAAGAAGTGTGCGCGCGAGACCTGCGGTTGCCCCGCGTCGCAGGGCAGCAAGTATTGCAGCGAGGAGTGCGAGGACGCGGCCAAGGTTCACATGATGGAGATCGGCTGCACCTGCCATCACCCCGACTGCAAGTAAGAGACGCACGTCTCTACTGACACAAACGCCGTGGGCACGCGGCCGAGCAACTCGGGGCCGACGATACGTCCCTGTGCTTACCGGCCGCATGTGCCCGCGGCATCTAAATTTTAGAACCTTACTATCGCTCAAGCCTTATTAACCACGGCGGCACAGCTTTTATATTTAACTGTGCATGCGATGCCTATATAGTTAACGTCTTATGCTTTGCTCTTAAACTTCATATTGCTATAAGCGCATCCGTAAGCGCAATGTAACCGATTCGCAATCAAGCACGGGCTAACTCCACCTACCCTTACACTCATCTCAACGAGCGTCCGCCTCGGGTTCGTTCTCGCCACTGCACGCGGAAGGCGTGGGGGCGGCGCGGGCTTCGGGGCGGGCGTAAACAAACTGAGAGCGCCCCGACAGACGGGCAACAGAGATTCCTTAGGAGGATTCTATGCGTCGAAACTTTTTAGCCGCGGTCGTGGCCCTTGCTGCCTGTGCCGCAGGCACTTCCGCCCAGACGGGCGCACGCGCGTCCGCCGACCACTCGACCTCGATTAGCCGCGAGGGGCGTCAACTCGACATCGCCTCGGGCACGCGCCTGACGGGCGAGCTACAGAACACGCTTGACGTGAGCAACGCGCGCGTCGGCGACCGCGTGCTCTTAAAGACGACAGAGGCCGTGAAGCAGAACGGCCAGACCATCGTGAAGAAGGGTTCGCAACTCGTCGGCCACGTCGCGGACGTGCAGAGGCGCGCGCGTGGCAGCGCAACGTCTTCCGTCACAGTTCTCTTCGACACGCTTCAGAGCGGGTCGCTCACGTCGCCGATCTCGGTCACGATTGATTCCATCACACAGGTTGCTACTCGCGCGCACGCAGGCGGCGACGACCTCGACGCGGAGTCGAGCGCGAGCAGCCGCACGTCTGCGCGCTCCGCTTCAAGCGGCTCTTCATCGTCGTCATCGGGCGGCCTGCTTGGCGGCACGGTCGGCGCGGTCGGAAACACCGTGGGCGGCGTGACTGGCGCGGCGGGCGACGTGGTCGGCTCGACCACAGAGACGGTGGGCCGCGTCGGGCAGACGCTCGGCCGAATTCAGATAACACAGTCGGCCGGGCTCTCGGCCGAGGGCGGCTCGACGCTCTCGCTTGCGGGCGGCAACCTCCGACTCGATAAGGGCACGACCTTCCGCCTGACCGTCAACGAGTCGGCGCGCATCGGCAACAACCAGTAATCTAAGGCCGAGACATTAGACGAGCGGCGTCGTGGAATTATCTCCACGCCGCCGCTCGATTTTTGTCCGCTTCATTATGTGTCAGGCTGGCCGCTTAAATTTGGTATAGAGTTATTGCACGAGGGGTGTATCATCTGCGCTGGATGATATTCACCTTCCGCTTTCTTAATCTTAATGTAAACACTACCTCACGGCTATGAGGATTCCGGAGACACTCAGGCAGCGTTTGCGCGAAGGCAAGGTGATTCCGTTCATCGGCGCGGGAGTCTCCATGTCGGTGCGCGAGCGCGGCGACAGGCCGTCCGCGAACAGCTTATGAGAGGGCGGCGCACCGCCATCGGCCAGACGGCATCGTTCCAAGGTCTCGGCGGCTTGGGTAAGACACAGCTCGCGGTCGAGTACGCGTATCGCTTCAGGGACACTTATCCGAACGGCGTCATCTGGCTCACCGCCGATCAGGACATAGACGCCCAGCTTACCGAGCTTGCGGAAAAGGCACGCTGGGTCTCGCCTCACTCGGAGCACAAGTACAAGCTTGAGGTCGCGCAGCGTCGCCTGCGCACCTACTCCGACTGCCTCGTCACGAGCCGCACACTACAGCCGGGATTCACGCCGATACCGCTCGACCCCCTGAACGAAGCCCTCTCAATCGAACTCCTATTATCAGGAGGCCGGGAGACAGACCGAGGGCCAAGCCGAAGAGATTTGACTGCGTGTAGCAACTTCGACACACCGTTAAGTGACAAAAATTCCAGGGTGTCTTCTTAGCCTCGTGCCTTCGCGCGTTGATGAGCCGCAGCGCGCAAGTTAGTATTGTCACGGAGGAGCAAAGCTTTAAAGAATGAGCCGGACGATTCATTTCGCGGATAAGGGTGTGCGCGCGCGCACGAGTGCGTCCGAGCCGGAGGTGCTGGCGCGGCTCAGAGAGATTGTCGGCGCGGAGAACGTGCTGGTTGACGAAGTGCGCGTCGAGCCTTACGCGGGCGACGCTTTGAAGGAGAAGTTCCCGCCCGAGGCGGTCGTGCTGCCGCGCGCGGCCGATGAAGTCTCCGCTATCATGCGGCTCGCCAACGAGCGGCGGTTTCCCGTGACGGCGCGCGGCGGCGGCGTCGGCTACACGGGCGGCGCTGTGCCCGTCGAGGGCGGCATCGTCGTCGGCACCGACCGCATGAACCGCATCCGCGAAATCAACGTCGAGAACCTCTACGCCGTCACCGAGCCGGGTGTGACGACCTACACGCTTCAGCAGGCCGTTGAAGAGATGGGCCTCTTCTACCCGCCCGACCCGGCTTCGTATAAGGATTCATACATCGGCGGCAACATCGCGGAGAACGCGGGCGGCATCCGCTCGGCGAAGTACGGCGTGACGAAGCATTACGTGCTCGGGCTCGAAGTCGTGCTGCCCACGGGTGAGATAATTCGCACGGGGGGACGCACGAGCAAGAACGTCGTCGGCTTCGAGTTGACAAGTCTCATCTGCGGAAGCGAGGGGCTCCTCGGCATCATCACCGAGGCGACGCTCAAGCTCTTGCCGTTGCCCGAGACGACGCGCACCGTGCGCGCGACTTTCAAGAC
>JAVXWN010000137.1:0-2722 GCA_032230645.1 Acidobacteriota bacterium | reverse complement strand
GGTTGAGGTAGCCGCGCGCTAAACCGTCGCCGCCGACGTAGAGTTCGCCCGCGACGCCCACCGCCACCGGCTCCATCCGCTCGTCGAGCAGGTAAACCGTCGTGTTCGAGATGGGCCGCCCGATGGGAACCGAAGCGCCGCGAATGCTGCTGCCCGCCGCCATCGAGTGGCAGCAGGTGAAGGTCGTCCCCTCCGTCGGGCCGTAGCCGTTAATCAGCGTGAAGTCCGTAAAGCTCTGAAGCGCCTTCTCGACGTGCGGCACGGAGAGAACGTCGCCGCCCGCGAGAAGTTGGCGCAGGTGCTTCAAGTCCTCCGGCCGCTCGTCCATCATCAGGTGGAAAAGCCCTGCGGTCAGCCACAGCGTCGTCACGCCGTAGTTACGAAGTACCGCGCCCAACTCTTCCAAAGGCAACTTCTGGTCTTGTACCAACGCCAGCCGCGCGCCGTTGAGCAGCGCGCCCCAAATCTCGAACGTAGAGGCATCGAACGAGACCGGTGCCAGGCACAGGAAAACGTCTTCGGCGCTAAAGCGCGCGAAGTTGGTGTTTTTAACCAGCCGCACCACATTGCGATGCGTGACGCTCACGCCCTTCGGGCGCCCGGTCGAGCCGGAGGTGTACATCACGTAGGCGAGGTTCCCGGCCGTGGTATCGCGCGAGGGATTCTCTGTGCTCCGCCCCGCAATCAACTCCCAGTCCGCATCGACGCAGACGACCTGCGCCCAATGCGTCGGCAGGTTTTCCGTCAGGTGCTCGTGCACCAGCAGCACCGAAACCTGCGCGTCCTCAAGCATGAAGGAGAGGCGTCCCATCGGGTACGCGGCGTCGAGCGGCAGATAAGCCCCGCCCGCTTTGAGGATGCCGAGAATCCCGACGATCATGTCAACCGAACGCTCCATGCACAGGCCGACCAGCACTTCCGGCCCCACGCCCAGAGATTGCAGGTGATGCGCCAGTTGGTTTGCGCGCGCGTTCAACTCCGCGTAGCTCAGTCGTTCATCGCCGAAGATTAAAGCGACCGCGTCGGGCGTTCCCGCCGCCTGCCTCTCGAATAAATCCTGAATGCAGAGCCCCTTCGGGTATTCCGTCGCGGTGTCATTCCACTCAACAAGCAGTTGACGGCGCTCATCCGCGGTCAACGAAGGCAACTGCGATAGACGCTGCGACGGATCGACGCTGACCGCCTCCAACAACATCCGCAACTGCTCGTTCAGGCGAGACATCGTCGCGCCGTCGAACAGGTCCGTGCTGTAGCAGAGCGTCCCCTTCAATTCGCCCGCCGTCTCTTCGAGCACCAGATTGAAGTCGAACTTCGATGCCTTATCTTCGTCCGGCATCACCTTCATGCTCAGGCCGGGCAGCTCCGGCTCCGAGATGGGCGTATTCTGTAGAGTGAAAGCGACCTGGAAGAGCGGGTGCCGACTCATGTCTCTTTCAGGCTGTAGCTCCTCGACCAGCTTCTCGAACGGCACGTCCTGATGCGCGTAGGCTTCGAGCGCCATCTCACGCACCCTCTTCAACAACTCCTCGAAGGTCGGGTCGCCCGACAAGTCCGTTCTCAACACCAGCGTGTTGACGAAGAAGCCGATGAGCGGCTCGATCTCCGCGCGGTTGCGGTTGGCGATGGGTGAGCCGACCACCACCTCGCTCTGTCTGCTGTAGCGCGAGAGCAGCACCTTGAAGGCCGCCAGCAGTGTCATGTAGAGCGTGACACCTTCGCGACGGCTCAACTCTTTAAGCTGTTCCGTCAGTTGGCTCGATATCGTGACATCGATGAGCGCGCCACGGTAGGTCTGTACCGGTGGCCGAGGCTTGTCGGTCGGTATTGCCAGCACGCTGTCAGCGCCTGACAACTGACGCTTCCAGTAAGCGAGCTGCGACTGCAAGGTCTCGTCGCTGAGCCATTGCCGCTGCCAGTGCGCGAAGTCCGCGTACTGAATCGTCAACTCCTCCAACGGCGATACCTGCCCGTTGACGTATGCCTTGTAGAGCACTGCCATCTCGCGAATGAGCACCCCCATCGACCATCCGTCCGAGACGATGTGATGCGTCGTCACCAACAGCACGTGCTCTTCTTCAGACAGCCGCAGCAGCTTGGTGCGCAGCACCGGCACTTCTTCCAGGTTGAAAGGTTTTTGCGCCTCCTCTTCCACGAAGAACTGCACTTCCGCTTCCTGCGTCGCGCCGGACAGATGAGTGAAGTCGTGTATCTCTAACTTGAGGGGAGCGGGCGGTGAGACGAGTTGGACGGGGTGACCCTCCACCGTCACGAAGCGCGTGCGCAGCGCCTCGTGCCGCCGCACGATCTCGTTGAAGACCTCTTCGAGCACGCCCACCTCCACGCGCCCCGTCAGCCGCATCCCCACCGGCACGTTGTAGAACGGATTGTCCGGCTCCATCTGGCTCAGGAACCATAACCGCTGCTGCGCGAACGAGAGCGCCACGCCCCCCTCCCTCGACACCCGCTCCATCGGTAGAGCCTGCACGCTCTCGCCTTCACGCAGCCGCGCCTCTATCTGTTCGGCCAGCCCGCCCAGAGTCGGCCACTGGAAGATGCTCCTCACGGGCAACTCGACACGGAAGACTTTCCTGATGCGGGAGACGACCTGTGTGGCGAGCAGCGAGTGGCCGCCGAGGTCGAAGAAGTTGTCATACGGATGGAACTGGTTGGCGGCGATGCCGAGCACGTCGACCCAGATGTCGGCGAGCAACTCCTCGGCGGG
>JAVXWN010000122.1:0-4549 GCA_032230645.1 Acidobacteriota bacterium | reverse complement strand
TCGAAGGTTGTGAGCGCGAGGTCGTTCGTCGTGATGATAGGCCCCCACGCCACGTCGGTCGAAGCAAAGACGGCATCGGCCGGTACGTTCAGCCTCGCCTCAACCGAGCCGCCCGGAAAGACCGTGCCCTTAAAAATTTGCGAAGGGTCTTTGACGAAGCGCACCTGTCCCCGGTTCATCACGGCGCGGAACAGCCCTATCTGTCGCGCGGGGAACGCTGCCTGCAAAACGGCCGCGTATGTGTTGAGCGCGCCCGCGCCGACCTCGTGCTGATAGTAGGGCGGCAGCGGCGTCGCCGTGCGTTGAAGGATGTCGCGCACGCGCGCGGGGCTCAGGGTCGGGTCGGCTTCGAGCATCAACGCGATGGTACCAACGACCTGCGGCGCGCTGAAAGAAGTTCCCGAGGCACTCGCATAGTACGGAAGCTCAGTCGCCGCGAGCCCCTGTGCATCAGCGGGCAGTGCGGTCGTCCCCGTCAGGTTCGTGCCCGAAGCGCGCAGAGAGACGACGTTCGTGCCGGGCGCAGCGAGCGTCGGGCGAAAGGTGCGGCTGCCGAACTCGCCGCGCGAAGAGTAGTCGGCCAGACGGCCGCGCTCGTCCAGAGCGCCGACCGAGATGACCCACGGCGCGGCGGCGTAAGGGTTGAGCGTGCCCATACCGGGCCCCGCGTTCCCGGCCGAGAAGACGACGTTGACGCCGCGCGCGTAGAGCATTCGCGTGGCGACGTTCACGGGGTCGTTCTCGTCGTAGACGGTGTTGGCCGAGAAGCTGCAATTGACGACGCGCACGCCGAGTTCCGGGTGCGTCAAAAGATAGTCGAAGCCCGCGAGCACGTTGAAGAGCGTGTAGTCGCCCGCGCTCAGTCCCACGAGCTTTGCCTTCGGCGCATAGCCCGTGTACTTGCCGCCCGCGCTCGCGCCGCTGCCCGCGACGATGCCGCCGACAAAGGTGCCGTGGCCGCTTGCTTGGTCAGTGTCGTTCAAGCTCTCGACGTTCGTGGGCGCGATGAAGTCAACGGAGTTCGCGCCCTGCAAGTCCGCGAGCTTGACGTTGCGAACGACGCGACCCGTGATGTCCGGGTGCGTCGAGTCGAGCCCTGTGTCGAGCACGGCGACGGTGATGCCGTTGCCTTGAAGCGTGGCGGGGCCTCGAAGGCGTTGAAGGTCTGCGTCCTGCCGCATGCGCAACAGGCCGGTCTGCGCGCGGCTGTTGTCGGCGTTCCACTGGAGCGTGCGGTTGCCCGAGATGTAGCGCACGGCCGAGAGCTTGCTGACCTTCTCAAGCTGGCACCGTGTCCCCGTGACGACGACAACGGGTAGCTCGCGAAAGCGCGTGCCACCCCGGATGCCGATGGTCTTGAGGTCGTTGATGTCTGCGTCGGCGACGGGGTGGTGATAGACGATGGCCGCGTTGACGTTGCTGTCGTCGGTCAGGTGGTCGAGCGTCAGCGCAAGCTCCGGGTCGAGCCCCATCAAGCCCACCTTGCCCGTCACGCCGTCCGCACCCGTCATCGTCAGACCCGTAGAGCCCGCCATCGAAAGGCCGTCAGCCGCGAGCATGGCAACGCCATCCGCGCCCGTCATCGTCAAGCCATCAACGCCCTGCATCGCCACGTCGTCCGCGCCGGTCATCGTCAGACCGTCCGCGCCCGTCATCACAAGGCCGTTCACAGGCGCATAGAAGATCGTCCCGTCGGTCTTGGTCGCGACGACCTGCGCCGCGCCGTTGATGCGAACGCTGTCCGCGCCCGTCATCGTCAATCCATCCGCGCCCGTCATCGTCAATCCATCCGCGCCGGTCATCGTGAGCCCGTCCGCGCCCGTCATGATAAGCCCGTCCGCGCCCGTCATCGTCAACCCTTGCGGCTGACGGAAGACGACCGATGCGACCTGCCAAGTGGTTCCATCAGCGCCCGTCATCGTGAGGCCATCAGCGCCCGTCATCGTGAGCCCGTCCGCGCCGGTCATCGTGAGTCCGTTGACATGAGTCGCGGCGTAGCTGTTCGCGCCCGTGTAGCTGACGCCGTCAACGTTCGCGACGCGGTTGCCGTCGGCTCCCGTCATCGTCAGACCGTTGGTCGTGGTATTGAAGATGCCGTTGACCTGAAAGGCGAGCAGGCCGTCGGCTCCCGTCATCGTCAGACCCGAGATGTTGTCGTAGTAGATGCCGTCGGCACCGGTCATCGTGAGGCCCTGCGTTCCCTGCACGCGAACGCCTGCGCTCGCGGGGAGCGCACAGAGAATGATGACGAGCGCCAGAGCCGTGGCCCGGCGGAGACTGTCAGGGGTAGAGGGTTGAAACATCTTCAGGGCTTTGGGGCTTTGGTTAACTCCGGCTCGCGACATGGGATAGAGCCCGCGTCGGGAGCAGGCGGCGGCGAGGTTTGCGCGCCGGAAACCGGCTTTAGTTTTGTACATCGGCTCGCGCCTTCTTTTGTTACGAAATTCTTGTGATTCTCTACTTCCTTCGTTACACCTTGTTCTTAAAAGCATTGGCGACATCAACTCGTTACCAATGTTGCTGCAACGTCACTTAATCAACTCCTTGTAGATTCTCTGCGTCTCGGCCGCGGGCTCGACGCCCAACTCCTTGCGCAGAAGCTTGCGCAACGTCTCGAACTGCTCACGGACTGCGACGCGATTCCCTTGCGCGGCGTGCGCGCGCATGAGGTGGCAATGCACGTCTTCGCGGAAGGGGTCTTCGCGCAGAATGCGTTGGGCAAGCGTCGAAGAGCGCGCCCAGTCCTCGGCCTTCTGCGCGGTCTGCGCGAGTATTTCGAGTATGCGCAGGTACTGCTCGCGGCAGTAGGAGCGTTGCTCCTCGACCCATTCGTCGTAAGAGCCTTGCATGAACTCGCCGCGATAGATGGCGGCAGCCTCCTCGTATGATTTGACGAACGCCTCTTGATCGCGCGAACGGCGCGCGGCGTCGCCTTCGGTGACGAGCCGGTCGAACTCCTCCGTGTCGATGCGACATGAGAACTCGGGGTTGAGTTGATAGTCGCCGTCGCGATAGAGCAGGAAGTTCTGCTTCAAGGGCTGGTTGCTGTTGAGAGCCTTGCGTATGTGCGAGATGGTCGGGTGGAAGTTGCGCTCGACCGAGCCGAAGTCCGACTCGCCCCAGAAGGTATCAATGATCGCGTCCTTCGAGACGCGTCGGTGTCGGCGCGAGGCGATGAAGCACAGGATGTCGCGCGCACGCCGCGTCACCCATGCGTCGGCCGCCAGCGGCCTTGCCGGGTCGCGAAAGATTTCAACCGCGCCGAGCATGCGGACGGTCAGGTCTGCGGCCGGCCCTTGAGAGACGACGAAGGCCGGGCGCTCGGCCGTTGCGGCCTTCGCTGCGGCAGCGGCCGTCGCCGGTAGCTGCTCGCGCAAATCCGTCGGCAGCAGTTCCGCTGCCTCCTGCGCCGAGAAGATTTGCGTGAACTGCGCGACCGAACGTTGGAGCCAGTATTCGTAATCGTAACGCGCAGCGAGGTCGAGCGCGCGCCGAAGGTGTTCGAGCAACTCCACCTCCCGCCCCTCGGCGTGCTCGCACACGGCCAGAAGCATCGCCGCCTGCGCCTCGTTATAGTAGAGCCCCATCGAGCGGAAAAACTTGAGCGCCGGTTGGAGACTTACGCGCGCTTCTTCAGTCCGCGCTTGCGCTACGTCCACACGCGCGCGTGCGAGGACTGTTCGCTGCCGCAGCATCTCGTCGTGCGCGCGCGCTTCAATCAAACGGTCGAGCAGTGCGCGCGCCTCCGTTAAATCGCCGAGTTGAAGCGCGAGCAGGCCGCGCTCTTCCAACAGTTCGGTGCGAGTGATCTCAACACCTGCTTCGTCGTAGGCGCGCGCCGCGCGGTCGTAGAACTCGACGGCGCGTTGAAGCTCGCCGCGCTCGCGGTAGAGGTTGCCGTAGTTCTCGAAAATCTCACCGCGCAAGCCCGCCATGTTGAAGAGCTGGCAGATTTCGAGCGCGCGGTCGAGGTGCAGCTCGCAGGCCGCGAAGTCGCCGAGGTGCCAGTGACAGCGCGCGATGTTGAGGTGCGCGATTGCCTCCTGCGGCACGGGCGGCGCACCCGCAGAGCCCTCTTCGCGCAACATGCGGCGGAGCCATCTGAGCGCCTCGCCGAAGTCGCCTCGAATCCCTGCGGGCGTGCCGAGGTTGTGCGCGATGAGCCGCGCGTAGTAGCGGTCGCCTCGCTCCTCAGCCGACTGCAAGGCCACGCGGAACTCGCGCTCAGCCTCAGTCCACTGACCCAGAGCGACGAGACAGAGGCCACGCGTGTTGCCGCACTTCGTCCGCACAACCGAGTGCTCATCGGTGAGCGCGACCGCGCGGTCGAGATAGGAGAAGGCCGTTTCGCAGTCGCCGCGTCGGCGCACGATGGTCGCCAGCGAATGGAAAGCCTCTGCCTCACCCTCCGCGTCCTGCTGCTCGTTAAGCAGCGCGGCGGCGCGGTTGAAGAGCGACTGCGCAAGGTCGTACTCGTCGCGGAGGCGCGCGACCTCGGCGCGGTGCGCGAGCGCGCGCGGGTGCGATTCCAAAGCCTGCGCCGGGAGCG
>JAVXWN010000119.1:0-22914 GCA_032230645.1 Acidobacteriota bacterium | reverse complement strand
ACCGAAGCCCCGTCGAAAAACGTGTGAATCGAAAGCCCACCGATGGCCGTGTAAGCCGCCGAAGAACGCACGACTGCCTCGGGGTGTGTCTCCTCGCCAAAGTGGAAATGCGGCGCTATCGTGTGTTCAAAAAAGTGGATGAGCAGATACCCGGCCAGCAAAAGCGTCATCGCGCCGAGCACCCCCTTCCCTGAGTTGCCCGCCCCGCCTTGCGGCCACAAAACAACCACTTCCGGGACGATTTCAATAAAAATCGCCGCCATCATGAACCCCGCGCCGAGCGCGACGAGGTAGCTGAGAAACTTCCGACTCCGCTCAAAAGTGCCCGGACGGGCCAGCAGAAGTCCGCCCACGACGTTGGCCAGCGCCACGAGGCTGCCAAAGAAGAGAAGTTCGCCGAAATTCATCCGAAGATTAAGACCGCCGCTTTTGCCTGCCCTTAATATTTATATCTTGCGGGCCAATATACAGGATACCTGCCGTGTTGGCTACGGGAAGCTTAAAGCAGATTACACCAAATCGTGCTTAAAAATTTTGTTTTGACCATGTTTTTGCTCTTGACAGGTGCTTAAGCGCAGGCGTACTATGCGCGGCAGGTGGTCAAAAGTGGCTGAAAGTGGGCTACAGTGAGCAGCTTGCCGCCGATGGTTAGAGTTTCACTTTAAGTTTTAAGCAGTACCCGCCCCGAGCCGACGCCGCAAACCCTTATGTTGAGAGGAAATTACACGGCGCGCATTGACGAAAAGGGGCGACTCAAAATTCCGACGGCCTTCAGGCGCTACATTGAAGAGAAGTTTACCGTTCCGGAAGTATACGTTACGAGCCTGACCGGCGAGTGTGTACGGATTTATCCCTTACCCGAATGGGAGTCCATCGAGCAGCGTCTGGCGCTCCTACCCTCGATGGATCCGGCGAGAAGAAAGTTCCTTGACAGGACGAACTACTACGGCCAGCAGGCGACCGTTGACGGGCAGGGGCGCGTTCTGGTTCACCCGCTCTTGAGAAAGGCTTCGGGGGTCGTCGGCGACGTGGCCGTGCTTGGATATTTGACATATCTGGAAGTCTGGGAGCTGGAGCGCTTCGAGCGGCGTCTTCTGTCCGACCCCTACACGGAGGAGGACGAGGCCGCGATAGCGCGACTGGGAATCTGAAAGGCCGCGGAAGAGTGGAAGTGCTGAGCGATAAGGCAAAGGCAAGGATTAAAGACCCGATGCTCGTCACCACGTCACTCGTCACGCAATGCTCTTTACGGCTTTTCAAGACCACGGGGCGGTGGTAATGGCTGCGTCAGGAGGGGGGCCTGAAGCGCCCCATCGCCCCGTGTTGCTCTTTGAAGCAGTGAGTCTGCTCGCCCCTGAGCGCGGCGGGCTTTTCGTGGACGCGACGCTTGGTCTTGGCGGGCACAGCGAAGCGATTCTCGAAGCCTCGCCCGACACGCGTGTGCTCGGAATTGACCGCGACCGCGAGGCTCTGCGGCTCGCCTCCGAGCGCCTGTCGCGTTTCGGCTCGCGCTTCCGCGCCGCTCACGCGAACTTTCGAGACATCGCGCGAGGGTTAGAGGAGGCGGGCGAGTCGGCGGCCAGCGGCATTCTCGCAGACCTCGGCGTCTCGTCGCTCCAGTTCGACAGCCCCGAGCGCGGCTTCAGCTTTCGCCACGATGCGCCGCTCGACATGCGCATGGACGCTTCGGGCGAAGATGAGACGGCCGCGGAACTGCTCGAACGTCTGCCGGAAGAGGAGATCGCGCGTGTCATCTACGAGTACGGCGAGGAGCGCAAGTCGCGGCGCATCGCACGCTGGATTGTCGAAAGACGCGAGCGTGGCGAGTCTTTGAAGACGACGAGCGAGCTGGCCGAGTTGGTCACAAGAGCCGTCGGGTACAAGCGCGGCGAGAGGATTCATCCGGCGACGCGCACCTTTCAAGCTCTACGCATCGCGGTCAACGGAGAGTTGGAAGGGCTGGACGCTTTCATAGAAACGGCCACCGATCTTTTACAGGGGCAAGGAAGGTTGGTCGTCATCAGCTTCCACTCGTTGGAAGACCGAGTTGTGAAGCGCGCGCTGCGGAGACTTTCCGGATATTGCGAGTGTGATCGTCGCTCTCCTGTTTGCATGTGCGGTGCGCGCCGCGCCGTAGAGATTCTGACGCGTCGTCCCTTGACCCCGAACGAGCAAGAGGTGGAAGAGAACCCCCGCGCGCGGAGTGCCAAGCTGCGCGCCTGCTTGAAACTGTAGACGCCGCCAAGGCGAGGCCGGAGAAGAGTCGAAGAGACCAAATCTCACGCCCGGTCGTTCAAAGCTCATTTAATTCTGACCCGGAAGTGCGAGGCCCGATAACCGATGAGAAGAGTGCCCCAGCAGTACGCAAACCCCTACGTCCGACGCGAGCGAGACCCGCGCGCCGCGAGGCGTCAGGTGCTCCTGCTCGCGAGTTGTCTCGTGCTGGCCTGCGGTTTCATCTACGCTGTGCGCCAGCGGGTGCTGGCCGTAGATTACGGCTACAAGACCGAGACGCTCCGGCGCGAGCGCGAGCAGTTGCTCGACGAGCAGCGCCGCCTGTTCCTTGCCGTCGAGGAGAGTTCTTCGCCCGCGCAACTTGAACAGGCCGGGCGCGAGTTGGGGATGCAGCCCGCGCGCGCTTCGCAGATAGAGACCGTGTCGGCGTCGCGCGAGCCGCGCGCAGCGAGCGCGGGCCTCTTTGTCGGGGCGGCGTCGAGTGCCGGAACAGTCCTGCGCCGTTAGACGAAGGAGGTTTTAAAGTCATGGCTCGCGCGCGGCCTCTTCCCTTGTTAGCCACGCGCGAGATAAGAGGAGCGACCACACGTCGCGGCGCACGCTTCGCCGTCGCTCCGGAAGATAGATGAGAAGGCCGCTGCACAGTATGTTAGACCGCCACGGCTCGGATCAAATTTTGCGTCCCGACGTTTCACGGCGACGTGCTTTAGTAGTCGCCGTTTTTCTTTGCCTGTGGATGGCAGGCGTCGGGGCGCGGCTCGCCTACCTCCAAATTTCGCAACACGAATGGCTGACCAAGCGCGCACGTGCGCAGCAGTTGGACATCGAGCCGCAGGCGGCGGCGCGCGGGCTCATCCTCGACCGGCAAGGCCGTGAGCTTGCGCGCAGTGTTGATGTTGACTCCTTCTTCGCCGACCCGCGCGAGATCGAGAACGTCGAAGCGGCGTCTGTTTCACTCGCACGCGTCCTTAATATAGATGCGACGGGGCTCGCGGCGCGTCTGAAGGAGGCGAAGGAGGCGCGGCGCGGTTTCGTCTGGCTCGCGCGCCGGGTCGAAGAGGAGCAGTCGCGCGCCGTCGCCGCGCTGAAGATCAAGGGCGTCTACTCGACCGAGGAGCAGAAGCGGCATTACCCGAATGGGCCGCTCGCCGCGCACGTGCTCGGTTTCGTCGGTCTTGACGCGCGGGGGCTCGGAGGGGTCGAGCAGGTTTACGACGCAGCGTTGACGGGTGAGGCGGGCCGCCTCGTGCTCGACGCCGACGCGAAACGCAGGGCCTTTGAGAGCGAGGGGAGCGATGCGCGCGATGGCGGCACGCTCGTGCTCACGATTGACCAGACCGTGCAGTACATCGTTGAGCGTGAGCTGGCCTCGGCGCTTGAGAAGACGCACGCGAAGTCGGCCGCGGCGGTCGTGCTTGACCCGCGCACGGGTGAGGTGCTGGCGCTCGCCAACGCGCCGTCCTTCGACCCAAACGATGCGGGCGGCGCAAGCGACGATGCGCGACGCAACGACGCGCTTCAAAACATCTACGAGCCCGGCTCGACCTTCAAGGTCGTCGCGTACACGGGTGCGCTCGAAGAGAAGCTCATACGCCCCGACGACCGCATCGAATGTCCCGGCTCGATCAGCCTTCCGGGCCGCATCGTACACGACCACGCGCGCGGCTCGCTGACGGCGACCGAGGCGTTGGCGAAGTCATCGAACGTCGCCGCTATCAAGCTCGGGCTCAAGCTCGGCAACGAGCGTTTGTATGACTACATACGCCGTCTGGGTTTCGGCACGAAGACCGGCATCGAGCTTCCGGGTGAGACCGGCGGGCTCATACGTCCCGTCTCGAAGTGGCAGCCCGGCTCGATTGGTTCCATCCCCATCGGGCAGGAGGTTGGCGTGACGCCTGTGCAGATGGCCGCTGCATACTCGGCCATCGCCAACGACGGCGTGCGCGTCGCGCCGCATCTGGTGCGCGAGGTGCGAGACGCAGATGGTAAGACGGTCGCGCGCACCGAGCCGGAGTCGCATCGCGTGGTGAGCGCCGAGACGGCACGCATGCTGCGCGGGATGATGGAGATGGTGACGCTCAAGGGCACGGCGAAGGCAGCGCAGCTCGAAGGCTACACGGCGGCGGGCAAGACCGGCACGGCGCAGAAGATTGACCCGAAGACGCGCGCATACTCGGCGACGAAGTACGTCGCTTCCTTCGTCGGCTTCGCGCCGGTCGAGGCCCCTGCGGCCGTCATCATCGTTGTCGTTGACGAGCCGGTCGGTGCGCATCACGGCGGCGACGTGGCCGCGCCCGTCTTCAGCGAGATAGCGAACCAGATACTTCCATACCTTGACGTGATGCCCGACCAATCGCCTGACGTGAAGTCGCACGCGGCGGGCCAACTCGCCTCGAACACTGTGCCCGCTGCGCCGCAGGCATTGACGACGGCGCGGAGAGAGCATGAGAGCGCCTCTGTCGCGACGTTGAATCTGCCGGAGGTCACGCAGCAGAGCGGGGCGGGCGGCGAAATCAGCGAGGTCGTCTACGCGGCGGCGCGCGAGCGTGCGTTGATGATGCCAGACCTGCGCGGTCGCAGCGTGCGCGACGTGGCTCGCATCTGCGAGCGGCTCGGGCTTGAGCTTGAGGCGCGCGGCGAGGGTCGCGCACTACGTCAGAGCCCGGAGGTTGGCGCAGCGGTCGAGTCGGGCCAGACCGTCCGCATCGAGTTTGGTCGAAGCGACTGAAGCCGTTGTTGATTTGCGATTTTGATTTTTGATTTGCGATTTGAAAGTGCGCCGGCCCTTCCCCCTATCAGCCGAGTGTCGGCAGCTTTCCTGACCCGAAGACCCAAGGTTGACCCCGGAAGGTGAGATGAGACATCAGAGGATGCCGGTCAGTTCTTCCCCCGTTGAAGCTTGTCAGGGTGCGGAGATGAGACGACGAATTAACGACTGCCGCGAGCGTTTGCGCCGCAACCGCACCGCGCGCAGAATATCGGAACGCGCCATCCCACAGACGTTCGACTTCGCGGAGGATGTGCCCGATTTGGCACTCGCCTCCGCCGGGTTCGACGCGCGTGAGAAGGAGACTTAAAAGGCGGCCCGGCCCTCCCTTCGGCGCGACGCACGGGCCCGGCGAGCCTTAAACGTCAGCGACCGGAGGAAGAGACCGAGTGAGAGTCGTAGATGCGGCAAGATTCATGCGCGCGCGGGGCGGGACGAGCGCGGCGCTCTTTGACAAGGAAATAAGTGGTTTTTCGATTGACTCGCGCACGGCCGCCGGGGGCGAGCTTTTCTTCGCGCTCTCGCCCGAAGACTACAGGCGTCACTGCTTCACGGCCACGTCATTCGCGGACGCGCACCGCTTCATCGCGCAGGCGCTCGGGCAGGGCGCAATCGCCGCAGTCGCGCGCGAGGCAAGCGTCGAAGCGGACGAAACTCTGCACGCCTTACGCGACCGCCTGCTTCTGGTCGAGGACGTGATAGAGGCGCTGCAACTCGTTGCGCGCGGCACGATAGACGAGTGGGGCCGCGTCGTAGTCGGCATCACTGGAAGCGCGGGCAAGACGACGACGAAGGACTTGATTGCGCACGTCCTCGGCTCGACCGGGCGGAGGGTCTTGCGCAGTCGCAAGAACTTCAACAACGAGTTGGGCGTCGCGCTCTCGGTCTTGCAGATGGAGTCGGGAGGCGCGCGTCCGTCGGACTTCGACGTGGCCGTGCTTGAGATGGGCATGTCGCTTCCGGGCGAGATCGCGCGTCACTGTCAAGTGGCTCCGCCCGACGTGGCGGTGCTGACGCTGGTCGCGCCCGTGCATCTTGAGTTCATGGGCTCGGTCGAAGCGATTGCCGAGGGCAAGGCGCAGATCGTCGAAGGGATGAAGGCGGGCGGCACGGCCATCCTCAACGCCGACGACGAGCGCGTGGCGGCGATGCGTGCGAAGGCCGCGCACGCCGCGCGCATCATCACCTACGGCGTGAGCGAGAAGGCGGACGTGATGGCCGTCGGCGTTGAGACCGTCGGCGTCGGCACGAGCCGGTTCCTTTTGCGGACGCCCGATGGCGAGGCCCAAGTGGTGCTCCCGATGCACGGCATGCACAACGTCTCGAACGCGCTCGCCGCTGCGGCCACGGCCGTGAGCTTCGGCGTCCCGGCGGAAGAGATTGCGGCGGCGCTCGCGACGGCCGCCGCGTCGGAGATGCGCGGCGAGGTCTTGCGCTTTCAAGAGGGGTTCACGGTCGTTGACGACTCGTACAACTCGAACCCGCGCTCGCTCTTGAGCATGGCCGAGGCGGTCGCCGGAGGCGGCGAGGGGATCACGCGGCGCATCGTTGTCGCGGGCGAGATGCTTGAACTCGGAGCGGAGTCGGATGCGCTCCACCGCGAAGCGGGGCGCGAGATTGCGGGCCTCGGCGTTGACGTGCTGTGGGGTGTGCGTGGCTTCGCGAGTGAGATGGTCGAGGGCGCGCGACGTGCGGGCATGAGCGAAGCGGCCGCGCGCTTCTTTGAGACTTCGGAGGAGGCGGCCGCCGCGCTCGTCGGGTTCGTTCGACCCGGCGACCTCGTGCTCGTCAAAGGCTCGCGCGGCGTCCACACGGAGAAGGTCGTTGAAGCGTTGAAGGAGCGATACGAAAGGAGGGATGAGGGATGAGGGATGAGGGATGAAGTGAAGACTGCTTCTCCTTTCATCCCTCATCCCTCCGTCCTCATTCCTGAGCCGGATGATCTATTACATCTTCTACGAATGGCTCTTCAAGTCGCTATCGGCGGGCGGGGGCGGCGAGTCGTACTTCGTCAAGGCGCTGAACGTCTTTCAGTACGTGACGTTTCGCACGGCCTACGCGGCGGTGACGGCTCTCTTGATCTCGCTCGTCTTCGGCGGGCGCGTCATCAAGCGGTTGCAGAAGCTGAAGGTCGGGCAGGAGATTCGAGCCGAGGGGCCGCAGGCGCATCAGGCCAAGCGAGGCACGCCGACGATGGGCGGCGTGCTCGTCATCGGCTCGGTTCTGATTTCGACGCTTTTGTGGGCGCGGCTCTCAAGCCTCTACGTCTGGATCATTCTGGTCGCGACCGCGGGCTTCGCCGCTATCGGCTTCATGGACGACTATCTGAAGGTGACGAGGCGGCAGAGCCTCGGCCTTCAAGGTCGCTGGAAGCTCGCGGGGCAGTTGGCAATCGCGCTGGGCGTGTGGGGCGCGCTTCTCTTCTTCACGTATCAGGGCTGGGCCGACTACTCGTGGAAACTCTCGTTGCCGTTCTTCAAGCAGACGGCGCTCTCGCGCGTGACGGACATCGGGCCGCTCATCTATCTGCCCTTCATCGCGATTGTGTTGCTCGGCTTCTCGAACGCGGTGAATCTGACGGACGGGCTCGACGGGCTGGCAATCAGCGTGACGGTCGTCGCGATGGCGACGTTGACGGCCTTCACTTACGTGAGCGGCGACAAGCGCTGGGCCGACTACGTGGGACTTGAGCACCAGAAGGAGATAGGCGAGCTGACAATCTTCTGCGGCGCGATGGTCGGGGCGAGCCTCGGGTTTCTCTGGTACAACGCGCCGCCCGCCGAGGTCTTCATGGGCGACGTGGGGAGCCTTGCCATCGGTGGTGCCATTGGTACCATCGGCGTGCTGACGAAGCAGGAGTTGATACTCGTTCTCATCGGCGGCGTCTACGTTGTCGAGGCGCTGTCGGTGACGCTTCAGGTCTCGTTCTTCAAACTGACGAAGAGGCGATTGGGGACGGGTAAGCGGCTCTTTAAGATGACGCCGCTGCATCATCACTTCGAGATGTCGGGATGGAAGGAGCCGAAGATCGTCTTCCGCTTCCTCATCATCGCGATCCTGTTCGCGCTGCTGAGTCTGTCTACTTTGAAACTTCGCTGAGCACGGCTCAAAGGAGTCTGAGGGAAGTTGGAGCTTGACGGCAAAAAAGTTCTGGTCATCGGCGCGGGCCGGAGCGGCGTGGCGGCGGCGCGCTTTCTGGCTTCGCGCAGTGCGCTCGTCGTCTTGAACGACCGGAAGGAGTTCATTGACTGGTCGAACGAGGCGCTGGCCTTGAAAGGCGAGGGCGTCGTCAAGCTGCTTGCGGGCGACGTGCCGTCGTGGTTGTTGGATCAGATCGAGTTGGTAGTGGTAAGCCCCGGCGTGCCCGCCAAAGGCATCCCCGTCCGTTACGCCGAGCGCGCGGGCGCGGAGGTGATCGGCGAAATCGAGCTTGCGTGGCGCTTCCTGCGTGGCCGCGTCGTCGGCATCACGGGGACGAACGGGAAGACGACGACGACGACTCTCGTCGGCGAGTTGCTGAAGGATGCGGGAATACCCGTGCAGGTCGGCGGCAACATCGGCACGCCGCTCGTCTCGCTCGTTGACTCGTCGCGCGAGGACGGCTGGACGGTGGTCGAGCTTTCGAGCTACCAGCTTGAAACCATCAAGGAGTTTCGTCCCACGGTGGCGCTCGTCTTAAACCTGATGCCCGACCACATGGATCGCTACGAGACGTTCGCGGACTACGGCGCGGCCAAGCACCGCATCTTCCGCAACCAGACCTCGGGCGACGCGGCGATACTTAACGCCGACGACCCGGTCGTCTCTTCGTGGGCACAAGGACTTGAAGCGCACGTCACGATGTTCAGCACCGCGCGCGAGCTTGAAGAGGGGCTTTTCCTGCGCGGCCGCGAGTTGGTCGCGCGCACCTGGTCGGGCGAGCGCGTGCTCATGGCGCGCGACGAGATGCAGTTGAAGGGGCTGCACAACGTGCAGAACGTTCTGGCGGCGCTCGCCGCCGGACTCGCATGCGGCGCTTCGCCCGACTCGATGCGCGAGACCGTGCGCCGCTTCGCGCCGGTCGAGCACAGGCTTGAGCGCGTGGCTGAAATCGGCGGCGTCACCTTCTACAACGACTCGAAGGCGACGAACGTGGACGCCGCGCTCAAGGCGGTCGAGGCTTTAGCGGAAGAGCCTGGCCGGATAGTTCTCATCCTCGGCGGGCGCGGCAAGAACGCGCCCTACGCCCCGCTCGCGCCGCTGATTGAAAGACACGTGCGCTCGCTCGTCGTCATCGGCGAGGACGCAGACCGCATCGAGAGCGAGTTGAAAGCATATGCGCCGACGGTGCGCGCTTCGGACATGGCCGAGGCCGTGCGTCTCGCTTACAGCGAGACCGAGCCCGGCGACATGGTTCTGCTCGCGCCCGCATGCGCGAGCTTCGATATGTTCACGAGCTATGAGCATCGCGGTCGCGTGTTCAAGGAAGAAGTTCTCGGAAGGATGAAGACGGAAGGCGGAAGAATGAAGGAGAGAACAGAGGCGACGGTCTCTTAACTTCATCCTTCATCCCTGAGCGTTATGGCACGGAAGCTACAGGCAGACGAGTGGTTGTTCGCGGGCGTGGTCGCGCTGGCGCTCTTTGGCGTCATCATGGTCTACAGCGCGTCGGCCATCGTCGCGGCGGGCGAGAACCATAGCCAGTACTTCTACGTCGTGCGGCAGGGAGTGTGGACGCTGATTGGTTTGGGCGCGATGTGGACAGGGATGCGTTTCGACTACGGGCGTCTGCGCAACGAGAGAATCGCTTACGGGCTGCTCGCGTTGACGGTCGTGTTGCTCGTGGCCGTCTTTGCGTTCCCGCCGATCAATGGCGCGCGGCGTTGGATACGCTTCGCGGGCTTCTCCATGCAGCCGTCTGAGATTTCAAAGCTCGCGCTCGCGATCTTCCTCGCGCGCTTCTTCGAGCGCAGAGCGGGGCGCGAGGGCGAGTTCTGGTGGACTTTCGTTCCGGCCGTCTTGGTGACGGGCGTGCTCGCGCTGCTCATCGTCGCGGAGCCCGATCTGGGAACGGCGTTGATGCTGGCGGTCGTCTGCACGGTGACGCTCTTTACCGCGGGCGCGCGGCTCAGGCACATGGCGCTCGCGGCTGCTCCGGCGCTTGTGGGAGTGGCGGGGCTGCTGCTGTTCGTGCCGTGGCGTTTAAAGAGGATGGTGACTTTCCTCAACCCTTGGGCCGACCAGCAGGGCGCGGGTTATCAGGTCGTGCAGTCGCTTCTAGCCGTCGGCTCGGGCGGCGTGCACGGCGTGGGATTCACCGAAGGAAGGCAGAAGATGTTCTTCCTTCCGTTCGCGCACTCGGACTTTATCTTCGCGGTGGTGGGCGAGGAGTTGGGGTTGTTCGGCGGGCTCGCCGTGATTGCTCTCTTCGGGCTCTTTCTGTGGCGCGGGATGCGTGCGGCGTTGCGCGCGCCCGACAGGTTCGGGATGCTTCTGGGGATGGGCATCGTGACCGGGATAGTCGCGCAGGCGCTCTTCAACATGAGCGTCGTGCTGGCGTTGGTTCCGACGAAGGGCATCCCGCTGCCCTTCATCTCTTACGGCGGCTCGTCGCTGGTGCCGACGCTATTTGCGGTCGGTGTGCTCTTGAACATCTCGCAGCACGCAAGCGTCACGCGGGATTTTGGATTTTCGATTTTTGATTTGCGATTGCAGAAGGCGGGCGCTTCGGGCGCTGCTCTTTCAAATCAAAAATCAAAAGTCAAAAGTCAGAAGTTCGCATGATGCGCGTGCTCATCGCCGCGGGCGGAACGGGCGGGCACATCTATCCGGGCATCGCCGTGGCGAAGGAGTTGATGCGACGTGACGCGCGGTCGTTCGTTCGCTTCGTCGGCACGGCGCGGGGTTTGGAGACGCGGCTCGTGCCGCAGGCGGGCTTCGAGCTTTCGCTCATTGAATCGGCGGGGCTGGTGAATATGGGGCTGGCGGCGCGTGTGCGCGGGCTCTTGGTTCTGCCACGGAGTTTCGTCGGGGCGCGGCGGCTCATCAGAGAGTTCCGCCCCGATGTGGTGGTCGGCGCGGGCGGCTACGTCTCGGGGCCTGTGCTTTTGACAGCGGCGTTGATGAAAGTGCCGACACTCATCATGGAGTCGAACGCCGTGCCGGGCTTTACGAATCGCAGGCTTGCGCGCTTCGTTGACGCGGCGGCCGTGTCGTTCGAGGCGGCGCTACCCTTCTTCGGCGGCAAGGGCGTCGTGATAGGGAATCCGGTGCGGCGCGAGTTCTTTGAAGTCCCCGCGAAGAGGCGCGAGCCGTCGCGCTTCTCGCTGCTCGTCTTCGGCGGCTCGCAGGGCGCGCACGCCGTCAACGAAGCAGTCGTCGCGGCGCTCCCGCATCTCGCGCCGCAACGCGACGTGCTTCGCATCACGCACCAGACGGGCAAGCTCGACTTCGAGCGCGTGCGCGACGGATACGCAGCCGCCGGTTGGGAAGAACATGCGGAGGTGCGCGAGTACATTGACGACATGGTCTCGGCCTTTGCCGCGTCAGACCTCATCGTCTCGCGCGCGGGCGCGACGACGAGCTTTGAGTTGATGGCGGCGGGCAAGGCCGCGTTGATGGTGCCGCTGCCCGGCCAACTCGAACAGCGGCGCAACGCAGAGGTGATGCAGGAGGCCGGAGCGGCACGCATGATTTTGCAGGAGGAGTTGTCGGGCGAGCGTCTCGCGCACGAGATCGCGGCGCTCGTCGCCGACCCCGAACGCGTCACACGCATGGAAGAGGCCGCGCGCAAGCTCGCACGCGGCGACGCGGCGGCGGCGGCGGTCGAGTTGATTGAAAGATTAGCAGGCAGTAGGCAGTAGGAAAAACGATGCTTCGCAGCAGCGGAAACTTTAAAGCCGAGAGTTCAACCGACGGGAGAGCCCTACTGTCTACCGTCTACTGTCCACTGTCTACTTGAACTTATGTTTCGTCGCATTCAACACGTTCACTTCGTCGGCATCGGCGGCATAGGCATGTCGGGCATCGCCGAAGTTCTGCTCAACATGAACTTCCGCGTGTCGGGCTCTGACCTGCGCCGTTCGGACGTGACAGCGCGGCTCGAATCCTTGGGTGCGAAGATTTATGAAGGGCACGCGGCCGAGCACGTCTCGGGTGCGCACGTCGTCGTCCGCTCGACCGCGGTACGCGGCGACAACCCGGAAGTGTTGGAAGCGAGGCGGCGCTCGATCCCTGTCATCCCGCGCGCCGAGATGCTGGGCGAGTTGATGCGCTTGAAGCCGCACACGGTCGCCGTCGCGGGCTCGCACGGCAAGACGACGACGACCTCGATGGTCGCAACGGTGCTCGCACGCGCAGGGCTCGACCCGACGGTGGTGGTCGGCGGCGTCGTCGGCGCGATGGGCTCGAACGCGCGTTTGGGCAAGAGCGATTTGATGGTGGTCGAAGCGGACGAGAGCGACCGCTCGTTCCTGATGCTGTCGCCGACCTTCGCCGTCGTCACCAACATTGACCGCGAGCACATGGACGCTTACGCAGACATGGCCGACGTGCGCAAGTCGTTCGCCGACTTCGTCAACAAGGTGCCCTTCTACGGCGCGTCCGTCTTGTGCCTTGATGACCCGCACGTGCAGGCGGTCATCCCCGAAGTCGTTCGCCGCCGCATCACCTACGGGCTCTCGGCGCAGGCCGACATCGCCGCGCGCGAGGTGCGCTACGACAAGCAGTTCGGCTCGGTCTATCAGGTGCGTTTGATGGGCGAGCCCGTGGGCGAAGTCTCTCTGCACGTGCCGGGGCTGCACAACGTCTACAACTCGCTCGCGGCCATTGCCATCGGGCTTGAACTCGAAGTGCCGTTCGAGACGATCACGAAGGCGCTCTCCGAGTTCGCGGGCGTCAACCGGCGCTTCCAGTTCAAGGGCGATGTCGGAGGCATCATCGTCGTTGACGACTACGGTCATCATCCGACCGAGATTCGCGCGACGCTGGTTGCCGCCAAGCTCGGCTCCGCCGGTCGTCGCATGGTGGTGCTCTTTCAACCGCACCGCTACACGCGCACGCAGGACTTGATGGAGGAGTTCGCGCGCTCCTTCAACAACGCGGACGTTCTGATGGTGACCGACGTTTACGCGGCGAGCGAGGAGCCGATTGAGGGCGTGAGCGGCGAAGTTCTCGTCGAAGCCGTCAGCCGCTTCGGCCACAAGGATGCGCGCCACGTCGGCTCGGTCGAAGAGGCAACCCGTGCGCTACTCGAAGAGGTGCACGAAGGCGACATGGTCATCACGCTCGGCGCGGGCAACGTCTATCGCGCGGGCGAGCGACTGGTCGAGCTTTTGAAGGAGCGCGGGGAAAAGTCGGAGGCGACAGCCTAGTGACATCTTTCGCCGCCGCACATGCAGAAGTGATGAGCGAAGAGACGCAACACTCGGACGCGCAGATGCGCGACACGCAAATCGAAGAGATCGCGCGTCGCTGCGGCGTGCGCGCCGAGCGCGGCCGTCGCTTCGCCGAGTTGACGAGCCTGCGCGTGGGCGGCGAGATAGATTGGCTCTTGGCCCCCGAGACAGAGGAGCAGGCCGCGTGTCTGGTCGGCGCGCTCGACGAGGCGGCGCTCGCTTGGCGCGTGCTCGGCGCGGGCAGCAACGTACTGGCCGACGACCGCGAGCATCGCTACGTCGTCGTCTCGACGCGCGAGGTGAAGAGCGCGGCTCGCTTCAAAGGCGAGCGCGTCTCGGTGAGCGCGGGCTTCTCGCTCCCGCGCCTCTGCGTCGAGGCCGCGCGGCAAGGGCTCTCGGGCATCGAGGGCTTGGGCGGCATCCCCGGCACGGTGGGCGGCGCGCTCTGGATGAACGCGGGCGCATACGGCCAAGAGATAGGACAGGTGGTCGAGTCGGTTCGCGTCGCGCGCGGAGGCCGCGTCGTCGAGGTGGCGGGCGGCTGTGTGAAGTGGGACTACCGCCACACCTCTTTTAAAGAGGGTGAGTTGCTGCTCGGCTGCACGCTCCGGCTCAAGCCGGACGACCCCGAGGCGATCAAGGCGCGGATGGAAGAGGCCAAGCAGAAACGCTTCTCGACGCAACCGCACGGCGCGCGCAGCGCGGGCTGCTTTTTCAAGAACCCGCCGGGCTCGGGCCTGAGCACCGGCCGGATGATTGACGAGATGGGGATGAAGGGCGAGCGACGCGGCGGCGCACTCGTCTCGCCCGTCCACGCCAACTTCATCGTGACGGACGGCGAAGGCGCGCGCGCACAGGACGCCCTCGCGCTTGCCGAAGAGATACGTGAACGCTTTCGCCGTGAGCACGGGATAGAGTTGGAGTACGAAGTCGAACTGTGGGGCGCGGACGAGGAGTTCAAGCATGAAGTGGAAGCGATGAAGGATGAAGTTCAAAGGATGAATGATGAGGGAAGAAAGAAATGCTGACGAAAAATAGTTCGACGCATGAAGGCAGCGCCTTCATCCTTCATCCTTCATCCTTCATCCTTTCATTGTCGGAGGTGTCGCAGTGAGAGAGCAGGTCATCACGCCGCGCGCGGGGCGGGTCGGCGTCGGGACGAAGGGTCGCGGCGCGGGCGTCTCGGTGCAGCAACCGGGCACGCGCCGCGCCGCCGCACGACCGGCCGCGTCGAAGGACTCGCGGCAGAAGAGCTTCGCGTGGAAGTCCGCGCTGCCTTACGTGCCGCTCGCGCTCAAGGTCGTGCTCGCCGTCAGCCTCGGCCTGCTCGCATACGTCGGCTATCGCACGGCGGTCTCCGCCTCCTTCTTCAAAGTGAGGACGGTGGACGTGGGCGGCGCGACGCGCGCATCGCGCGACGATATACGCGCGGCCGTGCTGCGACTCTCGAACGCGGGTGTGTGGCAGTCCGACCTCGAAGCGATTGCGAACGAGTTGAAGGGGCTGCCGTGGGTTCGCGACGTGGTCGTCACGCGCGTGCTGCCCGGCGGCCTGCGCGTGCGCGTCACCGAGCGCGAGCCGCGCATTATCGCGCGCACCTCTCAGGGGCGTCTCGTCTGGGTTGACGACGACGGCGTCTCGCTCGGCGCGGCCTCGCCCGGCGAGCATGACTTCTTTGTTCGCGGCGTCGAAGAGGCACGCAACGACGACGCGCTCAAACAGAACCGCGAACGCGTGCGCACCGCGCTCGAACTCGCGCGCGACTGGGCGGCGTCGGGGCTCTCGCATCGTGTGAGCGAAGTCAACCTCGAAGACCTGCGCGACGTGCGCGTGCAACTCGCGGGCGAGGACGCGGCGGTCGAAGTCCGCTTAGGCCGCGAAGAGTTCGCCAAGCGCTTCCGTCAGGCGCTCGAAGTCCTCGATGCGCAGCGCCAGACCGCGCGCGGCCCCTACGTCACATACGTTGACGTGTCGCAGGGCAAGCGCGCCGTCGTCGGCACGGGCACGACCGCGCACTACCAGCCGGGTGAGGGTAGCGCCGACGCTGTCTCAACTGAGTCGCAGACACCCGCGCTCGCGCCGCGCAACACGACAACACAAGAGGCCACGCCCCCCGCACGCCTCGCTGCGAAGGACACAAAGAAGCAGACGACGGCGCATCAGCCGCCGAAGTCGGACGAGAAGAAGACGAACGTGCAGCACCCGACGAACGTGGCAGTTCGCCCTCGCCGCGTCGAATGAGTTCGAGAGTGGAATAAGTCGAGCGAGGTTGGACTCGAACGAGTCGGATGTCGAGACTTGAATTTCGCGCCGGAGGAATCCAAACCCCCTGTCTGCGAAGGAGCGAAAACCGGATGGCTAAGAACCTGACCCACACAGTCGGCCTTGATGTCGGAACCAGCCGCGTGACCTGCATCATCGGCGAGCCCGGCGAAAGCGGGCTCATCGACATCGTCGGCATTGGCGAGTCGGAGGCGCGCGGCCTGCGCAAAGGCGTCGTCGTAGACCCCGAGGCAGCCGTCGAGTCAATCACGCGCGCCGTTGAAGAGGCCGAGCGGATGAGCGGCATCGAGGTTGAAGAGGTCGCTATCAACCTCTCGGGCTCGCACATCATGAGCTTCAACGGGCAGGCCATCGTCGCCGTCTCGGGGCGCGAGCGCGACCCTTCATACGAGAGCGGCCACGGCCGACGCAACGGCCACTCGCCCGTCATCGTTGCGGGGCGCGACCGCGAGATCACACAGGACGACGTGCGCCGCGCCATCGAATCCGCCTCGGCCATCCAACTACCTGCCGGACGCGAAATCGTTGACCGCTTGCCGCAGGAGTTCATCGTTGACGATCAGGACGGCATCAACGACCCGGTCGGTATGATCGGCGCTCGCCTTGCAGTCAAAGTTCACATCGTCACCAGCCCCGTCACCGCGCGCCAGAACGTCATCAACGCCGTCAACCGCGCGGGACTGGTCGTCGGCGAGATGGTCTTGGAACAACTCGCCGCCGCCGAAGCAACGCTCACCGACGACGACAAGGAGTTCGGCGCGGCGCTCGTAGACATCGGCGCGGAGACGACGGGACTCATCATCTATCAGCGCGGAGCGGTGCAGCACACGGCGGTCTTCGCGCTCGGCGGCTCGCACTTTACGAACGACATCGCGTTCGGCTTGCGCACGCCGATCCCCGAAGCCGAGAAGATTAAAAGAGGCGTTGGCTGCGCGTGCGGCCTGAGCCTTTCTGAGTCGGAGCGAGGCGAGTTGGTGGATGTGCCGTCGGTCGGCGGTCGCCCGCCGCGACAGCTTTCGCGACAGATACTCTGCGACATTCTTCAGCCGCGCGCCGAAGAGGTGCTCTCGCACGTCGCCGACGAGATACGCGAGGCGGGTTGGGAAGGACAACTCTCAAGCGGCGTGGTGTTGACGGGCGGCGGCTCGCTCTTAAACGGAATGGTCGAGATCGCCGAGCAGGTCTTCGACGCGCCCGTCAGGCTCGGCTACCCCGAGCGCGACCGCTTCGGTGGGCTCGTCGAAGACATCCAGAGTCCCGCGTGGGCGGCTGCGTCGGGCCTGTGTCTGATTCGCCAGCGCGCGAAATCCGCGGAAATGCGGGCGTCGATGGCGCGAGCGCAGGCGAGCGGTGGATTGGGCGCGCTCGTCTCGAAATTTCGCAATCGTTTTGGTGGTATTTTCTGAGTAGATGTTGTATGCTGCCGCGCCAGCCGGCACAAGATGTAGTCCTCAACATATTGTTGACGGCGGCGCGCACAGCCCAAGATAACCGTACGACACCTTCGGGGCGGTCAAGCTTCGGAAGGAGAGAGGAAATTGCAGAATATGACACCGGAAGGCCGTCCGGCGAGCGGGATTAACATTTTCATTGATGACGACCCGCCCATCACGGGCGCGCGCATCAAGGTCATCGGCGTCGGCGGCGGCGGCGGCAACGCCGTCAACCGCATGATCGAGGCCGGTATCGAGGGCATCGAATTCCTCGTCGCCAACACAGACCTCCAAGCCTTAAAACGCTCGCGCGCGCCGATCAAGATTCAACTGGGCGGCAAACTTACGAAGGGACTGGGCGCGGGCGCTGATCCCGACGTCGGCCGCAACGCCGCGCTCGAAGACACCGAGAAGATTATCGAGGCTCTGGAAGGAGCCGACATGGTCTTCGTCACCACGGGCCTCGGCGGCGGCACGGGCACGGGTGCCGCTCCGATCATCGCCTCGCTCGCGTCGGAGTTGAACGCGCTGACCGTCGCGGTCGTCACCAAGCCCTTCCACTTCGAGGGCAAGCGACGCATGGCGCAGAGCAATCAGGGCTTGAGGGAGTTGCGCGAGTGCGTGGACACGGTCATCACTATCCCGAACGAACGTCTGCTCCACACGGCCGACTCAAAGATGTCTTTGCAGGACGCTTTCAAGATGGCCGATGACGTTCTGCGTCAAGCCGTGCAGGGCATCAGCGACCTCATCACCGTCCCCGGCCTCATCAACCTCGACTTCGCAGACGTGAAGGCGATCATGTCGGGGATGGGCTTGGCGTTGATGGGCGCGGGGCGCGCGAGCGGAGAGAACCGCGCGGTCGAGGCGACGCAGCAGGCCATCTCCAGCCCGCTTCTGGAAGAGGCGACCATCCAGGGCGCGAAGGGCGTGCTCATCAACATCACGGGCGGCAACGACCTCACGCTCTATGAGGTCAACGAGGCCAGCTCGATCATCCGCGAGGCGGCCGACGACGACGCCAACATCATCTTCGGCGCAGTCATAGACGAATCTTTGCACGACGAGATGAAGATCACCGTCATCGCCACGGGCTTCGACAAGGACATGTCAGAGGTGGGCACAACCTCGCATGCGGCCGCAGCCACACAGCCCACGCGCTACGCGCAGACGGGGGCCGACCTCTCTTCGCGCGCTGTCGCGCCGACGCGCTCCGACGACTTGGACGTGCCGACCTTTATCCGCAAAAAGGCTGACTGAAGTAAGGCAAAAGTAAAAAGGTAAAAGGCAAAAGTGAAGACGGCCCGCAGTCTTCTACTTTTGCCTTTTACCTTTTGCCTTTTGCCTTGTCTTCGTGTAGCATGACGCGCAAACCCTGACAGGATTGAAATCAACCACGGGTAAAGACCGTTTCTCGTCTGTCTATTTCAGACCGCCGCAATGTGTGACGACGCCGGCTGCGTGAACTCAAGTCGCCGTGTCTCGTCTTATGTTCGATCCTGTCGCCACGGGGCGGCACGACCGCCCGATTTTATGCAAGCTTTTTGGCACTGTTCGAGTGAGGAGATAAAGGTGAACCGCAAACTGATTCGCACGACATTGGCAGAGGTCAAGGGCCGCGAGACGGCCCCTCAACCGCGCGAGCGTTCCGAGGGCGCGCCGCCGCGTCCCGCTCACCGTCCTTCGGGCGCACCACCGCGAGACTCGCGAGACTCGCGAGACTCGCGCGAGTCTCGTGACTCTTCGTCGGCTGGCGCGGCCGCAGCTGCGGCGTTGGGACGCAAGAAGATTCCACCCTCAGAGACGAGCGCCGAAATCTTCTACTACAAGAAGCAGATGGATCAGCACACGCTGATGGTCATCGTGCTCGTTGACGGCGAAGAGGTCGAGGGCACCATCGAGTGGTACGACCGCTCGGCGCTCAAGATCAACCGCAAGGGCGCGCCCAACATCATGCTGTTGAAGCACAACATCAAGTACATGTTCAAGGCCGAAGACCGCGACGGTGGCGGCAGCGATTCCGGCGACTGAAGACGACGCGCGGCCCCGTGCGCGCCCGGCGCGGCGGTGTTCTCCCCAACACACCTCACACGGTTCCGGCTTCGAGACATGAACGACGCTTCACTAAAGTCAGCCGCGCAGGGCCAGAGCGGCGCGAGCGAGCAGCAGCGGCGGCGGCCACGCATCGGCATCACGATGGGCGACCCCGCGGGCATCGGCCCCGAGGTCGTCCTCAAGGCGGTCGCGGAGCCCGAAGTGCTCGGGCTTTGCGCGCCCGTCATCGTTGGCGACGCGCAGTTCCTCGCGCACACGGCGCGCACGCTCGACCTTCGTTGCGGCTACGAGATCGTGCGGCGCGGCGAGACGCTCCCCGAGGGCTCGGACGCGCCGGTCATCTATCACCTCGACAACATCACGGGCACAATCGCGCCGGGCGTCGAGTCGGGCGTGGCCGGTCGCGCCGCGGCCGAGTACATCGAGGCCGCAGTCGAGTTATGCGGCGCGGGCTCGCTCGACGCCATCTCTACTGCGCCCATCAACAAGCGCGCGCTCTTCCTCGGCGGCTACAGCTTCCCCGGTCACACCGAATTCCTCGCACACCTGACGGGCACGACCGAGTGCGCGATGGCCTTCGTGGCATCCAACCTGCGCATCGTACTCATCTCAACACACGTGCCGTTGGCCGAAGCGATTCGCATGGTTGAGAAGGATCGCATCGTGCGCGTCACGCGGCTGGCCGAGCGCGAGCTGCGTCGTTGGGGCATCGCGCGGCCGCGCATCGCCGTCGCCGCCTTGAATCCGCACGGCGCGGAGGGCGGGCTCTTCGGCGTCGAAGAGTCGGCCGAGATTGCTCCGGCGGTCGAAGCATGTGTCGCCGGGGGGCTTGAGGTTTCGGGGCCGTACTCGGCCGACACGGTCTTCCTGCGCGCCTCGCGCGGCGAGTTCGACGCGGTAATTTCGTGTTACCATGATCAGGCGATGATTCCGGTGAAGTGCCTCTCGTTCGGCGAGGCGGTCAACGTCACACTCGGGCTGCCGTTCATACGCACCTCTGTGGATCACGGCACGGCCTTCGACATCGCGGGGCGCGGCGTCGCAGAGCATTCGAGCATGGTCGCCGCCATCACTCTGGCCGCGCGTCTTGCGCGCGCCGACGAGAGCGGCAAGGCGGTAGAAGTTTAGGGATGAGGGCTACAGGATGAGGGATGAATAAGAATAACAAGCCCGCTTCATTCATCTCTCACCCTACAGCCCCCATCCATTAAAAGACCGGAGGTGTTCAGAACTTGTCTGCGCACAACGAAGCCTCACGGCGAATACTCGTGGCCGACGACGACCCGGCGATACTGCGTCTGGTGACGGCGATTGTCGAGAAGGAAGGATACGAGGTCGTGCCTGCGCGCGATGGGCGCGAGGCTTACAAGCTCCTTCAATCGGGCGGCGACTTCGCCGCGTGCGTCTTCGACGTGGTGATGCCGCACATACAGGGGCCGGAACTCGTCCGCCACATGAAGTCGGAGCGAAAGCTGATGAAGATTCCGGTGATGATGATGACGGCTGAGCAGAACCCAAAGCTCTCGTCCGACAGCTTCGCTGCGGGCGCGGTCGTCTTCCTGCCAAAGCCCTTTACCACGTCCCAGCTACAGGTCATGCTGCGCATGCTCATCAGCAAGTCGCGTGGCGAGCAGGGCTAAAAGCCGCGCCGCCCGGAGGAGTAGTTTCTGATGGCAAAGCCTAACCCTTCAAAGAGTGTGACGTGCGCGGTGTTCGTCTTGCTGTTGCTTGCGATGGCCTTCTGCGCGCAGGCCGCTGCGGCGCGGGCTCAGTCGGGGCGGAAAGCGCAGAAGACTTCCACGACGCCGACGGCCGAAGCCACGCCGACGCAAGGCGAGTCGGAGTCGGGGCCGAAGCAGGGTGCGAAGAAGACGACGGACGTGCTTGTCAGCTTCGTCGTCATGTATTACGACGACCAGACCTCGTTCGGCATTGACCCGCGCGCGCGAGACGGCGTGCTGGCGAGCTTCGTGCAAAGATTAGGGCAGTCCGTCTCCGTCTCGGTGACGGACGCGGGGAGGGGACGGCGACAGGAGGCGCGCGAGCGCGCAAAGAGCGAGTCGTCGGCCTTCGTCGTCCTCTTCGAGTTGGAGGACGAAGCGGCGACGACCGGCAGAGGGAGTGTGGGACAGGTCAACACGGGCGGGCTCATCATTAGAACCTACGTCTACACGCCGAAGACCGCCGACCTCAAATACACCGACACCATCTACCAGCGTCCCTACCGGCAGACGGCGCGCATCGGCGGCGTGCGCGTCCCCGTGCCCACGCGTGGCATCGAGCGCTACCCATCGCAGCATGAGCTTGAGCAGGCCGCGCGCGACGCCGCCGACCGCCTGCTCACGCGCTTTCACATCACCCCGCCACCCGACAATTAATGAAGTCAGAAGGCAAAAGGCAGAAGGCAGAAGGCAAAAATTCGGGACGAGTAACAGCGTGGCTCTCATCCTCATTTTTGCCTCTTCGCTTTTTCAAGACTCTTCCGTGCGCGTTGGTGCTCTGCATTCTCGCGGCGGCGAGCGGGGCGTCGGCGCAGAAGAAGCCGAAGCCTGCGCTGAGCGCGAAAGAGGCGCGTCGCGCCATCGCGACGGCGCGTGGGTTCGGGCTGAAGACCGGCGCGGTCAAAATTATAGATGTGAGCGCGGCGGGCTCGGAGCCCATCATCGTCAAGGCGCAAGTGACCGAAGCCTTTCATCTCGTGCGTGTCGAGGACGAGCGCGTGCCGCAGACCGGCGGGTTCTTCAAGCAGAAGCGCTGGCGCGCGGTCGAGTTCCGCACGGGCGACCGAGCGTGGGATGAGTTCGACATGTTCGATGCGCCCGCCGTAGCCGCGTTGAGCGTCGAAGCCGCGCGGCGTGCGCTCGAAGAGCTTGTGACCGAGTTCGAGGCGCAACAGGTCGTGAGCAAGGATAAAGAGAAGAACGACGGCGAGGCGAACGACGACGGCGTTGATAAGGGCCAAGCGAAGAAGAAAGAGAAGGATGATAAGAAGAGCGCCAAGCCGTTGACGCGCGGGCCGCTCACCATCAAGCAGCTCTCGCTGATGGGCTCGTCGGCGGTCGCGGAGGTCGTCGTCGAGGCCGCCTTCAGTCTGTCGAAGGACGAGCGCGGCCGTTGGCAGGTGGCGGAGATTGACTTCGGCGGCGGGAAGGTCGCAGACCTTGAATCGCTCTGGCGCTCGGTCAATTCGCGGAAGGCGGAGCGCGCACGCGCAGACCTCGCGGCGCTCGTCGAGGCGCTCGATGCCTTCCGGCACGAGCGCGGCTTCTACGTCGAAGCGCGCGACTCGGCCACTCTCCTCGATCACCTCAGCCCACGCTACACGAAGCGGATTATCCGCATAGACCCCTGGCACAACCCCTACCGCTACGTGGGCACACCCGCCTCCTACACGCTCGGCTCCGACGGCCCCGACGGCAAGCAGGGAACCGCCGACGACGTGACGTTGAGCAGCAGTTTTCCGAAGTCCCGACAATAATCAATCGGCGCTCGTCCAATGAATGATTCGGGTCGTCAAACGTGTCAGAGAGTGGGTCGCCGAACACTGTCACGGCCTCAACAAAAGAGACGCCGTGTTTGACAAGGTTACGGACTGCTTTATCTTTGTCCCACTCGAACCGCATGGCGCACGAGACCTTCAGGCTTTGACGACGAACAGGTGACTATGCGAGAGACGTATCTCGCGGAACCGGGAGGCGCGCGGCGGGGCGAGGCCGTATTGAGGGTGCGTGATGTCGGCCATGCCGAGTTCGTCAATCAACTCTTT
>JAVXWN010000101.1:0-5567 GCA_032230645.1 Acidobacteriota bacterium | reverse complement strand
CGGGTCTTTCGCATCATGGGAGAGTTTGTGCAGGGCTTTGAAGACCTGGCTCATATCCAAAATGGCGTCTCGGTTTTCGGCTCGGCCCGCACCTCGCCCGATCACCCCGAGTATAAGTCCGCGCAGGAAACCGGTGCGCTGCTCGCGCGCGCCGGATTTACTGTTATCACCGGCGGCGGCCCGGGTATCATGGCGGCCGCGAACCGCGGCGCTTTTGAAGCCGGCGGCGCCTCAGTCGGTTGCAACATTGAACTGCCGCACGAGCAAAGCTCGAACCCTTACCTGACTCTCTCGCTCAAGTTCAAATACTTCTTTGTGCGCAAGACGATGTTCGTCAAGTACAGCAACGCCTTCGTCATCTTTCCCGGCGGCTACGGCACGCTCGACGAGTTGTTCGAGGCGCTCACGCTCATCCAGACACGCAAGATTAAGAACTTCCCCGTCGTCCTCTTCGGCTCCCACTACTGGGGCGGGATGCTCGGCTGGATTGACGAGGCGATACTCAAGGAGAAGTACATCGCGGCCGAAGACCGTGGGCTCCTACACCTCACCGACTCGCCCTCCGAAGTAGTAGACATCGTTGTCCGCAGTCAGGACGCGCTCAGCAAGATGAATTCAGGCTCCTACGACATCTGAAAGACAAAAGCGGAAGGATGAAGGGTAGACAGTCTTCACTTCATCCTTCCACCTTCGGCGGCTGTCTGACGCGAGACAAGCGGCGGGAATGCATTCGAGGTGAGCCAGTCGAAGTAGGGTGCGGAGACGTGCGCGACGGGCAATGCGATGATCTCGGGCGTGTCGTAAGTATGAAGCGCGCGCACCTCGCGTTCCAACTCGTCGAAGCAGGCGGCGGTCGTCTTCACCAGCAGCAGGAACTCGGGCGCGCGATGCACCTCGCCCTTCCAGCGATAGATTGACTCCATCTGCGGCATGATCTGGACGCACGCCGCGAGGTGCGCCCCGACCAGCATCTCCGCCAGCCGCGAAGCCTCCTCCTGACTCCCCGCCGTCATCAGCACCACGATTGCCGCCGAATTTGCCTCTGCCACGATTAGCCTCCAGATGATGAATGCGGAGTGATGAATGATGAATCGAAAATCAGATGCCGATCTCTAATTCATCATTACGCATTCATCATTCATCGTTCGCTTCCTCCTCCTCAGTGGCTCCGGTGAGCGGCGTCGTGTCGCCGCCGAAGAAGGAGTCGTAGAGTTCCTGTGCATGGTCGAGGTCGCGCTCGTCTACGAGGACACGCGCGCTGAGAGACGACGACGAGAGCAGCGGCGAGAAGGCATCGGCTCCGCCCGATTGGACTGACACGCGCACGCCGTTCTGCTTCAGGATGTCGGCGACCATCTCGGCCTCAACGGGCGAGCCGGTATTGTGCAGCGGGACGAAGCGCGACTCGCTGTGGTCGTGGACGGTGTTCTCGGGCGTCAGGCGCTCGACCAACTCCGCGTCATCGTCGGCACAGCGCGTGATGCCTTGCTCATACTCGGCCTCGCAAACAGGACAGAACATCGGAAGTCCCCCTGGATTTTGATTGATTCGAAAAACGTAGGGCGCGAGGATTATACAGCAAAAATAGTCTGAAGTCCGGAGTCAAAGCAGATGAGAGCTATACTGTCTTGACTTCAAACTTCAGACTCCAGACCATTCTTAAACGGCTTGCGCGGCTCTCTCGAACGGGATTTCCTCGAAGTGGGTCATGCGCTTGAAGTCGCGGAAGCGCCCGTTTATCTCTTCGTGCGTGAGGCGGCGGACGCGCTCGGTGCCGAACTCCTCTACGTTGAAGGATGCCATCACAGAGCCGTAGATGATCGCGCGGCGCAGCGTCGCATCGTCCACGCGGTCGTGGCTCGCGAGGTAGCCCATGAAGCCGCCCGCGAACGTGTCGCCCGCGCCCGTCGGGTCAAAGACCGACTCCAGAGGGTATGCGGGGATAGCGAAGTATGCGTCGGCTGTGAACATCGCCGCGCCGTACTCGCCGCGCTTGACGACGAGCGCACGCGGGCCCCACGACAGCATCTTGCGCGCGGCCTTGATGAGATTCGCTTCGCCTGAGAGTTGTCGCGCTTCGGCGTCGTTGATGATGACGACATCCACTTCGCGGATGGCGGCCTCGACCTGCTCGGGCACGGTCGTGATCCAGTAGTTCATCGTGTCGAGCGCGACCAACTCGGCCCCGCGCACCTGCTCGCGCACCTCACGCTGCAAGTCGGGCTGGATGTTGCCGAGGAAGACCATGCGCGCGCGCCTCGACTCATCCGATAGCTTCGGCTTGAAGTCGGCGAAGACGTTGAGCTGCGTGTCGAGCGTGTGCGCGGTGTTGAGGTCGAAGTCGTAACGGCCGCTCCAGAAGAAGGTCTTGCCTTCGGGGACGCGTTCGAGGTCGTTCGTGTTGATACCGCGCTCGCGAAAGACCGACATCTCATCCTCGCCGAAGTCGCCGCCGACGACGCCGACGACACTCACGTCTGTGAAGAAGCTGGCCGAAAGCCCGAAGTGCGTGGCCGAGCCTCCAAGCATTCTCTCGCGCTTACCAAACGGCGTCTCGACCGCGTCGAACGCCACCGAACCGACAACAAGCAATGACACCTGATGAGTTCTCCTGCCGTGATGAATGAAAAAGCGTTACGCCGTCGAGCCCGATGTTACTGCTGCTTATCTACTTTGGGCTTCACGTCGCCGAGGCGGGCCAGCGCCTCCGTGGCCTCCTTGTGGAAGCTGCTCTTCGGGAAGTCGTTGACGAGGCGCGATAGATAGTCGCGCGCGGCCAAGCGCATTGTCTCAGGCGAGAACTCCTGCGCCTTCTCGGGCGTGGACTTGGGCGGTGACTGCTTGCCCTTCCCCTCGGAGATATAGAGGCTGCTCATGCCCGCGATGTAGAGCGCCTCGTCTATCCGGTAGAACTCCGGGTAGCCTTCGACCAGCTCCTGGCAGCGCATGAAGGCGGCGTAATAGGCCTTCTTATTGTTGAAGTAGTGGCGCGCAACTTCAAGCTCGTGCTTCGCGCTCTTCTCCGAGTCCACGTCTCTGACGGTCGAAGGGTCGGGCCCGGCCGCGACCGTCCCCGTCTGCGCACGCCCGGCCTGCGCTCCCAACAAGACGGCCAGCGCGACGCCGCACATCGTAAGCATTGATCTCTTCATTTCATGCACCTCTCAAAGTGGTAAATGGTGAATGGTAGTTGAGCCTAGCTTCATCCCGCTTCAATAGCTACTCTTTACCATGAGCGATATTCAACGTCTACTCACCATTTACCATTCACGATTTACTTCCACGATACTTTTTGATGACGGCATCGAGCTTTCGCGTTGTAGCTTCGGGCCAGAGTTCGGGCGACGTAAAGATGGCGCTCTTGAGCGCGGAGCCGCAGTCGCAGGCGCGCTCGGCCGTTGCGAGACTTTTGACGGCCTCGCGCATGATGACCTGTGCGTTGCGGACGTTCTTGTTGAGGTACTCGACGACCGTTTCGACCGAGACGGCGTCGTGCGCCTCGTGCCAGCAGTCGTAGTCGGTGACGAGCGCGAGCGTGGCGTAACAGATTTCCGCCTCGCGCGCGAGCTTCGCCTCCTGCAAGTTCGTCATGCCGATGATGTCCATGCCCCACTGCCGGTAGACGTTCGACTCGGCCTTTGTCGAAAAGGCGGGGCCCTCCATGCAGAGGTACGTGCCGCCGCGATGCACGTTCACCTCGGCCGCGCGGCACGACTCTTCAAGCACGTCGCCGAGGTCTTTGCAGACGGGGTGCGCAAAGGTGACGTGACCGACGATGCCTTCGCCAAAGAAGGTTGACTCCTCGGCTCGCGCACGTGTGCGGTCGAAGAACTGGTCGGGAATGACCATGTCGAGCGGCGCGTAACGTTCCTGTAGCGAGCCGACGGCCGAGGCCGATAGTATGCGCTCGACGCCGAGCAGCTTCATCGCATAGATGTTCGCGCGAAACGGAAGCTCGGTCGGCAGAAGCTTGTGCCCACGCCCATGTCGCGGCAGAAAGGCCACACGCTCGCCTTCGAGCATGCCGACGATGAAGGCATCCGAGGGCTTGCCGAACGGCGTCTCGACGCTCACCTCTTCGACATCTTTCAACTCGGGCATCTGATAGAGGCCGCTGCCTCCGATGATGCCAATCTTCGCAGTCGTCATTTAAGTTTCACCTTCAACTGTTGCTTGACGTTCGCTCACTCGCCGGGGATGAAACCCTCCTGCCCTTCTTCGAGACCGGCCACGCGCAGCTTGCCGCCCTCACTGACGATGCGAGCGAGCGGCTCGTTGGGGTCGTGATAGAAGAGGCAGAGCCAGCCTTCGCGCGCGGCCTGCGGCAGCAGTCGTCGCTTGGCTTCGAGCGTCTCGACGGGATAGAGGTCGTAGCCCATGACCCACGCGAGCGGTACGTGTGCGCGCGTCGGGATGAGGTCGGCAAAGCCGTAGAGCGTCCGCCCGCCACGTTCGAGCCGGACGCACTGCATCGTGCGCGAGTGGCCGGGAATGGTCTCCATACTGAGCCCCGGCAGGATTTGGTAGTCGGCCGCCTTCAACTCCAACTGCCCCGTCTCCACAAGCGGACGCCAGTTCTCCGGCAGGTAGCTCGTGCGGTCGCGCTCGTGCGGTTCTTCGGCATGCTCGAACTCGGAACGCGAGACGAAGTAACGCGCGTTTGGGAACGTCGCTACCACACGACCTTCATCATCAAGCGTTGTGTTACCGCCCGCGTGGTCAAAGTGCAGGTGGGTGTTGACGACGACAGTTATCTCGTCCGCGCGATAGCCCGTGCGCTCGAACAGGCTCCCGGCGAGCGTGTGTTCACCACGGACGCCGTACATCTCCCGGTGGCGCGGCGACCACTTGTCGCCCATCCCTGTCTCGATGAGAACGCGCTCGCCCGCCGCCTCGATGAAGAGGCAGTTGGTGTTGAGTCTGATGCGGTTCTCTTCGTCGGGCGGCGCGACGCGCTGCCAGAGCGAGCGCGGCACGACGCCGAACATCGCCCCGCCGTCGAGTCGAAACTCTCCACCGGGCACGACCTCGACCCGATAATCATCGAACTGCATTGTTGGCTTCAGTCGGGAGCGCGGGCCCGTCGCGGCCCGCGCTCCCAAAGGTGGTTACTTCTTTCTGTCGGGCGGGGTCTTCGTCTTCGCGCCGCCCGCCGACTTGCCCGTATTGGCGCTGCCTCCGGCGGGGGGGGCAGTCGGAGGCAGTTCCTCTTCATCGCCCGGCGGCGGGGCTTGCATGCCGCCGTGGGTTGCGCCCATCGGCATCTGCGGCGTCTCGGGAGCCTTCACGGGGAAGTCTTCGGGGACTTTGATGTTGGTGCGCTTGGCGATCTCTTCGACCTGCTTCTTCGTCTTCTCGTCAATGATGGCCTCGCGCGCGGTGTCACGCGCGGACTTGGGCGGAGCGAAGGGGTTCTGGCTCGGCGCGCCGGTCTTAATCAGGATGTGGCGCGCGTGAATCTGCTCTTCAGGCTGTGCGTCCTTGTTGTCGCCGGGTGCGCCGGGATGCGCCGGGTCGGCCTCGGGCTTGCCCGTGCGGTGGCCGAGCACCTGTATGATGTGATAGCC
>JAVXWN010000088.1:0-3589 GCA_032230645.1 Acidobacteriota bacterium | reverse complement strand
AGTTAGATGAAGAGTTGCTGATGATCGAGACGAACGTTGACGATGTTTCGCCGCAAGTCCTCGGGCACGTGTTGGAGCGCGCTTTCGAGTGCGGCGCGCTCGACTGTTTCTTAACGCACGTGCAGATGAAGAAGAACCGGCCGGGCGTGCTCGTCTCTATTCTTTGCCGCACGTCGGAGCGCGAGACGATGTGTGACCTTCTCTTCGACGAGACGCCAACGCTCGGCGTGCGTCATTACAGTGTGAGCAGGCGCGCGCTCGAAAGGGAGGCCGTGACTGTCGAGACCGAGTTCGGTACGATTGCCGTCAAGGTCGGGCGGCACAAGGGGCGCATCGTCAGCGCGACGCCGGAGTATGAAGAGTGTCGCGCGGCTGCGCTCGCGCGGGGCGTGCCGCTCCGTGTGGTGCAAGAGGCGGTGCGCGCCGCCTTCGTCAGTAAAGATGATTGAGACTGGAGCGCGGGCATCCCTGCCCGCCTTGAGCGCGAAGCGCGAAGACGTAGAAAATTTAAAGCTCAAGCTTGGGAGATAGCGAAAGGTTGGAAGCGTGTTCATGCACGCTCAAGGCGGACAGGGATACCCGCACTACCGGCAGGCGAGGTGTAAATTATGGCGACGATCTTTTCGGCGACCGAGCCGGACGATGGCTCGGGTGACGCGCCGGAGCACGGCATAGACCTTGAAAAGATCGAGCGCGGCGTGCGGCTCATCCTCGAAGGCATCGGCGAGGATGTTGAGCGTCCCGGTCTGCAAAGGACTCCGCGCCGCGTGGCCGAGATGTACGCCGAGCTGACGGCGGGGATGCGCGAAGACCCGGCCGAGCACGTCAAGCCGCTGCCCGGCGACCGACATGACGAGATGGTCATCGTCAAGGACATACACTTCGCATCGCTGTGCGAGCACCACCTCGCGCCTTTCGTCGGCAAGTGCCACATCGCGTACATCCCGAAGGAGGGGCGCATCGTGGGACTGTCGAAGCTCGCGCGACTGGTTGAGACTTTCGCGCGCCGCTTACAGGTGCAGGAGCGGCTTGCATCCGAGATTGCCGACACGCTCTTCGACGGCTTGAAGCCGGTCGGCGTCATGGTCGTCATGGAGGCCGAGCACACTTGCATGACCATCCGTGGCGTGAAGAAGCCCGGAGCCATCACCATCACCTCGGCCATACGCGGCGGCTTTCGCAAAGACCCGCGCACGCGCGCCGAGGCGATGGCACTCATACGCGAGAAGTGATGATGAAGAGCACGCTCACAAAAATCGTTCTGCTCTCGTGCCTGCTCTCGGCAAGCGCGCCTTTTGCCGACGCACGCGCACACTTCACCGCTTCGACCGTTCAGGCTCGAAAGCATGAAAGGGGCACGCGGCGGCGCTTGCCTCGGAAGCACCTGCGCGAGCCGGATGTCATCTTTGTGCCGACGCCGCCCGAGACCGTTGACGAGATGCTGCGGCAGGCGCATCTCAAAAAAGGCGACGTGCTCTACGACTTGGGCAGCGGCGACGGGCGCATCCCCATCGCCGCCGCGAAGCAGTACGGCGTGCGCGCCGTCGGCATTGACATTGACCCCAAGCTCGTCGTCGAAGCGAGAGAGACGGCGCGGCGCGAAGGCGTCGAGTCGCTCGTCAGTTTCCGCAACGAGGATATGTTCACGGCCGACGTGCGCGAGGCGACGGTCGTCACGCTCTATCTCTCGAACACTTTGAATGTCATGCTCCGGCCGAAGCTGCTGCGCGAGTTGCGACCCGGCTCGCTCATCATCTCGCACGACTTCCGCATGGGCGATTGGACGCCGGAGAAAGCGATTCGGGTGCCGTGGAAGAATCTTTATCGCACGGTCTACGTCTGGACGGTTCCGCGCGGCAGTACAGAGGGCAAGAGACCTTCGCTCAAATGAAAACTTTTTACGTCACAACTCCAATCTACTATGCGAACAGCTTGCCGCACATGGGGCACCTGTACACGACGGTCGTCGCCGACTTCCTCGCGCGCTACAAGCGGCAGCGCGGCTTCGAGACCTTCTTCCTGACGGGGACGGACGAGCACGGGACGAACATCGAGCGCGCCTCTCGACGTGCGGGGCGGACGCCGAAGGAGCATGTTGATTACATCGTCGGCGAGCTTAAAGGTATGTTCGAGTCGTTCGGGCTCGACGGCTCGCGCGGCGGCTATGACATCTTCATGCGCACGACCGAGCCGTTCCATTACGAAGGCGCGGCCGAGTTCTGGCGTCGCGCCGCCGCGCGCAAGACGCCGAAGGGGCGCGAGAACATCTACAAAGACTTCTACGAGGGCTGGTTCTGCGCGCCCTGTGGAACGTTCAAGGCGGAGAACGAACTGCTGCCCGCGACCGAAGAGGGAGGGCAACCGCTCTGCCCCATACATGAGCGTCCCGTTGATAGAGTCTCGGAGGAGAGCTACTTCTTTCGTCTCTCGGACTACGACGAGGCGTTGCTCGAACTCTACCGGTCGCGCCCGGACTTCGTCGTGCCCGAGGTCAGACGCAACGAGGTTGCGAGCCTCGTCGGCGGCGGGCTCGAAGACGTTTCCATCAGCCGCCTGAAGACTTCCGTGAGTTGGGCCATCCCCGTGCCCGGCGACCCGCGCCACACCGTCTACATCTGGTTCGACGCGCTGATTAACTACATCACCGCGCTCGGCTGGGGCAGTGAGAGTCGAAGAACCGAGACGGGCGGTGAACTCTTCGAGAAGTTCTGGCCCGGCCTCCATCTCATCGGCAAAGACATCCTGCGCCAGCACGCGGTGCTGTGGCCCGCGATGCTCATGGCGGCCGGAGTAGAGTTGCCGCGCGGTGTTGTCGCGCACGGGCTCTGGCTCGACCAGACGGGACGCAAGGGCTCGAAGACTCTGGGCAACGCGCTTGAGCTTCCAACGTTGCTGCGTCATTTCAAAACCGACGCGGTACGCTACTTCCTTCTGCGCGAGATGTCTTTCGGGCAGGACTGCAAGGTTGATTACGAGGTCATCCTCGAACGCTCGAACAGCGACCTTGCCAGCGGGCTCGGCAATCTTGTGAGCCGCACGCTGACGATGATTCATAAATACTTCGACGGCGTCATCCCCGCGCCCGACATCTCGGAGTCGCGACGACTTCTCGCGAAGCGCGCAGGCGTTGACTCAGACGCGCAGGAGCTTGCGAGCAGTCTCGCACTCGTCCGCGACCAGTTCGTGCAGAACGTCGAAGAGTATGCCTTTCATCGCGCGCTCGAAGCGGCATGGGGCATGATTGCGCGCGTTGACAAGTTCATCTCCGAAGCAAAGCCTTGGGAGCTTGCGCGCAACGAGGAGCAGCGCGAGACGCTCGGCGCGGTGCTCTATCGCGCGGCCGAGACTTTGCGCTGGCTCGCGGTGCTGCTTCATCCGGTGATGCCGGAATCAACGCGCGGCATCTGGCGGCAACTCGGGCTCGAAGGAGACCCGCAGCAGTTTGATCCGACCGAACTCAAATGGGGGGGCTTGCGCGCGGGTGCGAGCGCGGGCGAAGTCGCGCCGCTCTTCCCGCGAATAGACAAGGCGAAAACGATGGCAGAGATAGAAAAAGAGATCGCGCAGAGAAAAGAGTCAGAGCAAGGCG
>JAVXWN010000075.1:0-12223 GCA_032230645.1 Acidobacteriota bacterium | reverse complement strand
AGCGTCTGCTGATGACCCGCGAAGGTCTGAAGCGCGACGAACATGGCGAGCAGGACGCCCCACCTACGCCTCCCCTTCAACGCGTAGCCGTCGAGCGCCCACAGCACCCACGGCAGACACGCCGCGGTCTGCACGATGTTGATGTGCCCGATCTGCCCGATGAGGAAGCCGCCCCACTGCCACGCGAGGCTCGTCACGACCGACCCCGCGACTGACGCACCCGCGCGTCGCGCGTAGAGGTAAGCGCCGAGCGCCGCGACAACGTATGACGCGATGACCATCAGGTTCGTCGCGGCCTGCGCGGGGAAGGCTAGATAGAACCAGTTCAGCGGGAAGAGCAGCCCGCCCTGTGCCGAGCCGAGCAACGGCATACCGCTAAAGATGTATGGGTTCCAGAGTGGAAGGTTGCCGTCGAGTGTGATGTTCGCCGCCGCGACTCGCAGAGGCGTGTTGAAGATCGTCCCGTCGTCGGGGCACAGTACGGAGCCGCCCCACACGGCCGGAAGGAAGTAAAGAACTGGCGCGAGCGAGACGATGAGGGCGGCCGCGCGGTCGCGGCTCACGCGCAGGCGAGGGTTTGATGGACGAGTCATTGAATCAGGCGGAGGCAACCGAACGTGGCTTCGGCGCGGGCGTCAGGGACTTCGTCGTCTTCGAGCCGAGACGCGCTGCCACATCAGCGCGTGCATGGGTTCGCGCCCACGCCGCCTCGCTCGTGTGCGCCGCGCTGCTCGCAGTCATGTCGCTCCAGATGCTCTCGGTGATTTGGCAGAAGAGCATTACCGTTGACGAGGTCGTTATGATTCCGGCGGCATACTACCACCTCGCCGAGGGCAACTGCCAACTCGTCCACGAGCACCCGCCGCTCGCCAAAATCATCGCCGGAATCCCGCTGCTCTTCATCCAACCCGACGAGACCGTACCCGAAAAGTTCGGCCACGCGCACGACTCGCCGCTCGGCAAGTGGACGTATGAAGAGAGGTTTTGGGAGGACAACCCGCGACTCTTCGAGGCAATCTCCTTCTGGACACGCGCAGCGATGATCGCGCTCACCGTTGTGACCGGACTGCTCCTCTTCGCCTTCGCGCGCGAGTTGTTCGGCACGTGGGCGGCCGTGTTCGCCGTCGCGCTTTTCACACTTGAGCCGACGATGCTCGCGCATGGGCGCGTCGTGCAGACCGACGTGCCTGCCGCGTTCGGCTACCTGCTCGCATCTTACGCGCTTTACAGATACCTGCGCGCGCCGTCGGCAAAGCGCGCGCTTGCTTTGGGCGCGGCGGGCGGCGTGGCTTGCCTGGCAAAGTTCTCGATGCTTCTGGTCGCGCCCATCATCGGCGGCGTCTTTCTCGCGCTCTGGTGGAAAACGCCGCGCGCGGACAGCAGTCGCAAGAGAGTGGCCGCGCATGCGTGCGCGACGGCGCTCACGGCGCTTCTCGTCATCAACGCCGCTTACTTCTTCGACCACCGACCGCTTGGATTCGAGGGCGTGAAGTGGCTGCACGAGGGAGCGCCCGATAACCCCGACATGATAGTGCGCGCCGTCGAGGCCGCGACATACGTGCTGCCCACCGACTTTGTGCTCGGCTCTCTCTGGCAACTCTGGCACAACGGTTCGGGCCATAACGCGGGACTACTCGGCAGGTACAGTCGCACGGGCTGGTGGTACTACTTCCCCGTCGCGTTCGCGTTGAAGGCGACGCTTCCCTTTCTTCTGCTCTCGCTCGCCGCGCTCGGGTGGGGCGCGCACGAACTCTTCCGCAGACGAGACCGGCGCTTTCTCTTTCTGCTCGCACCGTTCGCCATCTACACGGGCTTCGTGCTGTTGAGCCGGATAGACATCGGCGTGCGCTACTATCTGCCCGCCTACACGTTCCTCTTCATCTTGAGCGGCGCGCTGCTCGAACGCATCTGGAAGTCGCGGCGCGCGCGACGTGCGGGCGCGCTCGCGGCCTTCGTGCTGCTCGGCTGGATGTGTGTTGAGGCGGCGCGCGCATACCCCGACCACGTGAGCTATATGAATCAGCTCGCCTCGCGCGCGCCGCACTGGTGGTACCTGTCGGACTCGAACGTCGAGTGGGGCGACGATACGCGCGCCGTAGCCGAGTACCTGCGCGAGCGCGGCGAGACGAAGGTGCGCGCGATGTTTCTTGGCGGCTTCCTGACGATGCATCACTACGGCGTTGATTATCTCGACGCGCTCGCGACCCCACCGGGCGGCGCGCGCTACACCGCTATCGGCGCAAGCTTCCTTAACGGCTCGACCGTGCCCGAGCACATGCGTGGGGGAAGACCCGCGACCGACGAGGAGCGCGTCAACACTTTCGACGAGTACCGACGCCGCACGCCGGAAAAGATTTTCGGCGGCTCGATCTACCTCTTCCGCGAGGACACACGCTAGGGCTCCCCTGAAGGATGTCGAAGCAGAACCGTTGGCACGCCCTCTTCCGTCGTAGCAGTGCGACGCACGCGCTCTGGCTCGTGCTCGCCGCCTCCGGCTTCGCGCTCTACGCGTGGGGCGCGCCGACGAACCCGCCCGGCTTCTTCATTGACGAATCGTCGGTCGCATATAACGCGCACACCATCGCTGAGACGGGACGCGACGAGCACGGCGAAGAGTGGCCGCTCTACTTCAAAGCCTTCGGCGATTACAAGAACCCGACATATATCTACATGCTCGCGGCGCTCTTCCGCGTGACGGGGCCGAGCATCGCGGCGGCGCGTTATCTTAGCGCGTCGCTCGGGGTGCTGGCGGCGCTCGCGCTCGGGCTGCTTGGCGCGCGTGTGACGAAGCGCGGAGGCGTGGGGCTTCTCACATGCCTGACCGGTCTGCTGACGCCGTGGCTGTTCGAGTTGAGCCGCGTCGCCCTTGAGGTTGCAGTCTATCCGCTCGCAGTCACGCTCCTCTTGCTTTCGGTTCACCGCGCGTTGAGGAAGGAGGCGTGGCGCTTCATGGACGCAGCAGCGGTGGCGGCGGCGCTCGCGCTCGTCACTTACTCGTATTCGACGGGGAGGCTTTTCGGGCCGCTGCTCGCGTTCGGGCTCCTGCTGCTTGCGACGAACGGCGCGCGGCTGCGCTCGGTGTTGATGACATGGGCGCTGTACGCGCTCGCGCTCGTGCCGCTGCTCGTCTATCACCTGCGACACCCCGAGGCGCTGACGAAGCGTTTCAACTACCTGACCTACATCAAGCCCGAGAGCGGCTACGCCGAAGATGCTTGGGAGTTCGTCAAACACTTCGCGGGGAGCTTCAACCCTTGGAGGATGCTGGTCACGGGCGACGTGAACGGGTATCAGGTCGCGGCCATCCCCGGCGCAGGCGTGTTGCTCGCGACGACCTTTGCGCTGGCTCTCGTCGGCGGGTGGCTTGCGCTCCGCAACGCGAGGCGCGATGCGTGGTGGCGCTTCTTCTTTTACGGACTCGCGGCCTCGGTCGTGCCCGCCTCGCTGACGAACGAATACTTCCACATGCTTCGGCTCGCGGCGCTGCCGGTCTTCGTCGTCGCACTCGCAGCGCCCGCGTGGGCTTGGACTTTGGAGGGAGGCCGCGCTCGTCGCGCGGTGCTCGTCGTGCTTGTCGTGCTCGCGCTCGCGCAGGGCGCTCTCTTCCGCGTGCAGTTCGAGCGTGAAGCGCGCTCGCCGTGGCGTCGTCATATGTTCGACGCGGACTATCCCTTGAAGCTTCTGCCCGCGGCGCTCGCCGCGTCGCCGCGCGAACTACACATCGCGGACTCGACCTCGGTTCCCGGCTACATACAGGCACTCTGGTACGGGGCTGCGTTGGGGCTGCGGCGCGATACCTTCGTGCTGCTGCCGCCGGACGCGCCTGTGCCCGCGAGCGCGGTCGTCATCACCACGGAGGACGTGCGTCCTCGCTGTCGCGTGCTCGCACAGAGCGAGCCTTACACGGTCTGCGTGACCGAAGGTGAGCCGCACCTGCCCGCGCCGCTACGTGAAGAAGACTTTCGCGCGGAGCTTCGCATTGTCGAAGTGCCCGCGCGCATCGCCGCGAAAGCGAGTGCGAAGATTCGCGTGGTCGTAAGGAACATGAGCAGCGTGGTGTGGCGCGCGCGCGAGCGCGGACTTTCGCCCTACCAGTTGAGCGCCGCCAACCACTGGTTCGACGCAAGCGGCCTGCTCGTCACGAACGACGACGGGCGCGGCGCGCTCCCGCGCGACCTCACACCCGGCGAGGAGACCGAGATCACCTTCAACGTCAACGCGCCTCGTCGCCCCGGCGACTACCTGCTCGAACTCGACATGTTGCAAGAAGGCGTCTCGTGGTTCGCCCTCAAAGGCTCGAAGACGCTGAGAGTGCCGGTGAAGGTGGATTGAAGGGATGAAGGATGAAGTGAAGAATGTATTTCCTTCATCCCTCATCCTTCATCCTTATCTTTCATCCTTCTCTTCATCGCTTCGCTGTAGACCTCAAGCGTCGCGCGTGCGGTGCGCTGCCATGAGAAGTGCGCGGCGCGGCGGAGTCCCGCGTCGGCGAGGGCGCGGCGTGCGGGCTCGTCGTCAACGAGTTCGAGAAGCACGCGCGCGAGTGAGTCGGTGTCGCGCGGGTCGAAGAGGCGCGCGGCTCCGCCCGTCACTTCTTCGACTGCGGGCGTGCGGCCTGCGATGACGGGCGCGCCGCAGCTCATCGCTTCGAGCGGCGGCAGGCCGAAGCCTTCGTAGAGCGACGGGTAGACGAACGCGCGGCAGGATGAGTAGAGGGCATGCAGGGTATCGTCCGCGACGTAGCCCGCGAGCACGATGCGCTCGCGCGCGGGCGACCTCTCGACCGCCTCGAAGAGCGGCTCGCTCAGCCAACCCCGCCCGCCCGCGATGACGAGTTGCAGCGCCGACGAAGGGCGCGCGCGCATGACTTCCTCAAACGCACTGACGAGCACAAGGAGATTCTTGCGTGGCTCGATGGTTCCGACCGCGAGCAGAAACTCGTGACCTATGCCGAATGAGCGGCGCGCACTTTCAGTCTCGGCAAACTCCACTCGTCGGAAGAGAGCGCGCGCGGCTTCGTGGACTGCGAAGACCTTTGCTTCCGCGACGCGAAGGTGCTCGCAGACCTCACGCCGCACGGCCTCGGTCGGGACAATGATTGCGTTGGCCGCGCGCGCCATCAAAGGCAGTCGGCGTCGCGCGCGCCAGACACGACGCCGCTCGTGCGTCTCGGGGTGGATGAGAAGCGAGAGGTCGTGAACGGTGAGCACGGTGGCCGCGCCTCCCCACAAAGGCACGTCGTAGTTCGTCCCGTGAAAGAGCCGAAGGCCGCGCCGCGCCGCGTAGCGCGGCAGCCCCGCAGACCACCAGCGACGACCCAACGCGCCGACACGCACGCGCGCCTCTTTGAGATTGGGCGGCAGGCTCTCGCTCTTAATGAAATCGACGGGTGGGTACGCGGACGGGTAGACCAGCTCGAACTCGTCAGCGGGCGATTCATGCGCCAGAGCGCGCGCCAGCTCGAACGTGTAATGGCCGACGCCCGCGCGCGGCTCTGTAAGCGGGATGGCGTCGAGACCGGTGAGCATGGAGACCGTAAGCCGTAAATCGTGAATCGTAAATCGTAAATCGTGAACCGTGATAGGAAGGTGGCCCCTCATATCACGGTTCACGATTTACGATTCACGATGTACGGCTCTTACTGAATCGTGATGTGCGGCGCGGTGTCGGCCGGGCGGCTCGTGAACGTCGTGCCGCCAGCCACGACGCTGACGATGACGGGCACGTCGCCCGCGCCTGCGAGCGAGGCCGGTAGCTCGACGATAATCTGATCGAAGCCCGGCGTGTTCGACGGGCCGAACGAGATAATAGAAGTGCCGGTCAGGTCGGTGGTGCCAATCCTCACCGTCACGGTCGCGGTCGTCCCGGCGGGCGGTCGCAGTCCGGTCAGCATGATGAGCAAGCGCGTCGGCGCGGTCTCGGTCTGCGCGGAGGTGCAGACGCCCGTCGTGCCTGAGCCCGCCGGTCTCGTCGTCGTCACCGTGAACGGCTCGCCCGACGGCGCGACGCAGGGGTTGGTGACGTTCAGCACTGCCGCGCGTCCGCCCGTCCCGTTCGTCGAGGTGTAGATGTCGGGCTGCACCGGGTTCAAGACGACCGAGGTGCGTATGAGCGCGCCGTTGTTGAAGACGACGACGGGCGCGGCCGTTGCCGAAGATGGAAGACCCGGCGGCACGACGAAGTTGATCTGGTTGGGCGAGACGAAGAAGAGCCCTGCGGCCGAGCCCGAGACCGAGACCGAGACGCCCGACAACTCGACGGGGAGCGGTGGACGGCGCTGCGTCTCGTGCGCGTTGTTCTTATCAACCTGACTCGTCGTGGGCGAGAGCGTGAGCGTCGAGCGCGCGATGCCCAGCATGCCGGGCGCAAGTCCCGTTACCTCCGCAGGCGCGGGCGTCGGCGAAGGCGCAACGACTGCGCGATTGCTCGCACCAGTCGAGAACGTGACCGGCGCGGCCGTGGTGGCGGGCGTCGGCGAAGGCGCGGGCGTCTCGCTCGTCGCCACGGGGATGAGTTGATAGAAAGCCTCCTGCGAGCCGTCAACGTTGCCGCCGCCCTGCTCGGTCGCGAGACTCACGGCGAGGCGGCGTATCGTGTCGGCGGGGAAAGGCTGGACGGCGTTGAAAGAACTGGTCGCGAGATTGCTCACGCGCGCGACGGTTGAAAGCGTGGCGACCGGAGCCGAGAAAATTTGCACCCTGTTCGACTGGTTGAGCCCGTCGGTCACGGTCGTGGCGACGGTGCCATCGGGCTTGAGATTCAGGTTCGAGACCCAGACGACGCGCGTCGAGTCACCCGTGAACGTCGGCCAACGCAAAGAGACATCCGCCTGTGTGTCGGGCGCGCGCGAAGCGACCTGCGCGAAGGTCGGGGCGGTGGCCGAGACGTTTGCGATGTAGATGCCGTAGGTGTTGGCGAGCGAGCCGTTGAGCGTGCCGTCGGCGTTGAAGACGCCCGTGGTCTCGAAGGCGATGAGATTGCCGTCGCGGCTGATGCGACGGCCCGGGCTGAGGATGTTGACGCTCAACCCTTCAAAGCCCGTGCGCGTCTCGGGCGGCGTCTTCGTCACCTCGCGTGTGGACGAGACAGCGCCGGTCGTCGCATTGAGGTCGGCGACGTATAGCTCGCCGTTACCCTTGTTGGCGTCCGCCTCGGTCGAGCCGGTGTCGGCGTTCGAGATGAAAGCAACGCGGCACGCGAGCGGCGCAATGCACGACGAGATCGAAGGGTTATCGTTGAAGACGAGACGCGGCAGAAGATTCCCCGTCACTGCCACGTCGGTTGTCGTCGTCACCTGTATGAAGGTTCCGGCCGTGCGGTTGTAGACAACGACCTCCTTGTTGCCGTCCGTGTTCGAGAAGCCGGGGATGCCCGAGTGCACCTTCGAGACGAAGGCGATGAGCCCGCCGTCGTCGTCAACCGATGGCGTGTAGTTGTCGAGCGAGAAGAAGGGCTGAATGTTCGTCGCACCGGGGCGCGGCACCGCTGAAGCGGGCGTAGTCGTGATGCGCGTCATCGTTCCGGCGGCCAGATCAATAGGCGCAATCTCAGTCCCCTGCGAGAGGTCTGCGACATCGGGAAACGCGGGCAGCGCGTAGACGAAAATCTCGGTGTTGCCATCGGCCTTGAGCGCGGCGGAGTTCGACGGGCCGTCGAAGTTCTTCGGCGTCAAGGAGGGGTTCGCATCGCTGTATGCGTTCGACTCGAAGACGATGAAGCGGCCGTCGTGACTGATGGAGGGCTGGAGGTTGACGACGATGACGTCGATGTTCGTCGGGTCGATCCCCGACTTGGTCGTGTCCTTCAGCACGTTCGTCGTGTTCGTAATCTGGAAGACGCGGCGCTGCGCATAGTCGAAGAGGAATATCTCTTGATTGCCGTCGGCGTTGTTGCGTGCCGGTGTCCGGTCGGTGGCGATGTCGCCCGCCGACTCGATAACGACGAAGCGCCCGTTGCCGGTGATGTCATTGGCGAAGGAGTTGCGCGGGACGGCGGGCGGCGTCGGCGTAGCCGTGGGTGTCGCCGTCGGGGTAGGCGTCCCCGGAATGGTCGTCGAAGTGACCTGAAAGATAATGGTGTCGGGGGTCGGCGAGAGCGTCTGGGCACGCGCGCCGGGCGCTGCGGCCGTGAAGACGGCGACGAGCGCGAACAGGGCCGCGCATACGCGCGACGGACGGAAAGCGTGCTTCACGAAAAATCCTCCGGACAGGAGCATATGAAATCGCTGACGAATAAGCCCGAGGAGACTTTCGGGCGCAGGCGGCGGTGTCGAAGCCTGCGGAGCGGCCCCGGCGGGCCCGCCCCTCGTTTCGGTGGCGCGCCGCTGGAGTAAAGAAATCGCATTTTACGCGTAAGGCTCGCACCCGCGCAACCACAGGAAGCCGGAAGTAGGAAAGATGAAGGATGAAGGGGATGCAAACCTGCTCTCCCTTCATCCTTCATCCTTCCCGGCTCAACTTCCATTATTCATCATCACGGCGCGAAGCGCGTGCGGTACTCGATAGACTCGATGAAGGCCTTGACCATCTCGGCCGTGACAAAGTTCCCATTGAACGAGTTGAGCTTCGTGAGCCAGAAGTTGAATCCCGTGAAGTCAACATCGGGCGTCTGGTTCGGGTTGCGCCGCATGTAGCCGAAGTACTCCATCAGGACGAACGCGCGATTCTTCTCGCGTGTGGTCAGCGTCGGGTTCTCGGCCACCTGTCGCAGCAACGCGGCGCGTCCCGCCTGCGTGTTGTTGGCCGCAAGCTGCGCGGCGAGCGTATCACGCTCGGCCTGCGTGAAGAGCCCCGTGTTCCGGTTGAGCTTCTCGACGAACTGCGCGGGTGTCATCTCGGCCGGGTACGCGGCCTTGAAGCGACCGCTGTTAACAAAGTCGTTGAAGTACGCGACCTTGTTCGCCTCAAGCTGCGCTTGCCAGTTACCGACCCCGACCTGCACGCCGCGGCCTATCCGCTGCGAGTCGGTCATCAACTCCTGAAAAGTAATCGGCACGGCCACGCCCGGCCCGAAGGCCGAGTGATACGCGCGATAGACCAGATAGCCCGTCTCCTGAAACTCAATCGAGAGGAAGAAGGCCGCGCTGACGTTGATGCGCTTGACCTGACGGCACTGCGAGTCCGCGCCGCACCCCTCAATCTCACCAGTCCAGAAGTTGAGACCCGAAGCATCGGGCACGCGGTTCAGGAAGTCGTTGTAGTTCTGGGTGACGAAGGACTGCGAGGCGTCCGAGGGGTTCGTGCCTCCGGCCGCCGCGTCGTTGTCCTGAATGGCGACCTGAATGATGGACTGCGCGCCATCGAGCGTGGTGCCGACCGGGTGTGACAGCTCGACGTTGAAGCGCTTCTCGCCTTCGGAGAAAGCGTTCTCGGTGATGAGCACGGGGAAGGTCTTCGTCGTCTCGCCCGCCGCGAAGTTGAGTGTGCCGCCCGCGAAGGTGTAGTTCTTCGTGCCGAGCGCCGTGCTGTCCCAAGTGCGGTAATCAACCGTCGCCGCGCCCGACGTGTCGCCCGAGCGCGTGACGGTGATGTCAATCTTGGCCGCGCCTTCCGTGACGTTCTGCGTCGCCGTCCCGGAGATGCGGACAGAGTTCGCAACGAAGTTGTCGTCGTCAACGATGGTCAGCACGGCCGAAGCAGGCGAGCCGACGACGGAGCCGCCCACGCCGGTCAGAGAGGCGTTGACTGTCTCGGCCACCTCGGGCGTGCTGTCGTCGGTGATGCTGACGTTGATGACCTTGAAGGTCTCGCCCGCCGCGAAGCTGAGCGTGCCGGTAGCGAAATCGAAGTCGCCACCGGGCGATGCCGTCCCGGCCGTGACCGAATAGTTAACCGATGCGGCCGGGGCCACATCGCCCGTGCGCGTGACCAGCAGGCCCGCCACGCCGTCGTGCTCGACGACCGTCGAGGTCGCCGAGGCGAACTGGAACGTGGGCGGCGTCGGCGTCGGCACGGGTGTCGGAGTCGGCGTGGGAGTAGGCGTCGGTGTGGGAGTAGGTGTTGGTGTCGGAGTCGCGCCTCCGGCCGCAGTGATAGCGGCGGCGATGTTGAGCTTGCCGAAGCCGAAGTGTCCATTCCAACCCGCCGGGTCGAAGCCGTCGTGGCTGGCAGTGTTCTCGATGAGCGTCTTGACCTGATCAATCGTCAGGGTGCGGTTGAGTTGGAGAAGCAGAGCGACGCTGCCCGTCGTGACGGGCGTCGCCATCGAGGTTCCGGCCAGACCGCCATACACTGTCGAAGAGACGCCGCTCACGAGCGCGTTCGTGCCTGACCCGTAGGTGTAGATGCTCGCATCGCCCACGTCGGACGAGCGCGACGAGTAAAGGTAATAACCGGGCGCGCTGATCTCTGGCTTCTGTCGGCCGTCGGCCGTGGGGCCGGGGCTGGTGAAGAAGGCGAAGTTACCGATGGTCTGACTGGCCGAGCGCGTGACGAAAGCGCCCACGGTGATCGCGCCGCGCGAGGTGCCCGGCGAGGCGACGAGGTGCGAGTCGTTGTCTATAAAGTTGGTGAAGCTCGTGGCGGTACTGCCGCTCGGGTCAAAGCCGCCCGAGGCCCACGCGTCGAGCGCGGTGTTGGCGTTCGAGTCGGCATCCTGAATTGTGAACTGCCAGGTGCCGTTCGGCGCACCGTCCTCGAAGAGCACGAAGATGTCGGGCTGGTCATTCGACGCGTCGGCGTCGCCCTTGTCGTCGCGCGCGTTCCACATGCGGAACGATGCGTCGGAGACTTGCCCGCTCCCGTTATTAAAGCCCGTCGCACTGTAGCTGATGGGGCCGAGCATCGTGCCGTCGGGCTTCTTGACGGTGACGGTGAAGCGGTCGGAGTTGCTGTAATAGAGGTCTATGAAGTCGGGCTCGAAGGCTGTGAAGTTGAGTGTGATGCTGCCGCCCGCGGGGACGACGGTGCGCGCGTGGATGTCGTCCGCGCCCTCGTTACCGGCGGCGACGCAGACGACGCGGCCGGGGCCGGCCGTTACGAGATTGTCAATGGCGCGCTCGTCCGAGCCCGTGCCGTCGTGCGGCCCGGCCTGACCGCCGAGACTCATGTTGATGACGAAAGGCTCGTTCAGCTCGGCCGACTTCGCCTGTATGAACTGAAGTCCGTTGACCGTGTCGTCGGTGCGGAAGCTTGCGTCGGTGGTGTCTTGACGGCTGGCCTTGACGACGATGAGGTCTGCCTCGGGAGCCATGCCCGCGTAGGTGCCGGGCGACGTGGGCGCGCCGAGCCCGTTACCGGCGGCCGTGCCCGCGACGTGCGTGCCGTGCCCGCTCTTGTCGCGCTCGCGGACGGGGTCGGTGCTCTGGTCGGCGGGCTTGGCGACGGCGAGCGCGGCGTTGATCTGTGCTTCGGTGTAGAGCTTGCCGATCTTGGCGGAGCCGCCCGGCAAGATGTAGTCCCAGCCCGCGGTCGAACCGCCATAGGCCGTCATGTCGAGCAGGTACTTGATGCGCGTCTGCGTGCCGTTCGAGCCCGGCTTGGTGAAGTCCTTGTGGCGAAAGTCAATGCCCGAGTCAATGATGCCGACGACGACGCCCGCGCCCGTCTGCCCGACGACACGTTGCGCCTGTGCGTTGTCAATCCCGACGGACTGGCGCGCGCGGTCGTTGACCGGACGCCGCATCTGTGTCGCCGAAAGTTTTAAGACCGAGCCGAGCGCGGCCAACTCCGGCAAGCGCGAAGCATCGGTTTCGACCGTTGCGATGTCGCCAATCGTCGCGCCGACGGCGAAGCCCGCGGCCTTCAACTCCGATGCGTCATCGCTACTGAGTTGGACGAGCAGGCCGACGGTGACGCCGCCCTGCGCATTGCGACGCACGCCCGAAACACGAGAGAGCTTTTCGACCTCGGCCGAGGCCACGGCGCGCTCGCTCGCGGCCGGGGCGGTCGTTGCCGTCTGTGCGGCGCGGTGAATCTGCCTCAAGAGCTTGTCGGCCTTCGAGGCGAACGAAGCGGCCGCCTTCTCTTCGGAGGCGGGCTGACGAACCTGTGCGCGTGCGACAAGCGAGGCGGGGCCGGAGAGCACCGTCATGGCGGCCAAAAGGCAGGCCAAAAATCCGTTTCTCAGCTTCACGTTGAACTCCACAGTTAGCGAGGGCGTTCGCGGGGGAACGCCGAACCGTTAACGGCCGACGGCACTCGCCTTTGAGAAGCGGGCCGGAGAAAAATTGGCGAAAGGGTTGAAGGCTGCGCAAGCGCCGGGAGCAATACTCCCGAAATGCTTC
>JAVXWN010000063.1:0-24805 GCA_032230645.1 Acidobacteriota bacterium | reverse complement strand
GGTCGTCATCGGCGGTCAATCGCTCTCGCTGCTGCTCACGCTGCTGGTGACGCCCGTGGCCTACTCGGTCTTCGACGACATCGGCCACACAACCTTCTGGCGTCGTCACGTCTCGCGCTTCGCCCGTCTTCCCACGCGTGCCGTCTCGGGTCTGCGCACGGCCTTCGCGCGCCGACGCGCCGACGCGGACGAACGGTCTGAGTCAGCCGGTGCGAAGGCTCTCGGCACGGACGACACGGTCGAGGTTGACAGGCCGCACGTCGAAGTCGGCGCGGGCGGAGACTGACGCGCTTTCACACAACTCGCACCGTAGGCTACAATCTCCCGCACTCCGGAAATTGCCGTCGCTCAAATCTGCGCCCGAGCATGGGCCGCGGACGAAGGGAAGCGAGCGGGAAACACTGGCTAATGGTCTCAAACAAAAACATCGGCAGTCCCGTCCCACGCAAAGAAGGGCGCGCGAAGGTGACGGGCGCGGCGCAGTACATAGACGACCTCACGCTCCCCGGCATGCTCTACGGCGCGACCGTGCGCAGCCACGTCGCGCGCGGGCGCGTCAAAGCCGTCACCTTCGGTGAAGGCATCCCTTGGGATGAGTTCACCATCGTCACATCGCGCGACATACCCGGCGCAAACTACGTCGCGCTCATCCTCAACGACCAGCCCTATCTCGCCGACGGCGTAGTCAACCACGCCGAAGAGCCCATCCTCCTGCTCGCGCACCCCGACAGGTATCTTTTAGAAGAAGCGCGCCGCGCCGTCCGTGTCGAGATTGAGCCGCTCCCCGCCATCTTCACCATCGAAGACTCGCTCGCTGTTAAAGAGGTCGTGTGGGGCGAGGATAACGTCTTTAAGACCTTCCTCGTCGAGAAAGGGAACGTTGACGAGGTCTGGGCCGCGCCCGACATCATCGTCGTCGAGGGCGAGTACAGGACGGGCGCGCAGGAGCAGCTCTACATCGAGACGAACGGCGTCATCGCCACCGCAAACGCGGACGAGGGCGTCACCGTGCGCGGCTCGATGCAGTGCCCTTACTATGTTCACAAGGCGCTGGTGAAACTTTTCAACTTACCGGAGGAGAAGATTCGCGTCATCCAGACCGAGACGGGCGGCGGCTTCGGCGGCAAGGAAGAGTACCCTTCAATGCTCGCCGGTCACGCCGCGCTGCTCGCGTTGAAGTCGGGACGGCCCGTGAAGATGGTCTACGACCGCGCCGAAGATATGGCCGCGACCACCAAGCGTCACCCTTCGCGCACGCTGCATCGCACGGCGGTCACGCGTGATGGCCGCCTCGTCGGCATCGACGTTGACTTCGTCGTTGACGGCGGAGCCTACGCCACTCTCTCTTCGGTCGTGCTCTCGCGCGGAACCATCCACGCCGCGGGCCCTTACAACTGCCCGAACGTGCGCATACGCTCGCGCGCCGTCGCCACCAACGCGCCGCCGCACGGAGCCTTCCGGGGCTTTGGCGCGCCGCAGAGCATCTTCGCGCTCGAACGTCACCTTGATAAAGTCGCCGCCGCCGTCGGTCTCACGCCCGACGAGTTGCGCCGCCGTAACTTCATACGCCGAGGCGACGCGACGGCAACGGGGCAAGTGATACATGAGGACGTAGACCTCGCCGGACTCCTTGACCGCGCGTTCGAGTTGACTGACTACCACGCGAAACGCGAGCGGTTCTCAAAAGAGAACGAGGGCGCACGCGTCAAGCGCGGCATCGGCTTCGCCTCTTTCATGCACGGCGCGGGCTTCACGGGCTCGGGCGAGAAGTACCTGCAATCCATCGTCGGTTGCGAGGCCACAAGTGACGGTCGCCTGCGCGTGCTTGCCGCGAGCACAGAGATAGGACAAGGGACGAAAACAATCTTCGCGCAGATAGCATCGGATGCACTCGGGATAGACTACGAGCGCGTCGAGGTCGTCCAGCCCGACACGTCGGACGTGCCCAACAGCGGCCCGACGGTCGCCTCGCGCACCTGCATGATTGTCGGTAAGCTCGTCGAGTCGGCCGCGCTCAAGATAAGAGAGACGCTAAGGGGCGTGGGACTACTCCCCGGCGACACATACACTTCGGAAGAGTTCGCGCGCGCGTGCGCCGAGTACATCAAACGCCACGGCGCGCTCAAAACTTTCACGCAGTATCGTCAACCCGAAGGTGTCGAGTGGGACGACGAGCACTATCGCGGCGAAGCCTATGGCGCATACGCTTGGGCCGTCTATCTCGCGGAGGTGAGCGTGGACACCTTGACCTACGAGGCGCGCGTCGTGGACTTCGTCGCCGTGCAGGAGGTGGGGCGCGTCATCCATCCCGTGCTCGCGGCCGGGCAGATCGAGGGCGGCGTGGCGCAGGGCATCGGCTGGGCGCTCTATGAATCGGTCGTGTGGCGCGACGGGCGAATGTCGAACGGGCAGATGACGAACTACATCATCCCGACCTCGGCCGACATCCCACCCATCCGCGTTCACTTCTTCGAGAATCCATACGAGGGCGGCCCGGCGGGCGCGAAGGGCATCGGCGAGCTACCGATGGACGGCCCGGCTCCCGCCATCCTCAACGCCGTCGAGCACGCGACCGGCGTGCGCGTTGACTCCGTGCCGCTCACGCCCGAGTTGCTGATGGAGTCGCTCGAAAGCGAAGCGGTCGAAGCTTGATAGGTGAAAGCCCGACGATAAGTGAAGGCGTTCGAGATTCGATGAAAGACGACGTGAAGGAAACACAAGTCCACTCGAACAGTGCGCGCAGCGGCGCGGATGATAAGCCGCGCGACGCGAGTGAAGACGGCAAGCTCTCAGTCCGTTGCACCGTGAACGGCGAAGCGGTGACGCTTACTGCCTACCCTCTGGCTCGCCTGCTCGACGTGCTGCGCGAGGAGTTGCGTTTGACGGGCACGAAGGAGGGCTGCGGCGAGGGCGAGTGCGGTGCGTGTTCCGTCATCCTCGACGGCGAGCTGGTCAACAGTTGTCTCATCCCTATAGTGCAGGCCGAGGGCGCGCGGATTCTGACCATCGAAGGAGTCGCCGACGGCGAACGTCTCCACGCCGTACAGCAGGCGATGATCGAATGTGGCGGCGCTCAATGCGGCATCTGCACACCCGGCATGGTGCTCGCCGCCCTCAACCTTTTGAAGCAGACGCCCGACCCTTCTGAGGCGGACATCCGCGAAGGGCTTGCGGGCAATCTCTGCCGCTGCACCGGCTACATGAAGATATTCGACGCGGTCGTCCGCGCGTGTGGGGAAGGGATGAGAGCTACAAGGTGATGGATGAATGAAGAGAAGCTGCTCTTCATTCCTCGCCCTGCACCCTCATCCTTTAACACAGATGAGAGCTTACCTGCCGAGTTACGAGATGGTCGTGCCGCGCACGCTTGAAGCGGCGCTCGTTTTGCTGCGCGACGAGCCGGGCGTGTGGCGGCCGTTCGCGGGTGGAACGGACTTGATGGTGCTGTTGGAGGCGGGGCGGCTTGAGCAAAGGCGGTTCTTCAACATCCGCCAACTGTCTGAGCTTCGCGGCATCGACGAGTCGGACGGTCACGTCCGACTCGGTGCGCTCACGACTTACACGGAGGTCAGGCGGAGCGAGCTTCTCGGCCGACTCTTCCCCCTGCTCGGCCGTGCGGCGCGTGAGACGGGAGGCATCGCGATACAGAATCGCGGCACCGTCGGCGGCAACATCGCCAACGCCAGCCCCGCCGCCGACACACCGCCCGCGCTGCTCGTCTATGGCGCGGAGGTCGAGCTTGTTTCGGCGGGCGGCACACGCCTCGTGCCTTACGCGGACTTTCACACGGGCTACAAGCAGACCGTCATGCGCCCCGACGAGTTGATTGCGGGCGTTCGTCTGCCGCGCGTGGCCGAGGGCGCGCGACACTTCTATCGCAAGGTCGGCACGCGCCGCGCGCAGGCCATCTCGAAGGTCTGCTTCGCCGCGCTGGCCGAGAGGGACGCGCGCGCTTTGGGCGAGGTGCGCATCGCGCTCGGCAGCGTCGCGCCGACTGTGCTGCGATGCCACCGGACGGAAGCAGTGCTGAGTGGCCGCCCGCTCGACGGCGCGTTGATGAAAGCCGCGCTTGCGGAGTTGGCGCGCGAGATCGTGCCGATTGACGACGTGCGCTCGACCGCGCGCTACCGCACGCGCGTCGCACAGAACCTGCTCGGCGAGTTCCTGTCGAGTCTTTCCTGATTAAGCCTCATCGAATCTTACTCACGTCATCGGTACGTGACGGGTGCTCAAAACTTCCGATTCAGCAGCGTGACTCGCGGGACAGGTTGGCCGCGAGGCGCGAGAAAAACTTCCTTCCGCCCCGCCGCGTCCGTGATATAGTCCCGCGCCGAAAGCCCGGCACGCGAACCCCCTTCAAAGGAGAGTCTTGAAATGCAGAACTACAACAACCCCATGCAGCCCCCTCCGCAGCAGGGCGGCTACGGCGCGCCTCCGCCTCGGCCCGCGAAGAAGGGCATGTCAACGGGCATCAAGATACTTATCATCGGCGTGGTCGGCGTGGTCATCTGCGGCGTCGTGCTTGTCATCGCGGGGATAGGCGGAGTCTACTGGCTCAGCCGCAGGTCGCAGCAGGTCGCTACGACCACGGGCCGGCCGATGCTCTCGGGGCTGACCGGCGCGTCGGGCGCGGACGCCAAGCCGCCTGAACCTACCGAAGCGCAGCAGGCGGCCATCGCGGGCGGCCAGACGGCCGCGTGGGAGCAGCAGGAGATTACCTGGACAGTCCCGCAGAAGTGGAAGAAGTCCAGCGCCGAGAGCACGACCTTCATGTGGCGCTCACCCGGTAGCTGGGACGCCGCCTCGCTCATCGTGAGCATCTCGCCGATGAGCGCCGACTTTCCCACAGAGACGAGCATCGCGGCCTTCTACGCGGGCGCGGAGCAGCGCAAGCGCAACGGTGAAGTGGACGAGGTGCGCTGGCTCAAGCTCGGCGGCTTGAAGGGTGTCATGTTCCGCGAGTCCGCGCCCGAGAGCGACGACAACCCGCAACGTTTGCAATGGATGGGCTATCGCGACTACAAAGGGCAGAAGCAGCTCGTCAACATCATGCTTGCCTCGCGCGGCAAAGACTTCGCGCGCCACGAAGACGCGATGTACGGCATCCTCTATTCGACGAATCTGGGGCAGTAGCCTCTTCATCAACACCTTCACCAAAAGAGAAAGCGCCGGACGGGATAACTCCGCCCGGCGCTTTCTCTTTTGTCCGCGTGCGTTCTTACTGGAACACCTTGTCTACGGGGACGATGACGACCTGTTCGGGACGGACGCCGACGCGGTACTTCTCGATGACCTTGTCCTCGGCGAGGATGTCGTCGGGCTTTGGCGAGTTGTACTTGATGGGCGATGGCGTGCCCTTGATGATGGCGTCGCGCAATCCTTCGGCATCCTTCGTGATGACGACGACTCGCATGCGGTCGGTCGCGAGGTACTGCTTGATGGCGCGATTCACGTCTGCCAGTGTCAGTTGCGAGAGACGTTCGCGCATGAAGGCCGTGTACTCGGGCGTCCCATAGTAGCGGCTGTCGAGCGCGTATCCCAATCGCGCTCCCTGCGTTGCCGTCAAGACGTTGCTGTACTTGATGAGGAAGTCGCGTATGGCCTCGAAGTCCTTCTGCGTCATCCCTTCGCGCACGAGCTTGTCGTATTCATAGAGCGCGCCGCGCAGCGCGAATAGCGAGTTCTGCGGCTCGACGGGGCGAATCCAGATTTGAAATATCTGAGTCGAGCGGCCGAGGTTCGGGTCGGGCGTGAACTGGAACATGCCGCGCGGGAAGTATTCGACGTAGGCGTAGTCGCCATAGTTCAAGCCCCGAGCCTCGCGAAGCCGTTGATAGAGATGACTCACCGATGAGCGGTGCTGGCCGAGATACGATGCGACGAGCGCGAGCGCGGCCCAGTCCTTGTGCGAGCGGTTGACGGGGATGGGGAAGCCCATCGAAATGGCGGTCGCGCGCGTCTCGCGCTGGATAATCTCGACGCGCATGCCGGGCGCAACGACGGGCTGCGCGAAGTGCTTCGACGCCGCGCCGCTACCTGCCGGGAGTTTGGCGAAGTCCGATTCGACCTGCGCGGGGAAGTCCGCAGGGTATCCGCCCGCGAGCCCGACGACGAGGTTGCCCTGCGTGTAGTTCGCACGATAAAACTCGCGCACGTCGTCAAGCGTCAATCGTTCGAGCGACGAGACGGTGCCCATGTTGTGATGCCCGTAAGGATGCCCGGCGTAGATGATCTGGTAGAGATACTCCTTGCCCAACTCCTCGTCGTTGCCCTGCCGCAAAGAGACTTTCAGGTAGTTGACGGCATCGGCCTTGAGGCGCGCGAAGTCGTCCTCGCGAAAGCCGGGGTCGAGCAGCATGTCGCGGACGAGCCCGTAATACTTCTCAAGGTTGTCCACGTGCGTCGTGCCCTCGAAGACCGTCATCTCCTTGTCCGACTGCCAGCCGAAGGAGGTCGCCATCGGGTACATCGCTTCGACGATTTCGTCGTAGGGCATCGAGCGCGAGCCGCCTTCCGCGAGCATCGCGGCGGTCAGGCTTGCCACGCCCTCCTTGCCCGCCGGGTCTGCGGCCGAGCCCGTCATGAAGAGCAGGCGGACGGAGACGAGCGGCGACTGCGTCGGCTCAAGCACGGTCGCGAGTTTAGCGTTCGACTGTGTGTTGCCTGTCTGCTTGCTTGTAGTCGGCATCGTTGTTTTCTGAACGGGTCGCCGCTGCGCCCCGCGCCTCTGCGCGTTGATGACGGTGGCGGGCGCGAAGATGAAGAGCGAGACGAGAATGAGTGTGAATATGCTTCGCATCAGTTTCGTCCCCCCTTCGCGCGTCCGAGCGCGGCAATGTTCTGCCCCTTAGTGGCGAGCGTGACGACCGTTCGGCTCTCCTCGCGGAAATACTTGCGCACGGTATCGCGTATGTCTTCGGGCGTGACGCGCTGGAAGGTATCGAAGAGGCGGTTGAGCGTCTCGGGCGTGCGCTCTAAGGCGATGTAGGGCGCGAGCGCGTCAGCGATGTGGTCGTTGCTGTTCATCTGCATCGCAAAGCCGTAGCGCGTGCGCGAGCGCGTGGCGTCGAGCTTCGCTTGATCTATCAACTCGGTCTTGTATCGCTCTAATGTCTTCAGAATCGCGTCGCGAACGTAAGTAACCTGCGCAGGGTCTTTGATGCGCGCGAAGACGGTGAACAACTCGGGGTCGGCCTTGTGCTCAAAGTCGGCTTCGAGCACGTCAACCTTCTGCTCTTTCAGAACAAGCTGCTGGTAGATGTCTGAGTTCTCGCCGAAGGCGACCTGCTGGAAGAGGTCGAGCGCGGCCATCTCTTTATTCGTGTCCGAATACTTCGGCGCGTGGAAAGCGATGGCGAGGTGCGGCAGCGTCGGCGCGTCCCAGGGGATGTGCGCCGTGCGCGCCTCTTTCTGCGCGGGCTCGTCGGGAATGTCGGCCTTGTAGTTGCCGCGCTGCCACGTGCCCCAGTATCGCTTCGTCAAATCGAGCGCGCGTTCGCGCGTGATGTCACCGACGATGAGCACGGTCGCGTACTCGGGGCGATAGAAGCGTTGGAAGAACTGCTTTGAGTAGTCGTACTGGTTGGGCATGTCCTCGATGTCTTTGAGGTAGCCCATCGTCGTGTGCGAGTAGGTGTGTTTATTAAACGCCGTCTCGCGCAAGACCTCATGCATCTTCGAGAAGGGGTTGGCGCTGTTCTTGTCGTACTCGCCCTTGACGGCCTTCGACTCGGTCTTGAACTGATCGGGGCTGTACTTCAAATGCTGGAAGCGGTCGGCCTCGACCTTCATAATCTCGTCCAAATCCTCTTTCGAGAACGTGGCGTGATAGACCGTGCGGTCGTCGCTCGTGTAGGCGTTCGTCTCCGCGCCCGCGCGCTTGAAAATCTCTTCGCGCTGCTCGGGCGTGTAGTTCTCGCTACCGCGGAACATCATGTGCTCGAAGAAGTGGGCGAAGCCGCTCTTGCCCGCCTCAATCTCGTTGCGCGAACCGACCGAGACGACGACGTAGAGCGAGACGAGGTTCGGGTAATCGGTCGGCACGGTGACGAGCCGCAGGCCGTTGGGCAGGTCGTCAATCGTGTACGGATAGGTGAAGAGCTTGCTGCTACTGCTCGCGCCGCGCCCCTGCTGCGCAAAGGCGAGGACGGGCAGCGCGAGCACGAGCGCGGCCAAAATCAAATATCTCATGGCGTCTGGCTCCAATGTTTCTTAGATAGATTTGTACGGAAGTCGCGGGAATTATACATGAAACTCGGGCAAACGACAGGCATGCGCCGGGAGCGCGGGCACACGGCCCGCCTTGAGCGCGACGATGGGAAGTAGTCTCTTCATGTTGAGGAAGCAGGTCGGGGAAGTTCGGCCGCGAGCGAGTCCGGTAGGTTCAGAATATCTTGCCAGCCCGAATCGTCCGCGCGCATACGCGCCGTTAACTCGTCGCGCAAGCGTCTAAGCTTATCGCTTAGCGCGTGCGAGTAGTTGTCGAGCGAGGGGAAGCGACGGAGTTGTTCTTCGATGAATGCTTTCTGTTTCAGTATCGAGGGGATGGATTCGTGGCGTCCGCCTTCCCAGAAGGGCGTGAGCAGGCGCTCGACGGCGACAGCGCCGGGAATCTCGACCTCTTCATCTTCAAGCCCCGTCACGTCGGCGATGTAGCGGCCTTCGGCGTCCACGCCGCGAAAGACTTGCAGGCGTCCGGGCAGCGTTGATTTCTCCGGCGTGTTGGAAGCCTTGAGCGTGGGGCGGCCGTCAATCACGCACTCCTTGAAGATGACGCCCGCGACGCGTCGGACTTCGCCCGAGAGTTTTGTGCCGACGCCGAAGCCCGCTGCCTCGGGGAACTCTTCGACGATGCGACGGACGCCCTCGGCGTCGAGGTCGCCCGTGAGCACCGGCATCAGATCGCCGAGCCCGTTGGCCTCGAAGAACGCGAGACACCAACGGCCAAGTTGCGCGAGGTCGCCCGAGTCAATGCGATAGCCTTTGAATGCGCGTCGCCGCTCGGGGCTTGAAGTGGCGGCCAACGCAGCGTGTACCGCGCCCATGCGAACGTCAATGGTGTCGAGCAGGAGCGTCGTCCCCTGCGGGTTGGCGTCGAGCCAACGCTCGAAGGCGACCTGCTCGAAGTGCTTGGGGCGACCCGTGCGCGGCTCGACTTCGGGCTCGTCCATGAACTCGACGTAGGACTGTTGCCAGTAGTGCGCCTCGGTTCCGACCGCGGGGATTTCCAGACGATGCGCGGCCTCCATGTTCGAGGTGTCGTTGAAGCCGCCGATGAAGGCGTAAGTCGCCACGTCCACCGCACGCTCGATGTCGCCGTTGCGACGCAAAGAGAAGTCGGAGAGCCAGCGACTCCCAGCCGCAAGTCGAATCTGCATCGCGATTGACGCGGTCGTCATCGGCAGATCGAAGGCGTGCTCGAACTTTATCTCCTGCGCCTGTGTGAGCCCGAACGCGCCTGTGATGTCGGCGAAGGGCTGACCGGCGAACATGATTGTGCCGGGGCGAACAGCGCGCACTGTTCCGGCAAAGGTGATGTCCTCGACGGCCTTCGCGAACAGGTGCAGCCCGCCGCGATCCTGTTCGAGCGTGCGCAGCCGTGGCCGGTCAAGCCTCAAATCGAGGAAGGAGCGAATCAAACGCTCGTGCCCGAGACATGGCGCATAGGCGAGCTTGCGCTGCGACACGTAGAAGGTCGCTTCCGTGTCGCTCAAGCGCGAGCGATGCAGCCGCGTCACCTCCTTATAAGAGGCGTCGCCCATCGTGGCGTGATAGCGGTCTATGTTCAGCATAAGCAGGGGCCGGGTGTTAGAGGTCGGGGGATGGAGTTAGGGACAGGGTGAGACGGGCCACCCCGGCCCCCAGCCCAACCCCTTCAGACGATTTCGGCCCCGGCCTTGCGCATCTCTTCGACGGCGCGGGCGTCGTCGCCGGGGTGAAGGTTAACGGCGCGCATGGCGTTGGAGACGGCGCGCACGCGAAAGCCTTCGCGCAGCGCGTCGAGGACTGTGTTCTTGACGCAGTAGTCCGTGGCGAGGCCGCCGACCCAGACCTCCGAGACGCCGCGTCGGCGCATGTCTTCGGCGAGCGGCGTGCCGTCGAAGGCTGAATAGCTGTCCTCGTCGCCCATGCCCTTCGAGACGATTTGAATGCGCGGGTCTTCGAGCAGGTCGGCGTGAAACTCCGCGCCGCGTGTGTTCCGTACGCAGTGGACGGGCCACGTCCCGCCGTAGTCGGCAAAGTGTTTCGTGCGTGCCGGGTGCCAATCGCGACTCTTGTAGACGGGCAGTCCTTGTTCGAGGAACTCCGCGATGAGCCGGTTGAGCGGCACGATTACCTCGTCGCCGTGCTCGACGGCGAGCGAGCCGCCGGGGCAGAAGTCATTCTGCACGTCAACGACGACGAGCGCCCGTCCTTCCGAATGAGAAGACATCTCTTTCACTACCTCCACGAAAGAACACATCAGAAGATTTACATCGAAAGCATTCTACGCCAAGCACGCCGCGCCGCAAAAAAAAGCCCGCGCGGACTCTGTTGAAGAGTCGCGCGGGCTGGTCTGAAGGGCGGCGGGGAGAGTGCCGACACTTCAGAGAGTTCCGAAGCCTCGGGGCTTCAGAAGAAGAGCGTGTAGAGCAGCCGGTTGGGCGAGCCCGTACCGACGTTTGTGATGCGTCCCGTCGTCGAGTTGTTGACGAGCGCGTTGCGTATGGTCGCGGGCGATGAGCCGGGGAAGGCTTGCAGGTAGAGCGCGGTCGCTCCCGTCACGTGCGGCGTCGCCATCGAGGTGCCGCTGATGGTGTTCGTCGCCGTATCGCTCGTATCCCACGCCGAAGTGATCGAAGAGCCCGGCGCGAAGATGTCAACGCACGTCCCGAAGTTAGAGAAGGACGAGCGCGCATCGGTCGAGGTGGTCGAGCCGACGGTGATGGCCGCCGCGACGCGCGCGGGCGAACTGGTGCAGGCGTCAACGTTGCTGTTGCCCGCGGCGATGGAGTAGGTGACGCCCGAGTTGATCGAATTGTTGACCGCGGTGTCGAGCGCCGAAGACGCTCCGCCGCCGAGGCTCATGTTGGCGACCGCCGGGCTGATGTGGTTCGCCGTCACCCAGTCAACGCCCGAGATGACGCCCGAGGTGCTCCCCGAGCCCGAACAGTCGAGCACGCGCACCGCGCGCAGCATCACGCTCTTCGCCACGCCGTAGGTCGAGCCGCCGACGGTTCCGGCGACGTGCGTGCCGTGTCCGTTGCAATCCTGCCCGTTGCCGCCGAAGGCGTCGAAGACGGCCGAAGCGCGCCCGCCAAACTGCGTGTGCGTGGTTCGGATGCCTGTGTCTATGATGTAGGCTCGAACGCCCGAGCCCGTCCAGTTGTATGTGTAGGTTCCGCTCAAGGGGAGCGCGCGCTGGTCAATGCGGTCGAGCCCCCATGTCGCGCCCGACTGCGTCGTGTCGGCCGTGACGATGGCGTCCTCCTCGACGAACTGAACCCGCGGGTCATCGCTCAAGGCGAGGGCTTCGTCCTCGGTCATCTCGGCGGCGTAGCCGTTGAGCGCATTCTTGTAGACGCGGTTGATGTGCCCGCCATAGGCGGCGGCCAGAACGTCGGCCGCCTGCTCGGCCTGCGAGGCCGGGCCGGGCTGACCCGCGGACACGTCGTCGAGAACGACGATGTAGTGACCGGGGATGGCCCGGGCACCCTTCTTATGCAGCTTCTGCCCCTTGCGCGCGGGGCTGGCGGATGAGTGTGAGCCCGGCGCGTTGGCCGAGAGCAGTGCGGTGAGACAAAGGGCGAACGTGGCGAACAGTAAGAGACTCTTTCTCATTTTCCCTCCAAACAGACTTGTAGATGTTGAGGTCAAACGGCGGGCGCTAGAGTCCTCGCCGTGGGGTCTTTGGTGAAGAAGGACGGCCCGCGCACGCGACGCTTTAGACAGGGCACGCCGACCGCACGGACGAACTTCGACTCAGGGAAAAACGGGCGTTTTGTGGGCAAGAATATAGAAGTAGAATCGTCAGCTTCGGTTGCAAGCTAAAGTCTACTTCGTGAGTGCGTGCAATATATCAGCTTTCGCGCGGCGCGCAACTACTTTTTTACCGTGCGGGTCACAACCCGGTTGATGATAGCGAAATCAGGCGCGGGTCTTTTGCTAAGTATCATAACTCGCATAAGATGTGCCTATGCTAATCTCCATTATCGTTCCTGCTTTTAATGAGGAGCGATACATCGGCATAACTTTAGACAGTATAAAACAGGCACAGCTTCTCTTACTGAATGAGAAAGGTATACCTGTCGAAATCATTGTCGTTGATAACGATTCCACGGATTCAACAGCCAGCATGGCCCGGTCTTTCGACGCTGAGGTTTTCAACGAGCCGACGCATAATGTGGCGAAGGTGCGTAACGTCGGAGCAAGTCGAGCCAGCGGCGATATTCTCGTCTTTGTTGATGCTGATGTGGTCGTACCGGAAAGGCTGTTGTGCCGCATCTATGAAGCGATGTCGGATGAGCTTTGCCTGGGTGGAGCGGTGGATACCAATTACCTGCCAGCTAAATATCTCGTAAAAGTATATCTGCGAATGTGGCGGCTTGTGGGGAGGTTCGCAGGAATGGCACAAGGGGCCACTCAGTTTTGCCGGAAAGATATTTATGCTTCTCTGAATGGATATGATGAGACGCTCTACATGGGCGAAGACGTAGATTTTTACTGGCGGCTGAAGAGATTCGCGAAGCGTCGTCACGGTTCTGTTCAATTTATCGATGACATTCAAGTTTCACCCTCAAGCCGCCGCTTTGATGAGTGGTCTATGTGGCGCACATTGGTCTGGACTAATCCGATATTCGTTCTGGTCTTTCGCCGTCGAAAAAGCATTTGGAAAGGTTGGTATGGTGTAGTGCCGAGATAGAAGCCATGAATTTTAGCCCGGTGTCAGGTCACAATGCGTGTTGGGAGGTGTTGAGGAGATGCTCTACATGGTGATCGAGCGTTTCAGAAACGGCGACGCGGCGGCAGTCTACAGGCGATTTCGTGAGAAGGGGCGGATGATGCCGGAGGGTTTGAAGTACGTGGGGAGTTGGGTCGAGCCCGACTTCGAGCGTTGCTTCCAGTTGATGGAATGCGACGCCCCACAACTCTTCCGGCAGTGGACGGCGTGTTGGGAAGACCTGATGGATTTTGAAATCGTCCCCGTCGTCACATCGAAGGAAGCCGTGGAGGCGATTTCTCCTCTGCTCTGATACACAGTGACCCGTAGCCATCGTTTGACAACGGCATGCATCCGACTCTTGTATCGCCGAAGGGATAATCTGGTGAGAATCAAATCGAAAATCATCTTCTTGCTGCCCATACTTTTTCTCTCGGTTTCGTTGAAGACGGCGACCGCTCAGACAAGCGCGGGTGCGGGGAACAAAACCGACGCCGTGCATACGTTGAGCGAGTCACAGAAGCAGGCGATTAAACTCATTCAAGTTGAAACCGAGAAGCGAGCGGCACCCGCGGCGCTTAAGCTCGCCGGTATTGTGAGTGCAATTTACGATAACATGCTGGCGGATAAGCCGGACGAAGAGTTGCGCGCAAGATTGAGCGCGGAGATGAAGGAGAGTGCATGGGCATTGCTCAGCATCAAGGGGCAATCTATTCGGGACATCGTCAACGTTCTGACGCGGGAGCAGAAGCAACTCGTCAAGAGCGAAATGCTAAAGCCCGGCGCTCCGGCGGATTTGTCCGAGGTCATCAAGCATACATTCAAGCTCGATGATAAGTAGCCTTTGTCGGCGAGCAAGATATGGCACATACGATAAGCGCGGGCGGGGTAGTCTTGAACGATGAAGGGCATGTGCTGGTGGTCAGTCAGCACGGGTCAAGCTGGTCTCTGCCGAAAGGTCACATCGAAGAGGGCGAGGACGCGCTGGCGGCGGCGAAGCGGGAGATTTATGAAGAGTCGGGCGTAAGCCGTCTGGAGTTCGTCAGAGAGCTTGGCAGCTATGCAAGGCACCGCATCGGCAAGGACGGCGACGAAGACGAATCGGAGTTGAAGACCATACATCTCTTCCTGTTCAGAACCACGGAGACAAAGCTCGCGCCCGTTGACGCCGATAATCCGGAAGCGCGTTGGGTCGAGCCGTCGCACGTGGCCGCACTCCTGACGCACCCGAAGGATAAAGAGTTCTTCCTCTCCGTGCTCGAATTTTTAAGGACGCAATCAAAAGGAGAAAATCAGGGATGAAGACAGCACGTCTTTCTTCGGTCTTAATGCTGGTCGGGTTGTTTGCCGTATCGTCCGTTGCGGCGCAGAAGGTTCCGCTTCCGAGTTCGCCGCCCGTGGCGGACTCGCCCACGGCGGTCGTCAGGGAACTCTACAGAGTTCACCGGAACGGCAACGGGCCCCTGTTCGAGAAGAAGGGCCGGAAGTTTCAGGAGAAGTTCTTCGACAAGAAGCTGGCGGGACTTATCTGGAAGGACTTGACCGAGACGCCGGAGGGCGAGATCGGGCACATAGACTTTGACCCGCTCTTCGCCTCGCAGGATATGAAGATCACAAACTTTCGTGTCGGCGTTGCGGTCTTGAAAGGTGACGAGGCAGAAGTTCCCGTCACCTTCAACAACTACGACCAGAAGGTGAAAATCACTTTCCGTCTGGTCAACACGAATACGGGCTGGAAGATTTCAAACATCCTTTACGCCGACAACTCGGACTTCGTGAAGATTCTGAGCGAGCCGTGATGAGCATGGAAGAATAAAACGCGCGTGAGAGAAGCTGGTCGAGATATCTTTGATACGCGAGCGGGAACTGTCGCTGCTCGCGGCGTGGCTTGAAGACTTTTGCGCGCGTGCGGCGAAATCGGTTGAGCGTTTATGGTGAATGGCCTTCAAGGTAAGAGAATCAGCGTCACGGGCGGAGGCGGCTTTGTCGGTCGGCGTGTGGTCGCCTTCTTGCGCGAGCGCGGCTGCGAAGAGATACACGTCGTTCGCAAGCATGATTATGATTTGGTTAAAGGCTCTGACGTTGAGCGGTTCTATCACGACGCGCGCCCCCGGGTGGTCATACATCTCGCGGCCGTCGTCGGCGGCATTGGAGCCAATCGCGAGAACCCCGGCCGATACTTCTACGAGAACCTAATGATGGGCGCGCAGCTTATCGAGGGCGCGCGCCTTCACGGTGTCGAGAAGTTCGTACAGATTGGTACCATCTGCGCCTATCCTAAATTCACGCCCGTGCCGTTCAAAGAGCAAGACCTGTGGGATGGCTACCCCGAAGAGACGAACGCGCCCTACGGGATTGCGAAGAAGGCGCTGCTGGTGCAGGCGCAGGCATACCGCGACCAGTACGGACTGAACTCGATTTATCTTCTCCCCGTCAACCTCTACGGGCCGGGAGACAACTTCGACCCGAACACATCGCACGTCATCCCGGCGCTCATCAAGAAGTTCGTGGACGCCGTCGAGCGCGGGGCGGAGAGCGTCGAGGTTTGGGGAACGGGCGCGGCCACCAGAGAGTTTCTCTACGTTGACGACGCGGCGGAAGGCATCGTGCTTGCGAGCGAGCGATACGACGGGCGCGAGCCTGTGAACCTCGGTGCGGGGCGCGAGATAAGCATTCGCGAGTTGGCCGAACTGATAGCAAGAGAGACGGGCTTTGGCGGCCGAATAGTGTGGGACAGGTCGAAGCCGGACGGTCAGCCTCGCCGCGCTTTGGATGTGACGCGAGCGCAACAACTCTTCGGCTTTCGCGCGCGCACCGATTTTCTCGAAGGACTGCGGCGCACCATCGAGTGGTATCGAACGGCGCAAGCTGTGGCCGACTGAAGGACGCGAACCCGGCCGTGCTATCGTAAGAGTATGGAAGACGAACCTGCGGGGAGGATGGAAGAGGCACGCGCGGACGTTGCGACCTCCGCGCCCCACACTTTATCCGAACCGGCGGGAAAGACAGTTGAGGTCGCCGATTCCGAAGTCTCAAAGTCCGTCGCCTCAATCTCAAAATCCACCGCTTCCGTCGCTGAGCCCGAGCAGAAGACAAAGCAGAAGCCCGGGCCGAAGCGCAGCTTCATACAAACCCGCCGCGTTCCACTCTTAATTTTATTGTGCGCCGCGCTCATCTCCTCCTTCTTCTATCTGAGATACAGGGCCGACATCCTCGGCCGTCTGAGAGCCGGGGCCGACAAGGCAAAGGAAGTCCTGACGGGGAAGCCCGCGACGCCGCCTGACCCATACGCCGAAGCGGTCGCGGAGGTCGAGGCTGATCGGGGCGAGGCCACGGGGCGCGCGGCGGCGCAGGTCGAAGTGCCAGCGGAGTTGAAGCAGTACAAGGAGCCACGCCGCTTTCTCGCCATCCAGAGCGCGGCGGCGGCCGAAGCCGGTATCAGTCCGCCGCACGACTTCGCCGCGCTGGTCGAGATGATAAAGGACGGGCGCGAACTGGTCGAAGCGCCGAGGCTCGGGCGCGGCTACGTGCTCTACGGCGTCGGGCTGACGGCGACGGGCGAGTTGACGCACTACGACGCGGAGCGCAAGAAGAGCGTGCCCCTCTTCGCGAATGTTGACGAGGTGAAATCATTTGAGGACGGGCTCGCGGCGGACAGCGCGCGACTCGAAGCCGAGTTGAAAGAGTCGGAAGGCGCATTCAAAGAGTTGTCGCGCAGTGACAGGGCCGGGCGCGCGCACCTGCTCGCCGATACGGCCGCGAAGAAGAAAGAGTTGAGCGGTGTAAAGGAGAGGGAAGAACTGCTCGCCTCGTACTATGGGAGCGGCGGCGCGAAGGCGAGCGTCGCGTCGCAGCAGCAGAAGTCGGCGGGTCAGGAGAGGCCCGTGAACAAGAAGAAAGCTGCGGGCGATAAGAAGAAAGCTGTGAGTAAGGAGAAGGTTGCCGACAGGCCGAAGGTCGCTGACGAGGCGAAGGCAGTGGACAGGGTAAAGGGCGTGGGCGGCGCGCGGCTCTTCGCCGAGTACGAAGAGTTAGCGGGGCTTGCGCGCGACTTCGGCGGGCGCGCGTATGACCTGCATGACAAGGCTTCGTCGAAGGAGTTTCAGGCGCGTATGCTCAGCTTCGTCCGTCCGGCGGCGTTGTCGGTGTTGGAGGAGTTGGGCACGGCCTATCAAGCGAAGTTCGGTCGCCCGCTCGCCGTCACCTCGCTCGTCAGGACGGAGGAGTATCAACGTCTGCTGCGCGAGTCGGGCAATCCGAACGCGGCGGACGTTGAGCCGCCGCCGCACACGACCGGGCTCGCCTTCGACATCTACTACAGGTTCATGACGGCCGCCGAGCAGGAGTTCATGATGGGCGAGATCGCACGGCTCGAAAGGGAAGGCCGGGTCGAGGCGCTCAGGGAGTTACGCGATCACTACCACGTCTTCGTCTTCCCCGAAGGGCACAGGCCGGATGAGAAGAGGGTAGATAAGATTCTCGGCAAGGCGGGAAAGAAGGACTGAGTACCTGTTTGAATTCATTTCGTGACGTATCTGGCCGTCTCGCCATAATCCTGATTCGTCTTGCGACAATTCGAGTAAGAATCACGACGATATGAGTAAAAACCGGGGCGATACTCACTCGACCTGCTCCGGGTCGAGTGAGTATCGCCCCGATTCTTATTCGGAATCAGGAGGAAATGTTACTACCTGTTTCCTCCCGGCTTCGCGGGTGTCTTATCGCCCTTCGTCTCGGCGACGGGGAAGCCGCGCTTGCGCATGAGCGCCTCGACGCGCGGGTCGCGTCCACGGAAGGCGCGGTAGGCTTCGGCCGGGTCAACGGTGTTGCCGACCGAGAAGATGTACTTGCGCAGACGCTCGGCCACCTTCTTGTCGTAGGGGCCGCCCGCCTCGACAAAAGCGCCGAAGGCGTCGGCCGTCAACACGTCTGCCCAGAGGTAGCTGTAGTACCCGGCAGAGTACGCGTCGCTCGAAAAGATGTGGCCGAACTGCGGCGTGCGGTGGCGCATCACCAACTCATCCGGCATCCCCAACTCGGCGAGCGTCTTCTTCTCGAAGGCGTCCGGGTCAATCTTCTCAGAGCCCGCGAGGTGCAGCTTCATATCAACGAGCGCGCTCGAAAGATACTCGGTCGTGGCGAAGCCCTCGTTGAAGGTCGCGGCGCGCTTGATGCGGTCAACGAGCGTCTGCGGGATGGGCTTGCCCGTCTGGTAATGCACGGCGAAACGTTGAAGCACCTCGGGCGTCGAGAGCCAGTGTTCGAGTAGCTGCGAAGGGAACTCGACGTAGTCGCGCGCCACGGCCGTCCCCGAGAGCGAGGGGTAGGTGACGTTTGAAGAGAGTCCATGCAGTGCGTGACCGAACTCATGGAACATCGTCGTCGCATCGTCCCAAGAGACGAGCACGGGTTCGCCCGGCTTGCCCTTCACGAAGTTGGCGTTGTTCGAGACGATGGTTGTGATCTCGCCGTCCATACGCTCCTGGCTGCGGTACGCGTTCATCCACGCGCCCGAGCGCTTGCCATCGCGCTGGTACGGGTCGAAGAACCAGTAGCCGACGTGGCGTCCCGTCTTTCTATCCGTTACCTCCCAGACGCGCACGTCCGGATGGTAGACGGGAACTTGCGGGGCTGGCTTGAAGTCGAAGCCGAACAACTCGCCCGCGACCCAGAAGATGCCCTCGCGCAGCTTCTCAAGTTGCAGGTACTGCTTGACCTCGTTCTGGTCGAGGTCGTAACGCGCCTTGCGCACTTTCTCCATGTAGTAGCGATAGTCCCACGGATCGATCTTGATATCCGCGCCCTCCTTATCGGCGAGCGCCTGCATGTCGGCGACCTCTTCGTGGACGCGCGCCACCGCCGGTTTCCAGACCGCCTCCATCAACTCCATCGCGCGCTCAGGCGTCTTTGCCATCGAGTTCTGCAAGCGCCAGTGCGCGTGCGTGGGGAAGCCGAGAAGCTTGGCGCGCTCGGCGCGAAGGCCGAGTATCTCGGTGATGATGGCGTTGTTGTCATTCTTGTCGGCGTTGTCGCCGCGATTGACGAACATGCGCCAAGCCTTCTCGCGCAGGTCGCGGCGGTCGGAGTAGGTGAGGAAAGGGTCAATGGAGGAGCGCGTGTTGAGGATGACCCACGCGCTCCCCGGCACCTTCTTTGACGCAGCGGCCGAAGCGGCGGCATCACGCAGTGACGGCGGCAGCCCCGCAAGCTCCGACTCCGACTTGAGCACTAGAAAGAGGTCGTTCTCGTCGGAGAGCAGATTCTGGTTGAAGCGCGTGAAGAGCCCCGCGAGTTGCTGGTTGATCTCTGAGAGGCGTGACTTGGACTTTGCGTCGAGCTTTGCGCCGGAGCGGACGAAGTTGGTGTAGTAGAGCCAGACGAGGCGCTGCTGCTCGGCCGTCAGCTTCGACTTGGTGGGCGAGTTGTAGACAGTCTCAATGCGCCGGAAGAGTGCCTCGTTCTGCGTAATCTTATCCGAGAAGGCGGCGAGGCGCGGAGCCATCTCGCGCAGCACGGCTTGGAACTCGGGGCTGTTCATCGTCGAAGACCAGACGCCGTAGACGGTCTGCACGCGGTCGAGCGCGCGCCCGGTGCGCTCAAGCGCCGCGATGGTGTTCTCGAAGTTCGGCGCGGCTTTGTCGGCCGCGATTCTGTCAATCTCCGCGAGGTTCTCGGCCATGCCCGCTTCGAGCGCGGGCTTGAACTGCGAGACCTCGACGTGGTCGAACGGCGGCACGCCCCCGTGCGGGCCAATCCACTCCGCGAGGAGCGGGTTCCGGTTCGCCTGTGCGCCCGTGACGGCGCTGTCTGTTTTGGCGGCCGGTGTGTTCGTGCCGCTCTGTGCTGTTACCTTCATGACGATGATGCAGCCCGAAAGCGCGGCCGCAAGCAACAGCAAGCTGCTGCGGTTGAAAAATTTGGACATGAGGAAAATCTCACTCTGTTGTTGAAGTTGACCCGCACAAGCTCGGAGCGCGCGGGAAGGTTGCTAAAAGAAGGGAAGAAAGGTTCGCGCCGTAAAGAACAAAATTACATCGAAGACGCCGGAAAATACAACCGGGGCGAGGCAGTCGCATGCGCCCCTCTCGTTCGCCACAATCTCGTGCAAGGTATGTGGATGAGCGGTTGCGGTCTTACAATGCTCGGCGTGTGGACGAAAATGTATGAGAAGAGGCGGACGGGCTACGTGGGGGCGGTGCTCGGCGTCGCCGCCGTGACGGGCGTGCTCAAGCTGTTCGGCGCTCACGTCAACTCGACGACCGTTGCGCTCGCACTGCTGCTCGTCGTGCTCTTCATCGCGACGGGGTGGGGCTCGCGCCCCGCCGTGCTGGCTTCGCTGCTTGGCGTCGTGTGCTTCAACTTCTTCTATCTGCCGCCGGTCGGCAGGTGGACGATTGACGATGCGGACAACTGGGTTGCGCTCTTCGCCTTCCTCATCACTGCCGTCACGGCGGGGCAACTGTCGGCGCATGCTAACCGCCGCGCCGAAGAGGCCGACGCCGGGCGGCGCGAGATTGAACGGCTCTACAGCGAACTGCGCGAAGCCTTCGAGCGCGCAAGCCATACGAGGGCGCTTGAGCAGAGCGAGCGTTTGAAGTCGGCGCTCTTAGATGCGGTCACGCACGACCTGCGCACGCCGCTCACATCCATCAAGGCTTCGGTCACGACACTGCTCGAAGACATGCACTCCGCGTCGAAGGACGACGAGACGATTCCGCTCGACGCCGAAGGGCGGGGCGAGATGCTTGAGGTTATCGACGAAGAGACCGACCGTCTCAACCGCTTTGTCGAAGGGCTGGTCGAGATGGCGCGCATCGAGGCGGGAGAGATGCATCTGCGGCGGCGCTGGGGGTCAATCGAAGAGATCATCACAACGGCGCTTGAGCGTGCCGCGCCGCTCACAAAGGCGCATCGTGTCGAAGTCTCGCTCGGGGAAGAACTGCCCGCCGTGCGCGTGGATGCGAGGGCTGTAGCCGAAGTCGTCTACACGCTGGTAGACAACGCCGCGAAGTATTCGCCGGGCGGGACGAGCATCAACGTCGAGGCGGACAGCACCGACGAACGCGAGGTGCGTTTGAGTGTCGAGGACGAGGGAGCCTGCATCCCCGTCGAGCTACGCGAGCGGGTCTTCGACAAGTTCTTCCGCGCGATGAGGGACGGCGACTCGGGCACGCATCAGCCGCCGGGCACGGGAATGGGGCTCGCCATCGCGAAGGGAATCGTCGAGGCGCACGGCGGTCGCATCTGGATCGAAGACGCGCGCGGCCACGAAGGAAGCCGCGTCGTCGTCGCGCTGCCGACCGGCGAAGCGGACGACGCGACGGCCGGAGCCGGAGCGCACAGTGACGAGGAAGATGATGGGCGAGAAGCAGCGCATTCTAATCGTTGACGACGAGCCGCAGATTACGCGCGTGCTGCGGCGCGGTCTGACGACGCACGGCTACGAAGTGCGCGCGGCCTCGGACGGGCTGGCCGCGCTTCAGGCATTCGGCGACTGGCCGCCAGACCTCGTTATCACAGACCTTTCGATGCCGCACGCGGGCGGGCTCGAACTCTGCCGCGACCTGCGCGCCATCTCGCACACGCCCATCATCGTCCTCTCGGTCAGAGGTGAAGAGAGTACGAAGGTGCAGGCGCTCGACGCAGGCGCGGACGACTATGTGACCAAGCCCTTCGGGATGAACGAGCTGCTGGCGCGCATCCGTGCGGCGCTCAGGCGCGCGAGCGCGACCGGTGAAAGTGGCGGCGTCGCCTCGCCCGTGCTCGAAGCCGGAGACTTCCGCGTTGATCTTGAGAACCGGCGCGTGGCCGTGAAGGGCACGGAAGTACACCTGACGCCGAAGGAATACGACCTGATGGTCTACCTCGTCGGCCACCCCGGCAAGGTTCTGACGCATCGCACGCTGCTCGTTTCGGTCTGGGGCGGCGAGTCGGCGGAGCAGACCGAATATCTTCGCGTCTTCGTCGGACAGTTGCGCAAAAAGATTGAGCCCGACACGGCCTCGCCCCGCTACATCCTCACCGAGCCGTGGGTCGGCTACCGCTTCGACCCTGGCGCTTAAGCCGCAGTCATCCTGAAATCTCAAACGCCGCCCGAATCGTCACAACGGGCAGCGAGCCTTCAATACCTTTGTGCATTTTCGTCACACGTAGGTGCGGCGAGTTATGTGCTAACGGTTAATTCCGCCACAGTCCTGGGAGGAGGTTGAATGGCAACGCCTCCGGGCCGGAGGATATGCTGAGCCCTGTGTGATGAGAAACGACCATCGCCGTCAATTCTGTAAATATCTCCTCCCCGGTTCATACTATCGACAGGAGAAGTCATCCTTCCAAGTGGTATAAAACTTGCTTCTTGCTCTCATGTGCGGAATATAATCTGCCCACCGCCTGAACGGTCATCAACACTTTAAGAGAGATGTAAATTTTGCGGCGCACCCGGCAAGCAACACTGAAGATGCATCCAGCCCTCTCCAGATCAGTCCTGGCGGCGGCGCTGCTGCTCTGCGTCTTGGCGAGTGCTCTTCCTGCCGCTGCCGTCTCCAATCCTTATAGCTCAATGCCGTGTTGTCGCGGCATGATGATAAGCGCGGGGCATCACGGGAATTCGTGTCCCCTCCATCGTGCGCGGGCGAAGTCGCCGAAGCTGGCTCAAAACGATCCGGTGTGTGGAGCCGGACACGACCTTCAGGCGAAAGGGAAAGCAGTTCCCGTGGCTCAAGCGCCGTCACAACACGTGCGCCCACACGATCACGCTCAAGTCGAAGTAGAACACGAGCAGGGCAGAGGTGTTTCGCCGCAGAACACTTCTTCGCGGCAGCAGTCCGCCGAGGGTGCTTCACTCGGCAGGCTATGTCCGTCGGATTGCTGCGGCACCGCCACAGGTTCTTTCACCGGCCTGCGGCGTCCGCGCCACAGGCCGGCGCTGACTAACAGCCTCCGCCCACGACCGTCCATCGCGGGGTCACATCTGTATATTTCCTTCGGCATCATCAATGCCGCATCCGCGTTGCGCCGGAATCACCCGCCACGCCCGCCTCCGACCGCTCTCATCAGCTGCACAGCCTAATCATCGAGGACTTCTCACCGCCGAACGTATGCGGCGGAAGGTGCCCGCGTTCACGCGCCGCCGTCCGCACATGTTTGCCGCGCCACCGGCCGGCGGCGGAATCCTCGGCGGCAGTCGCTTCAACGCGTCTTGGCCTTCGGCCTCTGATGCCAGCCTCGCGTTGGAGTGACGAGCGAGAGCCTTCCGGAGATATTACGATGAACACCTTTGGAAAGAACGGGGTCGCAGTGTCGGCATTCCGCCTGCTCGTGCTCAGCGCACTAATGATCTTGGTCGCGTGCACGTTGACGGCGCACGCGCAGCAGACCGTGACTTCCGCCACGCTCGGCGGGCGCGTCGAGGACGCCAACGGCGCGACGCTGCCCGGTGTCACGGTCACGTCCACCAACACGGAAACTAATCAAAGCCAAACGGCCACGGCGGACGAGGAGGGACGCTACAGGTTCTCTTACCTGCCGGTTGGGATTTACGAACTGAAAGTCGAGCAGGCGGGCTTCACCTCGCTGACCAAACATCTCACGCTGACGGTCGGGCAGGCGCTCGACGTGACACTCAGGCTGACGGTGGCCGGCGTCACCGAGGAGGTCAACGTCACCGACGCAAGCGCGCCGCTCGTCGAGACCGCGCGCACGCAGGTGGCCGAGACCGTAGTGCCGAAGGAGATCGACAGCCTTCCCTTGAACGGGCGCAACTACCTCGACCTCGCGGCACTGACGCCCGGCGTGACGCGTACCAACCCCGTCGCTAATCAACGCTTCCCTGAAACGTCCGCCGTTCCCGGCACGGGGCTTTCGATTACGGGGCAGCGCTTCATCAATAACGGCTTCATCGTTGATGGACTCTCGTCGAACGACGACGCGGCCGACCTTGCGGGCACCTTCTACAGCCAAGAGGTGATTCGAGAGTTCGAGGTCATCACTTCGGGAGGCATCGCCGAGTTCGGACGCGCGGCGGGCGGTGTTGTCAATATCGTCACGCAGTCGGGCACGAACAACTACCGTGGGCGCGTCTACGGCTTCCTGCGCAACCAGCGCCCGGACGCTCGTAACCCTCTCTCGCCGACCAAAGACCCGCTGACGCAAGGGCAGTACGGCGCTTCCTTCGGCGGGCCACTTAAGCACGACCGCACCTTCTTCTTCTCGAACTTCGAGCAGACGCGTCTGAGCAACGCCGCCGTCATCACGATCTCGCCCGCGAACGTCGCGGCGGTCAACACCGGGCTCGACGCGGTCGGCTACGCGGGTGCGCGCATCTCGTCGGGCGTCGTGCCCACGGGCTTCGACACGACCAACTTCCTCTTCCGCCTCGACCATCGCCTGAGCGAGAAGAACCAACTCACGGCGCGCTATAACCTGTACGACGACACGAGCCTCAACGCGCGCAACGTCGGCGGCCTCAACGCCGTGAGTCGCGGCACGGCGCTCCGAGACCGCGACCAGACCTTCGCCGCGAGTGTCATCTCTACGCTCTCAAGCAAGATGCTCAACGAGGCGCGCTTCCAATACACGCGCAGCCGCCTCTCCGCTCCCGTCAACGATGAGGCTGGCCCGGCGGTCAACATCTCGGGCGCGGCGAGCTTCGGCACGGCCACCTTTTCGCCGACGGCGCGCGACCTCGACACCTACGAGTTGGTGGACAACGTCTCGACGCAGAGGGGCGCGCACTCATTCAAGGCTGGAGCAAACTTCCTGCTCGACCGTGTGAACATCACGTTCCCCGGCGCGCTGCAAGGCGTCTACACTTTCTCATCGCTCTTGAACTTTCAGGCGGGCCGCTACGCCACCTTCCAGCAGGCTTTCGGAGCGCCGAGCCAGTTCCAG
>JAVXWN010000059.1:0-12537 GCA_032230645.1 Acidobacteriota bacterium | reverse complement strand
AAAGCCACGCGGCCATATTCATCACTCATCATTCATGGCTTTTTAATCAGGCTTGCAACTGCGGCTCGATAGCCGTGACCTCTTGCGGTGGCGGCGGCGCGGGGGCCGTGTCGGCAGGGGCGGCGGGTGCTTCGGTGATGGGCGGCGTCAAACGCGCCAACGCGCCGAGCGTGATCGCCCAGCCCCAGAGCGTGAGCACGAAGGCAAGCGCGAGCCGCAGTCCGAACAACATCAGCTCGGCCCAGCCGTTCGAGACCGAAGTGCGCGTGTAGAGGACGAAGTAAGGCGTCAGTCCGAAGACAAAGAGCCCGATGGCGTAGACAAGGACGGACTGCGGCGCGAAGGCTCGTCCCACGACGCGATGCACACGCTTGAGCGTCGCCACAAGTCCCGCGCGCGCTGTCGAGAGCCACAGGTGCGCGGCCACGAGCGGAAGCAGCATCCCCAGCAGCACGAGCCACAGCGATGAGACGAGCGCGTTCTGCCAGAGCAGCGGCGCGGGCTTCGCTTCGCCCGTCGCGGGGACGAACGAGTGCGGCGCTTCGTCAACCTTTGGCAGATGCGCTTGCAGCTTGCCGAGCAGATAGATGAACAGCACTGCGAGCGCGGCTATGGGGAGCGCGAGCAGCAGCACCTTCAGAAAGTCGCGGGGTGTGCGACGCGCGACCGCGCCGAAGGTCGAGCCGGGCAGCGCGAAGTTTGCCGCCGCCGCCTGCAACGCGAAGAAGAGCACGGGCGCGGCGAACACCGTCGCGGCTGAGACGACAAGCTGCCAAGTGTTAGCTACGCCCGTCGAGAAGAAGAGGTAGACGCACGCGAGCAGCGCCGCGTAGAGCACCGAGAGCAGGAGCAGTCCGCGCCAGTTGCCAAACGCGTCGCGCGCCGAAGCGCCTAGAGCTTTGAGCGAGTCTTTTATCATCTCTCTGTTCGTCCTTTCATGCGCGCGGCGCTCACTTGTCTAGAATCGTCAGCCCGGCCGACGCCGAGTTGGCGCGCACGTCCGGCTCGTACATGCGCTCGACGCGCGCGGGGGCAACGCGGAACTGCCCCGGCACCTGTACGCGCATGGCATACTGGAACTGCGCCTTGCCGTCGAAGTAGTTGAGGAAGAGCACGGCGCGGTTGTCGCGGAACTCGCGCGCACTGTACCAGTCGCTCCAATCCTTCTCATCGTGGTTGAGGTTGATGCCGCTCACTTCCTCGACCTGTTCGCAGCCCGCCGGTATCGGGTCTTCAATCATCAGGTACATCGCCGTCGCGCCTTCGAGTCGGAGCCGCGAGACGATGATGTCGCCCGAGTGCACGTCGCCCGAAAGCGGCTCGACCTGCCAGCCCAATCCCTCTTCGCCCTTGTCCACTACCTTCAAGCGCAGATACTCGCGGTGCAGTTTAAGTTGCGGCACGGCAGCTTCGGCCGTCTGCTCGTCGTTCGTATAGTGCGTGAGCGTCGTCGCAAGATAGAGCACGCCGGGCCCGTGCTTGACGATGCGCACCTCGTTTGTGCCGCCGACCTCGCCGCCCTTGCGTTGAAGCGTGAAGGACGCGTTGGCGGATGTCGTGTCGGCCGAGGTCACTTGCTTCTGCAAGACCTGCTGGCCGTTGACGTAGACTTCGAGCGAGTAGTTGGCCTCAAGCTCCTTGCTCACCTTCAGGTAGTCCATCAAACCGTAGACGGCGAAGGCCGTCTCGCGCGTCGAAAGCCAGTAGTAGCCGAAGCGTCGGTGGCCGACGAGCCAGCGCGCCGCGCGGGGCAACAACTCGCTGGCGGGAAGTATGCGCGCCAGCGCCTTGACCGAGAGCGCGGTCGCCTCGGTGTTCTCCCAGAAGGCTTCGACGCCGTTGCCTTTCGCGGCGCGCTCTATCTCGGAGGCGACCGCTTGCGCGCGCCGCTCGTCCGCGCGCTCTTTGAGCCCGAGCGCGAGGAAGGCGCGGCCGTATGCGCCGAGCTTGTCGCGGTCGTTGAAGAGGCCGTTGAGATAGCGCAGGTCTGTGTCGCCGCTCTCGGCCAGCGCATAGGCCATGTAGGCGCGCGTGTCGGCCGCCGTCTCGTGACCTGCGCCGTCCGTGTTTGCGTCGAGCATCTTGCGAAGCGCCGTGCGGCCGTTCTCCAAACGCGTCGCGTCAACCTCGTAGTTCGCGTGGCTCGCCTGCACAAAGCCGTCAACGACGTAGGCGGTCATCCACGCGTCCGTCTGGTCGTCTCGCCACCAGCCCCATCCGCCGTCGCCGTGCTGGAAGGCGTAGAGCCGCTTGAGCCCCTTGCGCGCCTTCTTGCCGATGTCGTTCGTATCCTTGACGGTGGCGGTCTGCACGTTCTGCAAAGCCTGCGTGACGATGACGTTCGGGAGGAACGAAGACATCGTCTGCTCGGTGCAGCCATATGGATAGCTCGTCAGGTAGTCGAGCGCGCCGAAGAGAGCGCCCGCGATTGAGGGCGACGCCTCGACGCGCAGCGCCCGCGCGTTCGGGTCGGCGTTCGCGGGAAGCGTGAGCGTGACGGTCTTATCAGCCTCGTCGTCCGAGATGGCGAACGAGTCGGCGCGCGTGTTCTTCAAGCCGCGCGGAACGATGGTGATGCCCGTCTCGACTGCGTCCGACTCGGTATCGGTGAGCGCCTTCGCGAGAATCTTCAAATCGCCCGTCGAGGTTGCGTTGACGCGCCAGTCCACGCGGTACTCGCCCTGACTCGGGATGGTCACGGTCTGCGCCGCCGGGTCTAAGAGCTTCGCGCCCGCCACGTCCACCGTGATCTTCGTCACCTTGTCGGCCTTCAGATAGTTGTGGACGATGCCGGAGAGCGTCACCGTGTCGCCCGCAGTCAGGAAGCGCGGCATCGCGACACGGATGATGACATCTTTTCTCTCGACCACCTTCGAGACGGCGACGCCAACGCGCGTGTCGGCGGTGACGGCGCGTGCGGTTGCGCGCCACGTCGTCAGGTTGTCGGGCAGGTCGAACTTCACCTGCGCTTTGCCGTCCGCGCCCGTCACGAGCGCGGGCTGCCAGAAGGCCGTGTCTTTGAAAATCTTGCGCACTAAGGGATTGACCGTTGACTCGTCCTTGAAGTCGGCGAGCTGGCGGGCGCGCTTGTTCTGCGCCAGCTCAATCTTCTTCGTCCCGGCATAGCCCGAGAAGTAGTAGTTGACCGAGAAAGAGGTCTGCACCGAGCTGTATCGCTGGCCGTAGAACTCGCGGCGTATGTCGCCGACCGACTCGGGCGAGATGCTGTAGATGGATTCGTCAACGACGCCCAAACTCACTTCCGCGCCCGCGGCGGGCGAGCCGTCCGAGTTGCGCGCGAGCACGGTGTAGGATGCGGTCTCGCGCGGCTTGAACTCCTTCTTGTTCGGGATGATTTCGAGGTTGAGCATCTTATCGCGCGCGGGCACTTTGACCTCGACCTCCTGCGTGTACATCTCGCTCGCGCGGACGTATGTGACGTTGAGGAAGACGTTGGGCGCGAAGCGCGGCTCGATGGGCAGGTCGATGATGGCCGCGCGTCCCGCAACGTCCATCTGGCGGACGCCCAACACGCCGTCAAGCTCGGTCGTCACCAGCAGGTGCGCCTTCTCCTTCGGCAGAAGCGCGAGCACGTGCGCGGTCTCGCCCGGCTTGTAAGACTTCTTGTCGGGGACGAGCTTGATCTCGCCCTCGGCATCGTAAGAGACATCTTCCCAGCGCCCATCGCGGTCGGCCACCCAGAGAGTGCCCGCCTCCATCACGACGGGCTTGCCGTTCTCTTCGATGGTCGTCTTGATGAGGACGCTGCCGGGCGCGGGCGCGGTGTAGTCGGTCACGCCCACACCTTCGGCGTTCGTGTCTACGGAGACCGACGAAAGCTCGCGCTCCTTCACCTCGTAGTCGGGATACTCGTAGCCGTCCTCGGTCTTCTTAACGACCTTCTGCCAGCGGCGGTCGAAGAAGGTGAGCTTGACGCGCGTCTGCACGGGACGGCCTTCGCGGTCGCGTGCGTTGACGTTGATGCGCGCGGCGTCGCCCTGCGCGTAGACGTAGCTGTCGGGGTAAGCGTAGGCGACGATGTTGCTGCGCACGCCCGTGAACGAAGTGCTGGCGCTCATCGAGCGGCGCGCGGCGTCCGTCACCTCGGCTTCGAGGCGATAGCTGTAGTCCCACATCTCCTTCGCATCCGGCTGCGGCACGTTGAAGTCAACGTCGAGGCGGCCCTGCGCGGCGAGCTTGCCGTCGCCTTCGAGCACCATCTCGTCGCCGGAGCTGCCCGAGTCATCGTTGCTCTCGTCGGCGGTCGGGTCTGCGCCGAACTCGTCCGCTTCGTCGCCGCCCTCGCGCCACCAGCCGTAGTAGCGCGAGCGATAGACGTAATACTTGACCGAGGCTTTCGTGACGGGCGAGCCGAAGAAGTAGTTGGCCGAGACGGTGAACCTCGTCTTCTCACCCGCGCGGACGAACGCCTGCGGCGTCGTCACTTTCACCTTGTACTCGGGCTTCTTGTACTCTTCGACGGTGAAGTAGCCGGTGGCCGACGAGTCGCCGATTGAGGCGTTGACGGTGTAGGTGCCGAGCGGCGACTCTTCGGGCAAGTCCAACTCGCCGCTGAAGGTGCCGCGCGTCGAGAGCGGGAGTTCCTGCTCGTAGATGGTCGCGCTGTCGTTGTCGGTGACGGTGACGGAGACGGTCTTGCCCGAGGGCAGTTTGTATCCCGCGTCGGTGCGCGTCCGCAGGATGCCCTTGAAGTAGACCTTCTGCTCGGGGCGATAGACGGGACGGTCGGTGTAGATGAAGCTCGTCATGTCTGAGCCGCCACCACCGCCCTCTTCGTCGCCTTCGCCGCCGCCGTTGCCGAAGTAGTAAGAGTCGAGGTCGGAGATGGCGAAGTTGTCGCCCTGACTCGCCATGACGAGATAAGAGTCCGACACCTGTGACCCGCCCGTGCCTTCGGCTTCTGTTTGGGCGGGCTCGTCCGCTGCTTCTTCGTCCGCATTCGCCGCGGGCTTCTTCTGCTCGATCTTCAGCTTGAGAAGTCCCTGCTTGTCGGTCGAACCCTTTGTCACGTCGTCCTTCTTGCGAACGACAAGGACGTTGACGCCTTCGCGCGGCTGACCCGAGTTGCGCTCGACGGCGTAGACGAGCATCTGCCCGTCGGTCGAAGTCTTCTGAACGGTGGCGAGGTCTGTGACGATGAGGATTCCGAAGGCGCGCAGGTCGTCGTGAACGGCCTCGACCAGATAGACGCCCGGCTCGCGCTTACCCAGACTGATCATGCGGCGGTCGTACACGTCTTCGAGCGGCGGAAGCTTCTCGCGCCAGTTCGTTACCATCTGATCGGGGTTGAGGAGTGGCACGCGCGCGAAGTCGGTCGCGATGTTCAAGGGCGTGCGATTGCTCGTGTCGTCCTCTTCCTCGCGGAAGCGTTGGTTGAAGCCCTTGCGCGACTGGTTCTGTAGCTGCTGGCGAACGTAGGTCTTAACCAGACCGTAACCCCAACTCTTGAACGCGCGCAGTCGTTCGAGAAAGTCGGGCTTGCGCTCGACCGTCTTTCCAATCTCGGCCTCTTCGTCCTCGCCCACCTGATGCGGATTGTCTAAACCGCGAAAGAACTTCACAGGGTCTTTGACCTTGTAGACGCGGAAGTCCAGCGAGTCCAGACCGCGATAGTTGACCCAGACGCGCGCGCGGTCGGTCGGCGCATACGTGCGGTTGGTGTGGAGCGAGAAGAAGGGCTTGGCGTGCGGGTCGGGCGGCTCGGGCGTGCGCCCCTCGTAAGGCAGAGACTCGGGCGCGACTTGCGCCGCGAAGCTGTAGCGAGCCTTCACACGCAGCGCGACGAACCCGGCGACGAGCGCCAGCGCGGCCACGTAGACCGCGACGGAAACGAGAAGCGAACGACGGGGCATAAACCCTCCGAGCTAATCAGTCCAGAATTTTAAGACGATAGAAGCCGAGAAAATTTCTATTACCCGCGACGGGACGCCAGCGCGGGTCGGGGTGGTGCGCAAGCACCGAGAGACGAACTTTTCTGACCTCGCCCGCCTCGCCGGGCGACGAGCCCGTGTGGTAGACGACCCAATCGGCCGCGCCCTCGTTGTCAACAAGCGCGCGACCGAGAAAGACCATGACGTGATACGGATACTTCTGAACCCACGGCTGATGAAAGAAGATGAGATCGCCCGCCTCGGCCCTCATTACGTCGCGACCGACGAAGCGGCTGTTATGCTCCTTGAGCGTGCGCGCGTCGGCGAAGTCGGAGAAGGTGCCGTCCGAGAGGTCTGAGTCCGTGAAGGGGCCCGCGTTGGTGCGAAACAGCTTCTCGCCGACGGGGCTGTGCTCCAAAGTGTATGCGCGCACGTCGGGCGCGACGGGGTCGTAACCCTCGCCCATGCGCAAAAGCCACGCGCGGTCGTGCGCGCGCAACGCCTCGCGCCAGGCGAAGCGCACGAGCCCCGCGCAGTCGCGCTGCCCTTCGTTCCATTCAACGCTCGGCCTGTAGAACTGCGCCTCGGCGATTGACGTGAACCACTTGCGGAAGCTCTCGCGGTCGCCGAAGGCGCTCAACTCTTCGCGGTCGGGTATGCCGTCGGAGTCCGAGTCGCCGCCCGAGGTGATGGTTGCGGCGGCGGGCGCTTCCGCATGGATGGCGTCGTGTGCAAGGGCGTGCGTGTTAACGCGCGCCGCTGTCGAGCTGCATGCTGCTGCGAAGAGTGAGAGCGCGACGGCAAAGACCGTGAGCGCGGCGGCGTGGATGCCGAGATAAGGGGTTAGACGCAGAGGGGGTCGCATCTGTTCTACGAATGACGGCTGACGGAAAGTCGGGTGAACGGGCGCGCTTAAGCTACCACGGCTGTCAACAATTGTCTCGACTTTTCTCATCGCTCCACGGCAACCGCTGTCAATGCCTTGCGCCTTCTCGTCCGGCAACGCGGATTGTCGGGCCAAATCCCTTCGACCGCGACGCGGGCGCGGACAGTCGCCCGGCCGCGTGCGCCGCACAAGCTGCCTGTGGCTAACCACAGGCGAAGTGAATGAATGATGAGTGATGAATATCGCCGTGTTGAGATATTCATCACTCATCCCTCATCATTCATCCCTCCCTCTCACTTGCCTTCAATGCCGCGTTGCCGCTATCTTGCAGGGCAAACGAAAACCGGCGGGAGAAAGAAGGGCTCTCTGTGATGGCCGAGACGGGAAAACTCCGCGACGACCCACTCTGGTTCAAGGATGCGGTCTTTTACGAGGTCTACGTGCGCGGCTTCTACGACTCGAACGGCGACGGCGTGGGCGACTTTCGCGGGCTCACCGAAAAGCTCGACTATCTCGAATGGCTCGGCGTTGACTGTCTGTGGCTGCTGCCGATGTACGCCTCACCTTTGAGAGATGGCGGCTACGACATCGCCGACTATCATGCGATGCTGCCCGAGTACGGCACGCTCGAAGACTTTCGCCGGTTCATTGACGCGGCGCATGCGCGCGGCATACGCGTCATCACCGACCTCGTCGTCAACCACACCTCCGACCAGCACGCGTGGTTTAAGGAGGCCAGTTCGTCGCCTGACTCGCCCAAGCGCGACTGGTACATCTGGAGCGACACGCCCGAGCGTTACAAAGAGGCGCGCGTCATCTTCACCGACACCGAGAAGTCGAACTGGACTTGGTGCGAGAGCGCGCGAGGCTTCTACTGGCACCGCTTCTTCTCGCACCAGCCTGACCTCAACTACGACAACCCCGAGGTGCAGCGTGCGATGTTGGAGGTGGTGGACTACTGGCTCGACTTCGGTGTTGACGGCTTTCGCGCCGACGCCGTGCCCTACCTCTACGAGCGCGAAGGCACGAACTGCGAGAACCTGCCCGAGACGCACGCCTTCCTCAAACGCCTGCGCGCGCACGTCGAAGAGCGTCACCCGAACGCACTATTGCTGGCCGAGGCAAACCAGTGGCCCGAGGATGTGGTCGAGTATTTCGGCCGCGGCGACGAATTCCACATGGGCTATCACTTCCCCATCATGCCGCGACTCTTCATGGCCTTGAGGCAAGAGGACAGGCGGCCCATCGTCGAGATACTTGAGCGCACGCCCGACATTCCTGCAAATTGCCAGTGGGGCATCTTCCTGCGCAACCACGACGAGCTGACTTTGGAGATGGTCACGGACGAGGAGCGCGACTATCTTTATAACGAGTACGCCAAAGACCGTCGCATGCGTCTGAACGTCGGTATCCGTCGCCGCCTCGCGCCGCTTCTCGATAACAGCCAGCGGCGCATACAACTCCTGCACGCCCTTCTCTTCTCTCTGCCCGGCAGCCCCTTCATCTACTACGGCGACGAGATAGGCATGGGCGACAACATCTATCTCGGCGACCGCGACGGCGTGCGCACCCCGATGCAGTGGTCATCCGACCGCAACGCGGGCTTCTCGAAGGCCGACTTCGAGAAGCTCTACTTCCCCATCATCAACAACCCTGTCTACGGCTACCAATCGGTCAACGTCGAGTCGCAGATGCGCTACGACACGTCGCATCTCAACTGGATGCGACAGATGATTCTGCTGCGCAAGGAGCATCACGTCTTCGGCCGTGGCACGATGCGCTTCGTCAAGCCTGAGAATCGCAAAATCTTCGCCTTCGTCCGCGAGCATGAGAGAAAGACGGTGCTCTGCATCTTCAACCTCTCGCAGTTCGCGCAGCCCGTCGAGCTTGACCTCTCGGAGTTCGAGGGGCGCACGCCCGTCGAGATGCTCGGCAAGACGCGCTTCCCTGCCGTCGCATCGGGGCGCGCTTATCAACTCGCGCTCGCGCCCTTCGGCTTCTACTGGCTCAGCCTCGAAGACAGGAGCGAGTGAGTACAACTTGAGGAAGACGAGCCGCGCGAATTCGCGAAGCGCGTTGACACTTCCGCAACAATAAAAGGGTAAGAGAGAAGGACTGCGGCTAGCGTTCGGGGCCGAAACAACTGACCGGGGAGCCGAAAGAGGATGCTGAAAGCTCTGGGGAGCGGATTGGTGGGCGCGTGCGCGCTCACGCTGATTCACGAGACGGCGCGGCGCTACATTGACGACGCGCCGCGCATGGATGTCGTCGGCATGCGCGCCATCGCGCGGACGCTGCGCGCGGTGGATGTCGAGCCGCCCGTGCCGCTGCACGAAGCCGCGATGGTCGGCGACATCGCCGCAAACTCGCTCTACTACAGCCTCGTCGGTCTGGGCGAGAGCGAGGACGCGGTGCGCAACGGCGTGCTGCTCGGGCTCGCGGCAGGATTGGGTGCGGTCTACCTCCCCGAGCCTCTGGGCTTGGGTCGCCAGCCCGCGAAGAACTCGACCGAGACGAACCTTTTGACCGTCGCATGGTACCTGCTCGGCGGCCTTGCGGCGGGCGCGGCCTACCAAGCCTTCGCCTCCGACGAGGATTAAGAAGCAGTTTCACTTGAGCAAGTGGCGGGAGAGTTAATCACAGAGGCACAGAGACACAGCTATAAGAAGCTGTGTCTCTGTGCCTCTGTGGTTATCCCCCTTTAATTCAGGATGAAGTCAAGCACGATGGGGTCGTGGTCAGAGAGCACTTCGCCCGCGCGCCCGCGCAAGTGTCCGACGACGCGCGGAGGCTCGCGCGGGTCGGGCCCTATCCCGCGCCCCGCAAACCAATCGAGCTTGAGCGAGCAGCGCCCGCCCTGCTCACTGAGCGCCCACTCGATCCACCAGAAGCACCAGCGCGGCACCCACTCGCCCATGTTCGTGTTCGCCGCCAAATCCTTCACGTCGTAGTGCAGCGTCCCCGCGCCCGGCTCGTTCAACTCCGCGAAGCTGTAGCCGCGCCGCGTAAGCTCGCGGAAGAGCCCGCGCTCGAACCAACGCTCGGGGCGCAGGTAGTGGTTCTCGATGACGTGCCCCACGCCCATCAGCACGCGGCGTGCGAAGCCCGCGATTGCGTAGACGGCGCGGCGCGAATTGTAGGTCGAAGTGTTCCAGTCGCCGCCGACGAGGACGGGCAAAGAGGGAGTGAGGCTTTCAATGAAGTCGAGCACGACCTTCATCTGATGATGCCTGTGGCGCTGGCTCGAATGCGCGTCGAGGTGCAGGCTCACCGCGCGCAGCACGCCCGACGGATGCTCCACATCGCAGACCACTGCGCGCTGATTACCCAGACGCTTCTCGCGCCCACGCATCTTGTCCTTGCCGTTCGGCAGCGCGACCGACCACGCGCGAAGTATCGGCCAGCGTGAGAGCACAGCGTTGCCGTGCAGCGCCAGAGAGTTCTCGCCCTCCGCTCCGCTCTCAAGCCCGCTCCCTTTGCTCAGGTTGATGTAGCAGGGCGCGAAGGCGTAAGCCATCCCCAAGCCTTCGGCTATCTCGCGCGTGACGTGCCGGTTGCCCGAGCGCGCCATGCCGTAATCAAGCTCGGTCAAAAGCAGCACGTCGCTTCGGCTCATTACTTCATGCCCGCCGAGAACACGGACGATCTCTTCAAGCCGACTGCCGCGCTCGACGTTCCAAGCCGTCGCGCGCACCGCCGCCGCCGTCGCGTCGAGCGCGGACTCGCCTTCATCTCGCCGCGTGAAGTCCCCGCACTCCACACCGTTCAGCACGCGCTCGACCTCCTCGCGCAAACGTGCGTAGAGCGGCGAGTCGGCGAGCGCCTTTGTTGAATTGAAGCGCGCGAGTTCCGCGAAGCGCGGACTGAAGCTGTGTTCGAGCGGCGACGCCATCTGATTCAACGCCACTTCTTCACCTTCTGAAAGCGGCGCTTGACCATGTCACGCCTGAGCGGCGAGAGGCGGTCGAGGAATAGAAAGCCATCGCAATGGTCTGTCTCGTGCAGGAAGCAGCGCGCGGCCAACCCTTCGGCCTCGCGCTCGAACGTCTCGCCGCGCACGTCCTGCGCACGCAGGCGCACGCGCGACGCGCGCTTTAAGGGTGCGTGAATCTTGCCGACCGAGAGGCAACCCTCCTCGCCCTCCTGCTCGCCCTCGGCCGAGACAATCTCGGGGTTGGCGGCCACGAGCTTTATCCCCTCGCAGTCCATCACGAAGAGTCTGAGGCTCAATCCCACCTGCGGCGCGGCCAGTCCGACGCCCTCGGCGGCGTACATCGTCTCGAACATATCCGAGACCAGTCGCTCAAGCTCCGCGTCGAATCGCACGACGGGCTCGCCGACCTCTTTCAAGACTCTCTCCGGGAACTCGATTATCTCCAACAACGCCATGACCCAAGTTTATAAGGCAAAGGTAAAAAGGCAAAAGGCAAAAGTGAAGACGGAAGAGCAGCGTGCTTATCATCATCAACAGATGATGAAAGGCGTGCTGTCTTTATCGCTTCACTTTTGCCTGTTGCCTTACTCTCGCCTTCTACTTCGTCAGCACGCTCTTGAGAAATTCGACGGCGGCGGGGTCGCCCGTGCGGCCGAGGATGATGAAGGCGTGTTTGCGTATCTCGGGCTTGGCGTGCGTGCGTGCGATTTGGATGAGCAGCGGGACGGACTCGGCGGCGGGGCGGCGCGAGATGGCAGTGACCGCTTGCTTCTGAAGCTCGGTGTCGGCGTCGTTGCTCGTCGCTGTCTGTTTGAGTGTGCCGAGCGCCTGCTCGCCTGCTATCTCGCCGAGGCGCGCGACGGCCATCTTGCGAAACTCCGCGTCCGACTCCTGCGTGGCAACGTGGATGAGGAACGCGGCGGCCGCCGCCTGATTGTCGTTGCGCGCAACCTGCGAGAGCGCGGTGCGGCGCAGATCGCGGCTCGCGTTCGAGGCGTAGAGCGACTGCATGAAGGCGAGCGCCTGTGCGTCGCGGCTGCGGCCGTAAGCGGAGATAGCCGCGCGTCGGACATCGAGCGACTCGCGGTCGTCGCGCGCAAGCTGCGAGAGATAGTCGCGCAGCGCGTCGGTGAGCGGCGGCGTGCCGAGCGCACGCACGGCGCGGGAGCGCACTTCATCATCAGTGGAGGTGCGCGCGATGTGCTGAAGCACCTCGGGCACGCGGCGGTCGTCGTGCAGCGCGATGGCGTGAACGGCTTCGGACGCTACGTCGTTCGACTTGTTCGACTCGGCCACACCGCGCAGGAAGTTGAGACTCTCCTCGTTTGAAGCGCGCGCCATCCAGTAGACGGGATAGCCCGCGTACTCGTGTCGGCGCGCGAGGTTGAAGACATCTATGCGCTCGACCTGTCCCGCCGAGTCGCGTAGCGCGAAGACGCCGAGACTGCGCGTCTCAAGTCCGGGGTAATTGAGGACGGAGAGCGAGTCCATCTGGAAGTAGCCGTAGTCAACTCCCTCCATAGTGCCGCGAATGGCGAAGCGGCCGTCGTCGCTCACGAAGTCCACGTCAACGGCGACGCCCGGCCGCACGTCGAAAGAGTAGGCCGTCCAGTAGTGCGGCTGGTGCGCGGCCGACGCCTGCGACGCGGCCGAGTCCTGACGCGCCTGTAGCGTCGCGCCCTGCGCGGGCGTGAAGCCCTGCTCCTGTTGCGGCGCGGGGCTCGCGAACGAGGCGGGCGCGAATGCAAGCCAGATGACGGTTATCAGTGCGAGCATAACGTTACTCCATTTCTTTCGACCGCGAGCCGTGCCGGGAGCGCGGGCAT
>JAVXWN010000247.1:0-6799 GCA_032230645.1 Acidobacteriota bacterium | reverse complement strand
GGTCACGCGCGACGGCGGCAAGAACTGGTCGAACGTCGTCGGCAACGTCCACGGCGTGCCCAAAAACGCATGGGTCTCTTACATTGACGCCGGACACTACGACGAGGGCACGGCCTACGTCACCTTCGACGCGCACACGTTCGGCGATATGCGTCCATACGTCTACAAGACGACCGACTTCGGTAAGTCTTGGTCGCCGGTCGTCGCCGAAGGCTCGCCCGTGCGCGGCTACGCGCACGTGGTGCGTGAAGACATAGTCAACCGCGACCTGCTCTTCGTCGGCACGGAGTTCGGACTGTGGGTCTCGCTCGACGGCGGAGCGCGCTGGGCACAGTACAAGGGCGGCGACATGCCGAGCGTCGCCGTGCGCGACATCGCCATCCACCCGCGCGAGCATGACCTTGTTGTTGCCACGCATGGGCGCGGCATCTGGATCGTTGACGACATCACGCCTCTGCGCGCGCTCACGTCCGACGCGCTCGCCAAGGAAGTCTTCTTCATACAGGCCAAGCCCGCCGTGCAGTCAATCTCGGGCGGCGGCGGTTGGCCGGGCGGCGATGCCGAGTTCGTCGGCGACAACCCGACCGACGAGGCCGTCGTCACCTACTATCAACGCCGCCGCCACATCTTCGGCGACCTTAAGATGGAGGTCTTCGACTCCACGGGCAAGCTTCTCGGCACGATACCTTCGAGCAAGCGGCGTGGACTGAGCCGCGTAACGTGGCCGATGCGGCTCGACCCGCCGAAGGTTCCGACTGCGGCAAGCGCGGCCTTCGGAGCGGCATACGGCCCGAGGGTTCTGCCCGGCACCTACACCGTGAAGATGACGAAGGACAAGCAGGTCTACACCACGCAGCTTCAAGTTGTTGCCGACCCGCGCTCGACGCACACAGCCGAAGACAGGCGGCAGCAGTACGAGCTATCACTGAAGCTGCACAAGACGCTCGGCGAGATGTCCTTCGCCGTCGAGCGCATCAACGGCCTGCGGCTCGGGCTCGACGACCGCGCCTCGAAACTAGGAGCAGATGACCCGCTGCGCACGCGCCTGCAAGACGCTTCGGCGCGTGTGGACGAGCTGCGCAAGAAGATCGTCGCCACCAAGGAGGGCGGTGCCATCACGGGCGAGGAGCGTCTGCGCGAGTACCTCGCAGACCTCTACTCGAACGTCATCTTCTACGAAGGCCGTCCCTCGCAGACGCAAATCGAACGCTCCGACGCGCTCTCGCACGAGTTGTCGGATGTGGTCGGTGACTTCGACGCATGGACAGCGAAGGAGCTTTCCGGCATCAACGCCGAGTTGACAAGGAAGCACCTTGAGCCATTGAAGACTCTCACGCGCGAGGAGTGGGAGAAGGTCGGCAGCCGTCCCTCTGCGGGGCCGTCGCCCTCCGCGTTGAGAAGAGACCGCGACGAGTTCTGAGGGCGGTTCGCCACACAGACGCAGAGAACACGAAGGGGGCACAGAGAGTTTTAATTTCTCTGTGCCCCCTTCGTATCCTCTGTGTCTGCGGTGGTGAATCGCGCTCCTCATCGCGTTCAAGTCTGAAACACCCAACCAACACTTGCCTCCCGCCCGCCGTGGATGCTACTTATCCACACGATGTCGCTTCTCCTAATCTTCGTTGACGGCCTCGGCATCGGCACGCGCGGGCCTCATAACCCGCTCGACCTGTTGAGCGACGAGGCCGTGCCGCTCGCCGTCTTCGAAGACGAGGAGCCGCACCTTCCCTTCGACGGGCGGCTTGCGCGCACAGATGCGCGGCTCGGCGTGGAGGGTCGGCCGCAGAGCGCGTCGGGTCAGACGACCATCCTTACCGGCATCAACGTCCCCGAGCGCCTCGGCTATCACAAACAGGGTTTCCCCAACGAGCAGATGCGCGAGTTGCTGCGCGAGCAATCACTCTTCCTTCAACTACAAAAACACGGCATCGGCCCCAACCTCTTCGCCAACGCCTACGCGCCGCACTTCTTCGCCAAACGCCCGCGCTGGGTCGCGGCCACCACGGTCGCGGTCGAAGCTGCCAGACTCCCCTTCCGCACACTCGAAGACTTGAAGGCAGGCCGCGCCGTCTATCACGACTTCACCAATCGCTTCCTCAACGCCGTTGTCGAGGATGTTCGCCCGCGCACGCCCGAAGAGGCGGCGGACGTGCTCGCCGGTCTCGCCGCCTCTCATCGTTTCACGCTCTACGAACACTTCATCGCCGACCGCGCGGGGCATGAGCAGGATGAGGAATCGGCGCGCTCCGTACTCCGCGACCTTGCGCGCTTCGTCCGCGCGGTGCTCTCGCGCGTAGACCTCTCGCGGATGAACGTCGTGCTGACGAGCGACCACGGCAACGTCGAAGACCTTTCGACGCGCAACCACACGCTCAACCACATCCCGACGCTCGCGTGGGGGCCGTCGCGCGACCTTGTAGCTCAAAGCGTCCGCACGCTCGCAGACATAACACCGATGATTATCAACATCCTGAACGCAGGAGAGTCCGCCGTTTGAGTAAAGAAAAAAATCTTACCGCCGCATCGAACACACATGCGGGCGAGGAGCGCACCGTTCCGATTAACGACCGCCGCGAGATTTTCGGGTGGATCATGTACGACTGGGCCAACTCGGCCTTCTACACGACGGTCGTCAGCGCGCTGCTCGGGCCCTATCTGACGCTCTTAGCGCAGCGGCAAGTCGGCGAGAACGGGAAGGTCTTCGACCTCGGGCTTGGGTCGTGGAGCGTGGTCACGGCCAAGTCCTTCTTCACTCAATGCGTCGCGCTCGCCGTCGCATCGCAGGTCTTCCTGCTGCCGATGCTCGGGGCGATTGCCGACTACACAAATTTGAAGAAGCGGCTGATGGCCGTCTTCTGTTATGCGGGCGCGGCGGCGACGTGCATGCTCTTCTTCGTCACGGGCAGCCTCTACATTATGGGCGGCCTGCTCTTCATCATCGCCAACCTGTGCTTCGGCGCGGCGATAGTCTTCTATAACTCTTTCCTGCCCGAGATCGTGACCGAGGACATGCGCGACAAGGTTTCAAGCCGTGGGTTCGCGTGGGGCTACATGGGCGGAGGGCTGCTGCTGCTTTTGAACTTCGTGCTCGTCGCGCAGGCACCGCGTCTGTTCGCGCCTTTCGGTCTCGCGGAAGGTGAAGCGAAGGCGATGGCCGTGAGGCTCTCGCTTCTGTCAGCGGGAGTGTGGTGGGGCGGGTTCGCAACTGTGACCTTCGCGCGTCTGCGTTTGCGCGCGCCCGCGCGCCAGTTGCCGCCGGGAAAGAACTTCCTCAAGGTCGGCGTCGGCGAACTCATCTCGACGTTCAGACAACTCGCGCGGCTGCCTCACACGCTCCGCTATCTCGTCGGATACCTCTTCTACAACGACGGTATACAGACGGTCATCAACGCCTCTTCGGTCTTTCTCGCGCAGGAGCTTTTCATCTCGCGCGGGCTGCCGGACAACCCGGCCTTCCTGCTCGGCATATTTCTGCTGGTGCAGTTCGTTGCCTTCTTCGGCTCGCTGTTGTTCGAGCGCATCGCGCGCCTCGTGGGGACAAAGCGAGCGATACTCATTTCGCTCGTCATCTGGTCGGGAATCGTCATTTACGCCTACGGATTCTTCCAAACGACGACGCAGGCGTGGGTGCTTGGCGGGCTGATCGGGCTGGTCATCGGCGGGTCGCAGGCGCTCTCGCGCTCGCTCTTCTCGCGCATGATTCCGCGCGGGCATGAGGCGTCGTTCTTCGGCATCTACGAGATTTCGGAGCGCGGCACTTCATGGCTCGGCCCGCAGGTCTTCAGCATCGTCGTCGCCACGACCAATTCGTACCGCAACGCAATCCTCTCGCTTATCGTCTTCTTCATCGTCGGCATGGTCATCCTCCTCTTCACCGACACAGACCGCGCCGTTCGCGAGTCGGGCAACACTTTGCCGGAAGAGGTCAAGCAAGGGGAAGGAATGAATTAACAGGGATAGACAGGAGAGGCATGATAAGAAATTACATCTTCAATCTCTTATCCTGCCTCTCCTGTCTATCCCTGTTAATTTTCTTTCCCGGTCTTTCGTCAGGAGGCGGACTTGCGCGCCCTTTGTGGGGAGTCGGCTGAACGTTCGAGGCAGGTGTGCGAGCAGTAGGTTGCTCCCGCGCGCAGCGAGACGGCGCGCGAGGCGGGCATCCATGTCCCGCAGGCGGCGCAGCGGGCGAGCCGCTCGTTGGCGGCGGCCTTACGTTCGGTCTTGCGGGGAATGTCGGACTGTGCGGAGGTGTTTGAAGCGCGCACGCGATTCACTTCGCGAACGACGCCGATGAAGCGACGGACGCCGCGGATGTATGGGCGCAGACGCCAGTAGACGAGGAAGGCGGCGAGCGCGAACAGGGCGAGGACGAAAAGATACTTCACTTTCTCTCCTTCGCCGCGTTCCTCTTCTGTTCAAGCTGCGCGCGCAGGTTCGGGAGTTCACGGTTCGAGGGGTTCGTCTTCTCCAACTCGACGAGCCGCTTCGCCGCCTCGTCGAAACTTCCGGTCTCGATAAGCGCGCCCACGAGGTTTTGGAGCGACATCTCCTGCCGTGGGTCTGATTGCAGCGCGCGGCGGTATTCGCGTATGGCGCTCTGCGGGTCGGAGGGGCTGTCGTAGAAGTAGGTCATGCCGAGCTTCGTCCGCGCCTCCGCGTCGTCGGGCTTGATGTCGAGCGCGGCTCCGTAGAGATGGCGCGCGGCGGCAAGCTGCTTCGTGTCGCCGCCGCTGCGCGCGATAAGAAAGTGTGCGTCTCCCGCCATCATGCTCGTGCTTGAATCCTTCGGGTCAAGCTCGTGCGCGCGGTTCAGGATGCGCGCCACTTCGGGAAGGATAGAGGTCTTGCTCTTCTGCCATGCGTAGACGTAAAGCGCCTGACCGACCTTCTTCTGCAACTTCGCATCGCCCGGTGCGGCGTCCGCCTGCGCGACCGCCTTCTGCAACTGCTCGTCGGTGAGAGTCGGGAAAGAGTCGTCTTCATCGCCCGCCGCCTGCGTCTGCGTGCCGCTGCGTCCCGTGGCAGCGCCGTCCTTCGACGCTCCGCCTGCGCGCAAAGTAGTCACCTCCCCGCGCAGCTTATCCTGCTCCTGCCGGTTGAGACTGTTAGCAAGGAAGAAGCCGATGACGAAGCCGAGCACTACGCCCGCTGCGCCGATGATGAGTGCCTTGCTATTGAGGGAAGAGTTATCCGCCATCGCTACAGACTTTCGTTGTTGCCACGGAAGTTTAGCAGAAAGTTTTTTCGGCGGCGACGCGCACGTGAAAGGCGTGCCACTTTTAAAAGACAGATGCCCCTGAGCCGCCAGCGCTTCCGCCTCGACGGCTCAGGGGCAGAGGTGAATTTCGGTTTCGAGCGCCGCGCGTCAGTGCGGCCGGTGCTCAATCCTCGCCGCGACCCTCCGAGCCTTTGTATGGAAGGTCGTCGCGGCGGCGGCGTGGCAGCGGGTCGCTGTCGCGTCGTCGCGGTCGCTGGTTGGGCGCGCGGCGCTCGACGAAGTTCGGCGGCAGGCGCGGGCCCTTGACGGCCTCTTCGAGGATGCGCGTGATCTCCTGCGAGAGTGTGCGGTGTTCGCTCGTGGCGCGCTGCTGTAGCGAGCGCTTTAGCTCCGCGGGAACGTAAGCGCCGATGAAGACGCCTTTACGGTTCGCCATTCTCAGCTTCTCCTGATGTCGTGAGACGTGTCTACCCCATGAGGTAGCAGGGCGTAAGGTTGAAAGAGCTTTGGTTGCCGCGCATTCGAGAACGAGTCTGTAAGCCGAATTCTGTCCTCCGAAACCCACGGACGGGTTCTCGGATGGGCGATCATTCCTCTAGGCCGTGCGTTGCCACACGGCTCAAGCGACCTACCCGGAGGCGTAGCGCGCGAAAGCCCCGAAAGACTCAGCGCGCGTTCGGACGGGCAGCCCTCTTTGACTACCTCCCTATTTGGTCTTGCACCGCGAGGAGTTTGCCTGGCCGCACGTGTTACCACGCGCGCCGGTGCGCTCTTACTTTAAGCCCCGAAGGGCCGCACCGTTTCACCCATCACCCGCTGCCCCTAATTCGTCCCGAAGGACGAACGGGAGGCCCGCTGGCTGGTCTGTTCTCTGTTGCACTTGTCGTCACACGCGTGGCCGGGTGTCCGCTCTCGCGTCCCGACCGCACATGCGCCCCGCCGTTAGCGGGCTCGCTGCCCTTCGGTGTTCGGACTTTCCTCTCCCGCCCTTCTTGCGAAGCGCGGCAGCGACCGCCCAACCCGTTCTCAAATACGCGGCGCGCGGATTATAGCAAAGCATCGTTGAACACGTACAGCCCGAAGATGTTTTATGTCAAACTCTGATGAATACCGATTCAGCCGAAGTATTTAAAGCCGACGCGGAGGTTGTGTAGTGCTGAGGGAGGCACCGAAGAGACGAGCACCCATGTCATCAATGCGTGGCTGATGCCGAGGGCGAGGAGGTTCGGCGCGCGCTGGTAGACGTATGCCCAGAGCAGTCCGCCCGCGAAGGTCGCGAACATCAGCCACGGGTTCGGCAGGTGAAACAGCGCGAAGAGCAGCGCGACCAGCAGCACGCTCATCCAACCGCGCCCTAAGACGACCTGTGCGCGACGGTTGATGAAGCCCTGAAGCGCATACTGCTGTAGAGGCCCCCAGAGCAGGCTGAGCACGGGCGAGCCGAGAATTGACTGTCCCCCTTCCCAACGCCCGAAGTCGAGCGAAGACCTGTACCATCCGAGCGTGACGAGAAGCGCCGAGACGACGAGCATCGCGGGCGCGAGCAGACCGGCCGCGCGCCAGAAGTTATCGAGCCGCCAG
>JAVXWN010000244.1:0-20766 GCA_032230645.1 Acidobacteriota bacterium | reverse complement strand
GGTGTGTCCACCTTTTTATCTCATCACTTCAACCACTCTTTGACCCAGCCCCGCACCTGCGGCAGTCCATCCCTACCGAAGATGAGGAGCTTGCGCAGGGGGATACCATGTTTATTCCGTCTCCCATGGAAGTGGCGTAACACCTATTGAATGATGAGAGATGCGGTGGTACATTCTACCGCCGCTTAAGCAAGACTGACGCTCCACCTTCTCACTATGGCTACAAAGAAAACCAACACCAACGAAGTCGGCATCGCACAGGCAGCTAGGGACGTTCTAGTTGCGTCCTTGAACAAGGGGCAGTTTTTGCCTGCGCTTTTGGGGTTCTTATTTGCTATAATGCTTGTCAGAATGTCCCCCGTTGACGTGTCGCGCCTAGTATTTCAAATACTGGCCGACCTCGAAAACGGGAAACTGCTAGGATATGCATTAGCGTTGGTCTTTGCTTCCGGTTGGGCATTTCATGTGAAATGGCAACGACGCGCTATTACTGCTGAGATGCGGCGCGTCTCACGAGAAAGAAACGACCTTCAGGCGCAAGCAACGCCCGCACAGATTGAATCTAGCGAGTCTCGCCGTTTGCCAGCGCCTAGAAAGGGGCGACAACCATGACCATCTTGCTTTACGCGCTCATTGTGTTTGCCGCCTTTCACTTCATTTACGAAGGCATCATCGCCCCCTCGCTGCGCTTCAATCTTCGCTTTAAGCTTTTCGGCTTGCGCGATGATTTGCGCCGCTTAAAGGTGGTTGAAGGCGATGAATTTTCGGATGAGGTTTTCAACGTAATGCAGGGCGTGATTAATAACACGATCACGCTACTTCATCGGACGAACCTTGACCTGATAGTGAGAGCGGAAATTGATTTACAGGAGAATGCGGCACTGAGAAAGCGTGTGCAGAAGCGCCGCGAACTCCTTGACGCCTGTCCCCTCGAAGAAGTGCAGCGAATTAGAAAAGAGGCGGGGGCCGCGATGTTTCGGGCGGTTGTTATCAACAGCGGAGGATGGTTCGTCTACATCGTCCCGTTCTTCGTGCTGCTCGGCTGTGCCAGTAGGGTTCAGGCTTTCGTTAAGGCGGCTTTGACCCTACCCGAGTATGAGGTAAGCCGTCTGACTGTAGCTGACGAACTCGTGGCCGTGTAAGGCTACGGATGAGCAAACAAAGACGCCCGGCCTGTTGATAGGCCGGGCGTCTTTGTTTGCTCAAACTCTGAAACCGTCTAAGGCCGGTGTTGAGATTTACCGGGCAGCTTCGCGGGCAAGTCAAGATCGTCGTCAACCAACCTCTCCAAACACACCCCGGCGACCCGCGCATACTTCAAAAGCAAGGCAAGCGGCGGCTCGCCCTTCCCTAGTTCATAATCAGAGATTCGATTCTGTGTGAGGTCAACACCTAAACGCCTAATCAACTCATTCTGAGAAAGCCCTAACGCCGTCCGAATCTGCACAAGCTTTTCGGCTAGACGTGCGGGCTTCTGACGTGCTCTCTCGCCCATTAGGAGTTACCCCCTAACGGCGCGAGATATAGCTTGCCTCTAACCGGATATCCGGTTAGAATGTCTCTGCGTAACTTTTCCGCCGTGAGTATGAACCTCTCATCTCGAACGGCGGCGCTCATCACTCCCTTGAGGTTGAGGCCAACAAGTTACGCATCCGACCGTTGCCTTATTTTCAAAGATTAGATCGAGCGGGAATATAGCACATGGGCATTTACGTCCGCGATTAAAGAAAGGGATGCGTCAAGGGCAACGCATCTCTAGGCACGCTCGCCGCTCACAGGCGGGCTGTGCCGGAAGGCCGCACATGTAAGGGCACGTGTGCGGCCTTTCCGTGTCAGCGGTAAGCGAATTGTTGGGCAACTCACCTAATTTTTGGGCAAGAAGCTATTTTTAGGCAAAGCCCCCACTTCTGGCTTTGCCCGACAAGTCCGTTTTGCCCGAAAAGTAATAGGGTTGCCCGATATGTCTGAGGGTTGCCCGAAAAGTAATCGAGGCACACCATTAACCTCATCACATCTGCTTGTAACGACAATAAGCTTGACATTGGTGTAAAGCAGTTCTCTTTTCTTGTTGCAAGTTATCCTGACAACTGTTAAGATGCGCTTGCCCTTGATATTTGTCAAGATAACTTGACGGCTATGAAGAAAAAAGGCGGTAAAGGTAAAGTCATTGATACAGCCGAGTTCGTCACTGTGGTGGAGGCCGCGGAGATGCGGGGGGTATCACGCGCCGCTATACATGAATTAATTAAGAGGGGACGTTTACGAGCCGAGAGATTATTTGGTAAAGTGCTCCTCTACCGCAGCGAGGTCGAGGCTTTCGAGAGGAGAAAGCCCGGCCCCAAGTCAGAACTCAACAGGAAAGCTAGATAAAGGTGGACGTTGTGAAGTAAGCCGTTCATGTTAAGGCATGGCTACGCGACAAAAAGGAACAGCAAACTCGATGAGTACAACGCCCACGCTTTTCGATAAGCACCCCATCCAGCCTCAACTCGCTAAAAGCAACGGGCATACTGACGAAGCACCATCCATTAATCCGCCACTAAAATGGGCTGGCGGCAAGCGTTGGCTCCTTCCCCATCTTGAGTCACTCTGGCATAAGCACAAGCAGCGTCGGCTAGTCGAACCTTTTTGCGGCGGCTTGGCCGTCACACTTGGACTACTCCCTGAGCGTGCTCTGTTGAATGATGTAAATCAGCATCTTATTAATTTTTACCGCCAAATCAAACACGGCCTTCAATTCACGATTGATGCGAGAAACGATAGGGATAGTTTCAATAAGAATCGTGATCGCTTCAATAGCCTAATTCAAGAAGGTGAAGATCAGAGCAGCGAGGCGGCACAGATTTTTTATTATCTCAATCGCACTGGCTACAATGGCCTGTGCAGATTCAACCGACGTGGATTTTTCAACGTTCCGTTCGGGAAACATTCCAACATCAATTATGTGCGTGATTTTGAGAAGTACAGGAAAGTATTTAAAGGCTGGGTCTTCAAGAATAAAGATTTTCAGCGGTTAATTATTCAATCAAATGATTTCATCTACGCCGATCCTCCCTACGACGTGGACTTCACCAAGTATAGTGCCGGCGGCTTTACCTGGGATGATCAAGTGCGTCTTGTCGAATGGTTGGCACGACAGGACGTGCCGGTGGTTCTCTCTAATCAAGCAACAGACAGAATTGTTCAATTATATTCCCAACGAAAGTACGGATTTAAATGGGAGTTCTTTGCTGCGCCCCGAAGAATCAGTTGTAACGGCGACCGCACCGCAGCGCGTGAGATCTTAGCTGTAAAAAATGTATAATTCGGAGCATGTCTCCACGCGACACACGCACAGGCGGCGTTTTAGAGAACATGGTGCTACACGCCCTTTCACTAGGCGAGTACACCTACACTAACCAAGTTGTAATAGGAACGCGTCCGGGCGGGCGAAAACATAAGGTTGATACCATCGCGGAGAAGGATGGTCAACGCATATTAGTCTCTCTTAAGTGGCAACAAGTAGGCGGCACAGCAGAGGAAAAGGTGCCTTTTGAAGTGATTTGCCTAATGGATGCTGTTAGGAAGAGTAACGGCGAATTTATTAAGGCTTACGTCGTGCTTGGTGGGGATGGTTGGACTTTACGGAACTTTTATGTCGGTAAGGGGTTGGAAGAATACTTGAAATACAGCGAATTGGTCGAAATTGTCACTCTTGAACAATTCGTTGCTAAGGCAAATAAGGGCAAACTCTAATTTAAGCTCCCCTCGATAACTGGTCGTATTTTGCAGCGATTTCTTGCCATCGCTTCCCTACAGACCAGCGCGCGGCCTCGCTTGGCAACTAGCTTCCATCTTCGAAGACTCGTAGTTTTCTCATCCCCTAAATCTAGGCCCGACGCCAAGCGTATAAGATGCGACTACCGGCAGCTTCTTCAACCAGCCATATTTCATCTTCCTCTTTAACCATGCGAACAATCGCCTCAACGAATAAATCAAAGAAGAGGAAGCGTACTAGTGAAATTTCCTTGTTCACATCCTTACCGATATCTGAGGTTTGTGCGGGCTCAAATAAACTACCCTCTGACGTACTGTCAGGCTCTGCCGTCATCGTTGCTTCGAGCGGAATTATGAAGCGTACAGAAGCAGTTGTCTCATCTATTATGTAACGCTCGTCATGGATGAGCATGCTGGCAGCATTCTCTCTGGTTGTTAAGTTCGCCGCTCTGTATCGCCCGCTAACGTGGCTGATCGAATATCCACCGAAATGCCGTGAGACAGCCCCGCAAATTTTTTCAATATACTCATCGTCAGATTCCTCTTCTCCTCTTGGTAAGAATGAGGCAGCCTTCGTCAGACCGATTTCTAATAATCTATGACGCACCGTGTCTTTATAGAAAAGTTCATCCAGTGCTTTGCGTAGCTGGTCTTCGCGTGTAAGAGGCAGTAGAAATTCGTAGGTTACAATATCATCGTACTTCACCCGCCGATACTTCGAAAAAACCTTTCTATTTTGGGTAGCTAGATCAAGGAATTGTTCTTCACTGAATCTTTGAAAATCCGGCTTTACAAGAATTTTTCCGTCAGGAAGTCGCTCCACTAAATCACGCCATTGCTTTGTTATATAAGTTTCGACGGTACTTTTAGCCCACCCTGCTGCCGTCATCAACTCTTTCTTTGTGAAAGGTTGATTCAATTCGCAATGCTCCCGTAAGAACTTATATGCCTTCCGAGCATTTTCTTGCCTAGCTTTGTCTTGGATAGTCATGTACTTAACCTAATTCATCCAAAGGCTCTCACCGCCCTTTCTGCAGCTTCGCAGGTAAATCCACCTTGTCGTCAATAATCATCTCCATCGACACGCCCGCTGCCCGTGCGTAAGCGAGCACGACCTCCAAGTGCGGAATGCGCCGATCCTTCTCGTAGTCATCGACGTGTCGCGCGTAGAGGCGCGTCCCCGTATCACCTAATCGCTCGAACATCTGCTGCTGCGTGAGTCCGAGCTTTGTGCGTATCTCCAGCAGCTTGGCGGCGAGGCGCGCAGGGTGCGGGCGTGGCGCTCGTCCCATCAGAGTAGCCCTCCCTGTGGGACGCATTCTCGCGCTTTACTTTCGCACTTATTTAGGTGTAAATCCTGACTGTTGACTATGAGCGTCAACGGCGCGTTAGGGACGCTGCCGTCGACGCGGACGCTCAACCGCTTGGGCCTCTGCGCGCTCGCATGTGTGGATGATTATAACCGAGATTGTAGAAGGAAGGTGGATGATGATGAATTTAACCCCGTGCCCTTGTCGCAGAGCCTTACTTTGCATCTTCATCTTGTGTTGCTTATCCGGCGCGGCCTGTTCGCATAGTGCCTCCTTGAATCTGGAGGCACAAATCGTCTACACGATGGGAGGCCCGCAGCCAGTCGCGCGCCAAGACTTTTACTTACTCGATGTTGACCCATTTTTGGTGAAGCAGGAAAAGCAGAACACCAGCAGTCGAGAAGAAATGATATATGCGCTATCAGTCATTAACTGGAATATGTTCGTGGAACAGGTCAAACTATCAGCGGAGCGCGAGATACCTTTGGACAAAAAACTGATTCCGATGGTGTCGAACTCGCAAGTTTTTCTAGCGCCCCACATCGTGCAAACTGTACAGACCGATTTTCAGGGGCGTGCCGTGTTCGAGAAGCTCAGACCCGGCGAGTACTGGCTGATGGGGATTGCGGAGACGCGGTCGAGCGCCGCCTTCTGGAATTACAAAGTCACGGTAAATCCCGGCGAGAATAAGGTACTACTTGATCAGAATAATGCTCTCTACTCGAAATAATTCTTGCGGTGGGGATTGTAAGCTCATCCGATTTCTTGTAAGATGCATCCGACAATTTAAGACTTGGAGATTAGCGAATCTCTGAGCAGGCTTTGGCGGATAGCCCCCGCTGAAGTGGATAAAAGCGAGGACTAGCAATGATCGAGTTCGCATGGCGAACTCATTGTGCTGGTCGCTCGCTTTTTTTGTTTTAAGGGGAGTTTTGAAAGGGGTGGAATTGAAAAGGGCGGCGCTGGAACGCCGCCCCCGTAGCCAAAATCTAGTCACGGTTCTAATCGAACCTCCCTTTTGGCGGGGGGTGGCCCGACGTGCGTCACACTACTATCGGCGGCCCACCTTTGCAAGTCCAAAATATCAATAAATTTGTCGGGGCGAGTAAGGAGCGTCACATGGCGAAAAGGAAACACCGCCTTAACTTCAACGACATCGAGCGTCGGCTCATCCGAGCCGCAGGCATCATCAGCTTCGCCTTGATGCTACTCAAAGGGCTACTGATCGAGCTAAAAACTTGTTGGACGCTTTTCCGCTAAAACTTTTATTTTCAGTAGGTTAGCTATGGCTTTTCAGTTGATTTTACCCACCATTGACGGTACTGTTGACCTAGATAGTCAACACCCAAAAGCCCCTGCCGGGTGCAACCAGCAAGGGCTTTCGGAAACAACCGACGCGGTAGCCCGCAATCAGTCTGGACAGCTTCTATTGTGGGCCGACGCGGAGGAGAAAGCAAGGTGTGTAATGGAAGCCAGAGCCGTCAGGGGGTTGGAGATCGCCTCCGACTCGGAAATTACCCGCGAGGGAAACATCTGGACAGTTCCCTCTCAAACCAGCCCGAAGAAGTACCTCGTCAATCTTTTCATCAATACCTGCACCTGTCCCGACTTTGAAGAGAATCGGCAGAAGTGTAAACACATCTATGCCGTCGAGTATGCCCTGCAACGCGAGAGCGGCCTGCAACTCCCTGTCCCGCCAAAGACCGAGAAGCCTAAGTACCGGCAGGAGTGGCACGCCTACAATGCAGCGCAAGTCAACGAGAAGGCTAAGTTCCAGCTTCTACTCCATGAGCTATGCCGTGGGATAGAAGAACCCTTGCAGGGCATGGGACGTCGCCGCCTGCCGCTCGCGGACGTGATTTTCGCATCCGCCTTCAAAGTCTACTCGACCATCTCAGGCAGGCGCTTCAACAGCGACCTGCGAGACGCCCACGAGAAAGGCTACTTGACGAAGATGCCCTCGTATAACAGCATGTTCGACTACTTCGGATATCCGATGGTGACGCCCTACCTCAAGCAACTCGTCATCGAGTCCAGCCGACCACTCAGCGAAGTGGACTGGGACTTCGCGGCGGATAGTTCCGGCTTCTCAACGGGCGTGTATCAGCGATGGAGTGATGCCAAGTGGGGCAAGGCGCGGATGGAGCACGGCGACAAGCTACCCGATACGGTCAACCGCAAGGACTGGGTGAAAGTTCACCTGATGTGTGGCGTCAAGACCAACATCGTGACGGCGGCAGAGGTCAGCCACGCCCACGCCGGGGATAGCCCGTACTTCAAGCCACTGCTAGAGACGACCTCCCGTAACTTCCCCCTCCAGTCAGTCGCGGCGGACAAGGCGTACTCATCAAACAAGAACCTGAGCCTCGTCCTCGTCAAAGGCGGGATGCCGTATATCGACTTCCGGTCAAACGCGACGGCGACGGATAAGCGTAGCCCCTCGGTGTGGAAGCAGATGCTCCACTTCTATCTATACAATCAGGAATCTTTTAAGCAGCACTACCACAAGCGTTCCAACGTCGAGACGACCTTTTCGATGATAAAAGCCAAGTTCGGTGAAAGGGTGCGGAGTAAGACTTGGCAGGCGCAGACAAACGAAGCGTTGCTGAAGGTGCTCTGTCACAACATCTGCGTGGTGATTCAATCCATCTATGAGCTAGGGATCGAGCCGAACTTCTGGCAGGATTCGGATTTATAACTTTTCGGCCGATGCGAGGAGGGAGCACTGCGCCGATTCCCCTAATGACGCTGCGGTGATAGAATCGGAGCAAATCGAATCGAGGGAGTAACGCTCAAATGAGTGAAGATAGCCCCACAAACAATCCTCAAGAACCGGCGTCATCGCCACAGCAGGAACCACAGACACCACCCCCGCCGCCGCCACCGAGTAATCAGATACCGTTTGATGGTGATGTTAAGTCTGACTACCCGTTCCCAACCATACAAACAGAAGACCGAGGGCTAGAGCGAAAATAATCATACTGGCGACGCTTAATTTCCACTTGCGTTCGAGTTGACTGTTATTAGCCTTGAACGCTTCTGCAGCGTAGTGAATAGCGTAAGTCTTAAATGTCGCTTGAGGTAGGTGCAAACTGCCTTTCAACAGATTATCTGGCTTGAGCATCCGTACCTTCCCTGTCAGGCGTGCATATACGCTGACGAGGATAGCAAGCACTAGCCCTCCCATCGCCAACTGGAACCATATTGAATAGAGGGAAAGGTTTTGACCTTTGCCTATGGTCGGGACGGCGATTGCTGCAGTCAGAGCGAATGCGGTGAGTGTTTGTATCCGCCCGTCTATTGCGTCGAGCCGTTTCGCCATCGTGTCGTAGGACGCGATGGCGAGCGGGTAGACCAAGTCTAGTGAAGGATATTGTTCTTCAACAGGAGTGTTATTCTCTTCGGCCATGCCTGCCTCCTCAAACCAAGATGCTTGTTAGCATCGCTCGACATGGCTAGGGAGGGCAAGCCCGTAGCAGAATGAGGGAAGAGGCCGATTGTTGTAATCGGCCTCTTCCCTTTTCTAATTCACTCAGGGGCATCCGCTTTACTTCTGCCGCCGCTCGATAGTATCCATACCGGCGTTAAGGGCGGCGGGGTACTTTTCGGGCAGAATACCCTTTTGCCCGACAAGTTCACCGTCTGCCCGAAATGTCCCTTTGAATTCGTACTTTTCGGGCAAAGCCCCACTTCTGTATACCTTGTTAACAGTGTATACGTGGTAGTCAAAATGGGGTTTGTTCGTTTTTCTTGGGGAAAATCCGGGAATACAATTTTTGTTGCAGGAGGCTGGATACCTGGTATCCAAATGAAGGGTCGGGGGTGTTTGGAAGGGGTGGGGGCGAGAGGCTGGGTAAGTTGTTTGAAAATTTGGGGTTATGCTCTTATGAGGATGACGGGTAGAGGGTTGTTTTTGGTGGCACATTTATTGAAATAGGGAGAGGCAGATCGTTGACAGGTTTCGTGAGTGATGCGGCCTAGACCTCTTAAGTCCGGCTCTCACAGTCCGGGCGCGAAACCTGCCAACGGTCAGCAATTCTTTAGAATCGTATGCGGCTCTCATTCCCCTAAGACACGCGGGCAGGCGTGGGGAGCCAAAGAAGGAAGGGACACAATGTTGCGTCGAATCACCTCCAGCTTAATCCTCATGGCACTCACCGCCACTTACATCGCACCGCTTGCGGCCGGCGCCGCCACCCCCGCGAAGAAGAATGCGCCGAAGCGCCACTCGAAGCTCGCCCCCGAGTTCGACGCGACGGGCGCAGCAGGCGACCTCGTGCGCGTTGTCATCCAGACTAAGGGTCGGCCCACCGCCGCACAAGAGGGCGCAGTCGCGGCCAAGGGCGGCGAGAAAGGTCGCACGTTCGAAGCGCTCGACACGATGACTGCGGTCGTACCGCGAAGGCAGCTTGCCGAATTGGCCGCGCGCGAAGACATCGCCTACATCGCGCCTGACCGCAAGGTCGCCGGTGCGATGGCCGTAACGCGCGAGTCGACCGGCGCGGCGCTCGCGCAGGCAGGTCTCAAGAACATGCCCGGCGTGACCGGCAAGGGCGTCGGCATCGCCATCGTAGACAGCGGCATCAGCACCTCGCACCCCGACTTCCAGAAGAACGGTAAGTCGCGCGTCGCGGCCACGGTAGACTTCACCGGCGGCGGTATGGTTCACAGTAGCGGCATCATCCTGACGGACGGTATCATCATGAGCGACGGGCAGGATCGCGACGGTCACGGTACGGGCGTGGCAAGCGTGGCCGCGGGTAACGGCGCGGCCTCCAAGGGCTATGGAGCCAGCTTCGCGGGCATCGCGCCGGAAGCCAGCCTGATTGACTTGAAGGTCTTGGACGAGAACGGCGTGGGCACGACCAGCTCGGTGCTGGGCGCGATCAACTGGGCCATCGTCAACCAGAAGCGCTTCAACATCCGTGTGATGAACCTGAGCCTCGGCACGCCTGTGCGCGAGTCCTATCACACCGACCCGCTCTGTAGGGCGGTCGAGCGCGCCGTCACCTCAGGCATCGTCGTTGTCGCCGCCGCCGGTAACAACGGCCACACCGACCAGATCATCGGCCACAAGCCGAACGGCGATCCCATCTATCGCCCGGTCTTCGGTGCCATAGACAGCCCCGGCAACAGTCCCTACGCGATTACGGTCGGTGCTTCCGACACGCACGGCACCATCCGTCGCTCCGACGATGGTATGGCGCAGTTCTCATCAAAGGGCCCGACGGCCTTCGACCACCTGATGAAGCCCGAGATAGTCGCGCCCGGCCGCGGCATCGTCGCGGCGATGTCGCAGGAGAATCCGAACACGGCAGCGCAGCGTCCCGACCGAGTAGCGCAGCCTACCTCAGCAGGCGCGCTCCAGAACGCCTACTACACCTACTACGGAACGTCCTTCTCCGCGCCGGTTGTCAGCGGCACAATCGCGCTGATGCTCGACGCGAACAAGTCGCTCACGCCCGCACTCGTCAAGGCCGCGCTGATGCGCACTGCCAACGCGCTGCCCGACTCGCTCTTCGCATCGAAGACGGCGAACGTGCTGACGCAGGGCGTCGGTCAGGTCAACGCAGCGGCGGCCGTGGGGCTGGCGCGCTCTTTCGTTCCGAACGCTGACAAGCTCAAGGCCGGGCAGCAGGTGCTGCGTCCCGGCGCGACGCTCAGCGGCTCGTACCAGATCGGCGGCGAGACGGTCGCGGTCGCGAACCGCGTGCTCTACTCCAACGGCGTGCTCTTCAACCAGAAGCCCGTCCTCATGAACGGTATCCTCCTGAGCGATGGAATCCTTCTGAGCGATGGAATCCTTCTGAGCGACGGCATCGTCATGGGTGACGGTATCCTGCTCGGCGACGGCATACTGCTCGGCGACGGCATCATCCTCACCGACGGGATACTTCTCGGCGACGGCACCACGCGCTCCACACAGTACCCACTCGGCAGCGGCATCATCCTGACGGACGGCATCCTGCTCGGCGATGGCATCATCCTTACCGACGGGATTCTGTTGGGTGACGGTATCCTTCTTGGTGACGGGATTCTATTGGGTGACGGCATCATCCTAACGGACGGCATTCTGATGGACGATGGCATTATACTCACGGATGGCATCCTGCTCGGAGATGGCATCATCCTGACGGACGGTATCCTGCTCGGAGATGGAATCCTCCTCGGTGATGGCATCCTGCTGAGCGACGGAATCATTCTGACGGACGGTATTATCCTGACGGACGGCATCCTGTTGGGCGACGGGATTCTGCTGGGTGACCTGAAGAGTTTGTAAGTCAGAGGAAGGCCGAGATGTTCGCCTCGCCCTGACTACACACCAGTCAGGCGGACAGAGAAAGGCGGGTGGAGAAGCTTTGAGCAACTCCGCCCGCCTTCTCTTTGCTTGCTCGTCCTTTCGATTTACTGGCCGAAGCGCTGCCGGTATTCGATGGAGGTGATGAAGGCGTTGACCATCTCGGCGTTGATGTAGTTGCCGTTGAACTGGTTGAGCTTCGCGAGCCAGAAGTTGTAGCCCGAGAAGTCCGCGTCGGGCGCGTCATCCGGATTGCGCCGCATGTAGCCGAAGTATTGCAACAGCACAAACGCCTTGTTCAGTTCCTGTTGGACGAGGGCCGCGTTCTCGGCCACGCGCCGCAGTGCGCGTGCGCGTGCGGCCACGTCGGCCGTGTTGGCCGAGCCGCCGAATTCGTTAATCGCAGTCTGCCGGTCGGTCGTCGAAGGCGCGACGGCGGCATTTGCGAAGAGCGCGTCAACGAACTGCGTGGGCGTCAAAGTCGTCGGATACTTTGCGACGAACTCGGGCCGCTGTACGAACTTGAGCGCGAAGGCCTGCTTGTTGGCTTCGAGTTGCGACTGCCAGTTGCCCTGTCCCACGACAATGCCGCGCCCTATCTCCTGCGTGTCGGGGAAGAACTGCTGGAAACGAACCGGCACGGGCGTGCCCGCTATGTTGCCGTAAGCGGCCTTGTAGAAACGATAGACGAGGTAGCCCGTCTCTTGAAACTCAATCGAAAGGAAGAAGGCTGCCGAGACGTTGACGCGCTTGATGTCGCGGCATTGAGCATTGGTACCACACTGCTCAATCTCATTCGTCCAGAAGGTGAGCCCCGACTGGTCAGGCTCGCGCGAGAGGAAGTCGCGGTAGTGCTGCGCGACGAAGAACTGCGAGTTGTCCGAGAGGTTCTGCGCGGCGGGCATGGCGTTCGGCAGGTCAACCGTCAGCCCACCCGAGACGTAAGCCACCTGCCCCGATGATGACTGAAGGCGGACGCTGTACTCGCCCGGCGTCGTCAGTATGCTCGGGTTGATGTCGAAGCTAATGACCGGGATGCCGAAGCCGCCCAACTGCTGCACGTTCGACACGGTGATGAAGGGCGAGTTGATGCTGACGCCCGCTGACGGAACGAGCGTCAGGTTGTCGCCGCCGACGAGGATGGTCGTGGGCTGCCCCGGCACAAAGGGAACGGCGACCGTCGAGAGTTGGAAGCTCGAACCCGTGCCGATGAATTTCGGATTGATGATGGAGGTGCTGCCGGTGACTGCGACGTTGAGCGCAGTCGTGGCCTCCGCGCCGACCGTGACCGTCCCGGCCTCGGTCGTCAGAAAGGGCGGCTGCGAGGCAATCGCGCTGGCCGGATAGCCACCGCCGTTCGAGCCTATCTGCGTGGCGCTGACCGGCTCGTCCAACTGCTCGACGACGACGCGATACTGTCCGGGCGGCAGACTATCAATGCGATAGTTGCCCGCCGCGTTCGCGACGTTACCGGCCACGACTCGCCCCGTCGCCACGTCCTCCGCGAAGACGTGCGCACCGAAGGCGGCCGTGCCCGTCGTGGCGTTGTAGCCCACGCGCCCCGCGATGCTCCCAAGCCCCGTGTGCGGGCCGTAGATGGCGCGGATGCCCGCCACGTCGTCGCTCGAAAGCGTTCGCGTGATGAAGTTCGGCAGGTTGTAAGTGCCGTTCGTTCCCTGCCGCGGCTGCATGGTAGAGGCGACGATGCCCGAGTGTTCGAGCCCGAGCATGTGGCCGATCTCGTGGACGAAGGTGGATTCGAGGTCGTAGCTGTCCGCAGTCCCGTCGGTCGAGAAGAAGCTGTTGACTTGATTGCCGAAAGCGTCGAAGCGCGTCACGAGCGGGTTGACGGCGAGGTCGGCCTCCGCGATGTTGCCCGACGTGTCGAAGGTGACGCGCGCACGGCCGGGCTGCACGCCCGTCGTAAAGAGCGAGCGGTTACTCGCAGTGTCGGCGATGGTAATGAGATTAACGCTATCGGCCACCGCATCCTGCGCGGCGCTCGTCGTAACGTTGAACTGTATGTTCGAGGCCAGCGCCCAGCGGCTAAGCGCGCGGCGCGCGGCCAGAACAACCTGCGCTCCCGTTGCGTGGATGAAAGCGGGCGGGTTGTTGAGCGAGGTTGAGAGAGCGACGTTGATGTTCGTCGTCGGCCAATGAACTTGCGAGGTGGCGGACGTGTTGGTGTACTGCAAGGTATATGCGCGCGCCGGAGCGACCGGCGCGAGAAGCATCGCGGCGAGAATCAGCAGCGTGGCAAGCAGGCGCATAGACAAAAAACCCTTGTCGTATAAGCTCAAGCTCTGGGGAAAGAACCGGCGGGGAGTTTAAGTCCGCGGAGGTGAGGCCGGGCACCGCTCTCCAAGCGGCAACTAAATCATAGCAGGGCACGCCGCGACTTTAAATACAAATTTTCGGTAGACGCTTCGCAATCATATAGGCCGCTCGCTTGCGCTCGCGGTTCCAGTCTCGTCCGGCGCGCGGCTGCTTACCTTCTCTGGCGACGTTTGGCCCTGCGCGGGGCGTTGGTGGTGAAGGAACCAGCGGCGGGCGTTGGCCGTGCGACGCGGTCGGCGATGGCGGCCGAGTCGTCAGCGGGTGCAGGCCCGGTTGCTGCGGCGGCGGTCTGCGGCGTGCCGTGCAGGTCTGCGAAGGCGACGACGAACAGCAGCGCCGCGACGCCGAGCGTGGCGATGAGGTAGAGCAGCGCCACCTGCTCAAGTGCCAGAAGGACGACGATGACGATGACGGCGGCGGCGCTCAACAGGATCGAGTTGCGGCGACGCCTCTTGCGCGTCCCTTCGGCCGCGGCGCGGCTATAGTTTCTACTCATCAGATACTCTCCCGAAAAAAATAACTGCCTTGACGAAACCGATAATCTATCACACGCGCGCGCCGTGCGGCCAACCGGGGCGGGACGCTGCGCGCGTCACTAAAAAGTGGAGGCCGACCACGCCGGTCGACCTCCACTGCAAGCCCGCGCGTAGTAAAGGAGCGCGTTAGTAGATAACGCGGGGCACGACGGTCTGCCCCAAGACTTGTGCCGAGCTGCCAAGGGTTCCCATCAATATCCCCTTGAAGGTGCTGGCGATGCTGCCCGAGTTGTCCGGTATCTCGACGATGTCGTAGGGTTGAAGCTCGATGTCCTTCGCCTTCTCCTTCTTGATGTCGTTGTAGTTGACGAGCATCTTCTCGGGCTCTGACTGTCCCTTCTTCTTGCGCCAGATGACGACGGAGCTGGCCTTGGCATCCTTTGAGAGGCCGCCGACCATAGCGATAGCCTGCTTGAGCTGCATCCCGTTCTTGAGGTAGAGCCCCTGCGGCGAGCGCACGGCACCCATGATGTAGACGGGCTGCGCCTCCTGCACGATGACGATGTCGCCGGGGCGGACGACCGGGTTGGCCTCGGTCTTCCCGTCCTTCAACTCTCGCAAGCTGTAGATGTCGTAGCCGACCTGTGTCGGGTCGGAAGGCTTGGAGGAGTCTACGGGTACGGCCGCGAGGTCTTCCGGCTCGGGACACATCAGCGGCTCGGTGTGAAAGATTTGGATGTCGCCGCCCGCCGCTTCGGTGATGCCGCCGCTCGTGGCAAGCAGGTCGAGCAGTTTCACGCGGCGCTGCATCTGGACGCGCGAGGGCGAGCGCACCGCGCCGAAGACGACGGCCGGTGGCCTGCTCTTCATCTCGGTGACGCGCAGGCTCACCTGCGGCTTGTTGAGGTATTTGGCGAGCGCCTTGACTACGTCCTGCTTGATCTCGCGGTCGGAGCGGCACTGCGCGCGAATCGGCGATTCGATGAACGGGATCGCAACGTTACCTTCGTCGTCAACAACGAGCGGGCCGTTGAACTGCGGCTCGTTGTAGACGCGCAGGTCGAGCACGTCGCCGGGCCCGAGCAGATACTTCTTGACGCCCATCGAGTCAAGCGAGGGCGCACCCGACGAGGCCGCGTTGACCATGGGCACCTGCGGCGCGGAGGAGGAGCCGCCGTCCTGCGCCGACGCCGTCGAGGTGAAGCAGCAGATGGTGAGCAAGAGAAGAACGCTTTTCACTTTCATAAAACACCTTCCTGTGGAAGCAGGGCGCAGGAGCGATTGCCTGAGAGTCCGCCACACGTATCCGTCGAAGACTTTGAACCGCCGGTTGAAAACCAGAAACTCTAGATGCCTTTGCGCGGGCGTTGGCTGCTCCGCGACGAAACTTCAGAAGGGCTCAAACTTCCGGGCGGCCGTCGTGACCCGAATGGCCGCGCCGTCGGTGCCGGTGGCTGCCGCGTGGCGGGACGGTGCCCGGCACGGCGAAGCCCTTGAACAGAAGGTTGCAATTGTCGCACAAGAGGTTGTAAACGCCAATCATGCGTAGCAGCAGCGGCGTGTCCGTGTAACCCCGACGCACGCGTGAGCTATGACACTTGGGGCAGCGCTGCGCGATCAACCAAGCACCTCACCTCCCTCGGACGCGTCGTGGCCTGCGCCGTCCGTGACCGCGTCGGCGGTGCGGACGCGCGCGCGCAGCATCTCTATCTCGCGCTGAATGCGCACGGCGGCCTCGTCGCGCGCGTCCTCGCTCATGTCGGCGCGCGAGAGGTAGAAGAGCGCATCTCGATAGCGCGCCACCGCGCGAGCGTAGAGACCGCGGAAGGCCGCGCGCTCGGCCATCTCGACCCACTGCCCAACCTTGACCGACGCGATGAAGTTGCGCAGCGCGACCGAAGAGTCGAACAACTCCTGCTCGCCCGGATAGACCCTGAGCGCCTCGCCCAGAACTTCGAGCGCGCCCTGCGCCGTCTCGATCTTGTCCGAGGGGCGCACGCGCCGCTGCGCCTCCTGCGTGAGCCGCGTCGTTTCGCCCCGTGCCCACGCGAGCATGTGCTTGCGCTTCAGGGCGCGGACGCGCTCCTGCCCCGAGCGCAGCGCGGCGCGCATCTCCGCCGCGCCTCCCTGCCCGCGCAACACCTCGTCCGAGTTGGAGAGATACTGCTCACAGAGCTTGTACGCTTCGTGATGAGCCTCTGGCGTGCCCGCCGCGTCGAGTTCGGCGAGCCGCTGTTGCAGGCTGCGCAGCGCCGCGACCTGCGCCTGCATGCCCGGCCAGCTGGTCGCCGCTGCTTTCGTCTTCAACGCGCCGCGCCCCGGCTCGCCCGCTCCCATCACCAACTCCATCTCGCGCGTGTAGCGCGCCCATGCGCGGCGCATCACCACCTCGCGCGCGGCGGCGGCGAAGAGGATGACGAAGCCCGCAGCGAGACCCGCCGGAATCCACGGCGCGTCGTCGCCGTCCGAGCGCAGGAGCATCCAGATCAACCAGAAGAGCGCGAGCGCGAGCCCACCCGCGACGAACATATATCCGGCCGTCGAAGGCATGCGCGGTTGCGGGCGTCGGCGTGCGCCGCTCGCATGGTTGCGCGCGCGCTGCTGTGCCGCCTGCTCGGCTGGACTGGTAGGCAAAATTTCTCTCCGGCTGAAAAATGACGCGGAGCGCGTCTATCTTATAAGTGGAAGTTGACGATGCTGCTCGGGGCCGCGACGGCCGAAGCCCGGATTATAGACTTTCCCGGCGGACGCGTCCATCCATGTCCTCGTCACGTCGTAGATGCACTTGCGCTTCGGCTGCGACAAATTCAGGTTGGAAGTCGCGCTCTGATGTGTTTATACTTGCCTTCCGTTTGCGCCCGGCGCAATTCGTTCACAGACAAGGGGAGTTCCGAGATGGAGACGCGGTGTTATAAGTGCGATGCCCCGGTCAGCGCCGAACAGGCTTTCTGTCCGAAGTGCGGCGCTGTGCAGGGGATGGCTGACGCGGGCGCGCGCCGCGGCGAAGGTTGGGACTTGGCGGCCACGGTCGTCGGCCAGCAGTTGCCCGTCGCACCCCCGTCCCGGCCTTCGGCGGCGCAAGCCGCACGCGCCGATCAGACCAACGCGGCCCCCGCGCAGGTTTCGCGCGGAGGCAACACAGTCCTACTCGCAGTCATCGGTTTCGTGGCCGTACTGCTTATCGGCGGCCTCCTGATTCTGTTGCTCTACCTGAACTCGCAAGGTTAGCCGCGCAGTCGAATGCGTTCGCGCTCCAGACCTCGCGTGCGCGAAGGCTGCCTCGCGTCGCACGCAGTCAGTCCTTATGGATCAGTTCCCCGCTCCCCTTTATCCGCAGATGACTGTGACGCCGCCCGTGCCGGTCGGCAAGCGCGGCGTGCTCCGCTGGGCGCTCATCTCGGTGGCCGTGCTGGCGGCGCTTCTGGCGGGTCTCTTCACATTCTGGCTAATCGGGTACGAAGCGGGGCCCGTGCCCTTCATCGCAGGGCTCGCGGCGGCTGCGCTGCCCGTCCCCGTCTACGTCACGCTCGTGCTCTGGCTCGACCGCTATGAACCGGAGCCGCCGTGGATGCTCGCCACCGCATTCTTCTGGGGCGCGCTCGTCGCGGTCTTCTTCGCTATCGTCATTAACTCTCTTGGCGTCGCCTTCGTCCGCCTGCTTGCAGACGAGACGACGGCCGAGTCATACGGCATGATCGTCTCGGCTCCCGTCGTCGAAGAGACGGCGAAGGCGCTCGTGCTCTTCATGCTCTTCTTCTGGCGGCGCGACGAGTTCGACGGCGTGACCGACGGCGTCGTCTACGCGGCGATGGTCGGACTCGGGTTCGCTATGACCGAGAACGTCAAGTATTACGGCATGGCCGTGGCGGAGAACAATGCGCTCGGCGTTTTCATCGTGCGCGGGCTCTTCTCGCCTTTCGCGCATCCGCTGTTCACGGGGATGACGGGCGTGGGGTTGGGGCTTGCAGCGCAGTCGGACGGGCGTGCGACAAAACTCGCGGCACCCGTCGCGGGGTTCGCACTCGCGGTTTTACTGCACGCGGGCTGGAACGCATCGTCGCGACTGACGGGCATGTACGACGACGGCGCTTACGTGCTGCTGACCTACTTCCTCGTGATGATGCCGACCTTCTTCGGCATGCTGTTGGTGATCCTCCTTTCGCTCAGGCGCGAGGGGCGCATGTTGCGCGAGCACCTACGCGCCGACGTTGCGTGCGGGCTCATCCCAGAGGCCGAGTATCAATGCATCTGCTCGGTGCGGGGGCGGGCCGCCTCTTCCTACCGCGCGCTCACACGGGGCGGCCTTCGGGTGTGGCGCGCGCGCACGCGCTTCAACCGCGCGGCCAGCGAGCTTGCTTTCCACCGCTCGCGCGTCGCACGCGGCATCGCCTCGCACGGCACGACGGACGCCGAGCGCGAGGCTGACTACGTGCAGCAGATTTACCGGCTGCGTATGCAACTTGAAAGGAAGGGATGAAGGATGCGGGATGAGAGATGAATAAAAAGACGAAAAGCTTTCTTATTCATCTCTCATCCCGCATCCTTCGTCCCTCGTCTCTGTGAAGATCAAACTCCTGCCGAGCACGATTGACGACGACGGGCACGCCTCGCCGGAGCAGCGACTAAGCTGCTTCATCGTTGACGGGCGCGTGGCGATTGACGCGGGGAGCATCGCCGTCGGGCTCACGGAGGCGGAGCGCGGGGCGGTGCGCGATGTCATCGTCACGCACCCGCACATGGATCACATCGCGACGCTCCCCATCTTCGTTGACGACCTCTTCGGCTTTCTCGAAGAGCCGATACGCGTCCACGCCACCGAGGAGGTCTGCCGCATCGTCGAGCGCGATGTCTTCAATGGGATGGTCTACCCGCCGTTTCAGAACTTCGACAACGGCCGCACTCCCGTCATGCAGTTCGTCCCCTTCCGCGAGGGCGAAGAGTTCCGCGTCGCGCACTTGCGAATCAAGGCCGTCGCCGTCAGCCACATCGTTCCGACCGTCGGGCTCGTTATCTCGGACGGCGAGCGCACCGTCGCCTTTAGCTCCGACACATCCGCGACCGAAGAGTTCTGGCACGTCGTCAACCGCGAGCCGCACGTAGACGCGCTTCTCATCGAAGCATCCTTCCCGAACTCGCTCTCGAAACTCGCCGAGGTCTCCGGCCACCTCACACCCGAAGGGGTCGGCCGCGAGCTTGAGAAGCTCACGCACCGAGACCTCGACATACTCGCCATGCATCTCAAGCCCTCCTTCCGTCGCCAACTCATCGAAGAGCTTGAAGCCCTCGGCGTCCCGCGCCTCTCCGCGATGGAGCCCGGCCGCGAGTACGAGTGGTAGTGTTAAAGTTGAAGATAAAAGTCACGCTGTAAGAAGGAAGGGCATCGCGATGAAGACGATGCCCTTCCTTCTTACAGCGTGACTTTTATCTTCTTCGAGTCGGTCTTAGCGAATCGGCTCGAACTCGGTCTCGGCGTGCTCGCCGTTGAACTCTTCGAGGAGGACGCGGCCGCTCGGCATGACTTCGGCGATGCGGAAGGTTCGCTCGGAGCGGCTGCGGCCGGGCATCAGTTCGGCGCGCATCGTGACGCTCATGCCGGGTCGCGCCCAGCGGTCTGTGCTGCGGCGATTGTACTCCGGATAGATTGACTTGTCCTTCTCCACCCCGTCCCTCCGGCCCCGTAGCAGCAGCGTGGCCCCGACCGCGCCCGCGGTCAGCCCCGCGAGCCCGGCAAGCGCGCCCAACCAACGCCGCCCACGTCTCACTCCAGAGCCGCCCTTCAATACCATCACCTCTGTCCCTTCGTCGAACACATGCGCGCACGCGCCTAACAGAGCGGGTCGAGCTTCTCGCTGATGATCGGCAGGCCGCTCAGAGACTTCTCGGCGTTGATTGCCGTGTAGTGCTGCCACTCTTCAGGCACCTTGTCCTCGGCGAAGATGGCCTCGACCGGGCACTCGGGCACGCACGCGTCGCAGTCTATGCATGTCTCTGGATTAATCCACACGGCGGTATCGTCCAAGTGAAAAGCCTCGACGGGGCAGACGACCACGCAGTCCGTGTAGCGACAGTTCACACACGGTTCGCAAACGACATAAGTCATTACTGAAGCCTCCTCAGTGATTTTGGTATGACGGCGTATGACGGCGGCTGTGCCGGCTATCAGGGAATGCCTGCTGACGCGGATATATTAATCACGAACCCGCGAGATTTTAAAGTCAAAACGCGCCCACGCCCCAGAAAAGTTTTCCGCCGCCGCTTTTCGACCGGGAAGACCTGTCTGCATCCTTCATAGGCGCAAGCGACGTGCGAGGCGCGCGTGCGTCTTTCGATACGCGATGAGTTTAGCGCCGTGCCGCGTGCGGAGTTTGTAGAAGCCGCTCGTCTCCGGCGAAGGCTACTCGCCGTCGCCCGGTCGTCGTTTATGTTTGGCTTTGCGTTCGGCGGGGTGCGCGCGGTCTTCGGGCTTAGAGGGCGTTTTAAAAGGGCTCGGCCGGCTGAGATAGCATACGGGGATGAGCTACCAACTCTACCCCAGCGACCTCGCCGACCGAGAGTGGCATGTTATCAAACGACTCGTCCCGCCCGCCAG